>JACSRS010000043.1 GCA_014879655.1 Burkholderiaceae bacterium
GCGGCCGATGCCAGCGCCTACAGCACCGGCCACATCATCACCGCCATCACCGATGCGCTGACCATCCGCCTGATTCACCTGGCCGAAACCCAGCTCGGCCCGGCGCCGATTGACTACGTCTGGGTCGCGGCCGGCTCGCAGGCGCGCAGCGAACAGACCGCCAAGTCGGACCAGGACAACTGCCTGGTGCTCGATGACCGCTATGACGAAGCGGTGCACGGCGACTACTTCCGTGCGTTCTCCCGCTTCGTCTGTGACGGGCTGGCCGCCTGCGGCTACATCCACTGTCCGGGCGAAATGATGGCGATGACGGACAAGTGGCGCCAGCCCCGCCAGCGCTGGCTGCAGTATTTCCATAACTGGGTGGACCGACCCGACCCGATGGCGCTGATGCTCACCTGCGTCTTCTTTGACCTGCGCGCCATCCATGGCAAGGCGGAGATCCTGGATTCGCTGCGAGCCGAGGTGCTGCAACGCACAAAGGGCAACAGCCTGTTTCTGGCCCATATGGTGAGCAACGCGCTCAAGCATCGCCCGCCCCTGGGAATGTTCGGCAACATTTCGCTGATCCGCAGTGGCGAAAACGCGCGCACCATCGACCTCAAGCACAGCGGCATCGTCCCCATCGTCGATCTCGCGCGTGTCTACGCGCTCGCGGGCGGCATCAGTGCGGTGAACACGCAGGACCGGCTCGATGCCTGTGGCAACAGCGGCGAAGTCAGCGCCAAGAGTGCCCGTGACCTGCGGGACGCGCTGGAGTTTCTGGCAGGCCTGCGCATCGCGCACCAGGCGCGGCAGATGCAGCAAGGCCAGGCGCCCGACAACTTCCTCGCACTGGAAGAGCTGTCGAACTTCGAACGCAGCCAGCTCAAGGAAGCGTTCGGCGTGGTTCAGACGCTGCAGGGCGTGCTGGGCAACCGCTACGCCGGGGGCAGCCACTGAACTTGCCAACACTGCCGTGACAAGGTCGGCGCCGGGGTTTGCCCGCAGCCGCGGCCCCGGTCAGTACTTCAGCCGCGCGTAGTAGGTCTTCTGCGCCGCCTCGCGCGCTTCACGCACGGTGCGGATGCCCATCTCCTGCAGCAGCGGGATCAGTCGCAGCCAGACTTCAGCGGTGACGATCGCGTCGCCCAGCGCCGTGTGGCGCCCGAGCACCGTGATGTTGAAGCGCTCGGCAATGGCTTCGAGCCGGTGCGACTCCTGGTTCGGATGCACCACTGCCGACAGCAACAGTGTGTCGAGCACCGGGTTGTGAAAGGCGATGCCGGTTCGCCCCTCGAGCAACTGCAGGAACTTCATGTCGAACGCTGCGTTGTGGGCAACCAGCACCGTGTCCTGCGCAAACGCATGAAACGCCGGCAGAACCTGTTCAATATTCGGCTGCCCCTTCACCATCTCCTGCGTGATGCCGTGAATGGGGATCGAAGCCGCCGGGATCAGGCGGCCGGGGTCGATGAGCTGCTCGAAGCTTTCCTGGCGCAGCAGCCGAGTATTGACGATGCGCGCTGCGCCGATCTGGATGATCTCGTCGCCCTCGGAGGGGTTCAGGCCGGTGGTTTCGGTGTCGAACACGGTGTACGCCAATTCGGACAACGGCCGGTCGTCAAGCGCGCTGCTCTCGCTGCTGGTCTGGAACAGGTCGAAGTCGTAGTACTCGGGCCGGCTCTCGTTGTGCATGATCTGCGTCGCGTCCATCTGCTCGTTGGCGCTGGCCAGCGGCAACAGCAAACGGAAGAACGCCTCCTGGCGCTGGCGCTCCCGTTCGAACCACATCTCGCCGCCGTGACGCTCGATCACGTCGCGCACCGTCAGCGGTGTGCTTTCGGCGCCAAAGCGCATCGGGTCCATTTCCCAGGTCATCACCGTCTCGGTGCTCATCGCCCGGCCTGCCCAGATCAGGTCCAGCTGTGCACGCGAACCCGCCGTCTGCAGCCGCAGCCGCAGGTTCTTGACCTCGAACTCGTCGACCAGCCGCCCCGCCAGGTAGGCCAGGGCCTGCAGCAAGGTGAAGCTGTCCACCCGCAGCCAGACGGTGGCGTCGACCGAGTCCAGCGTCACCGGCCGGCCACTGTGCGCCTCGATGCGCCGCTGCGCGGCCAGCATCAGGTCGGCACCCTGCATTTCCTCCAGCGGCCAGCGCGTCTTGATGCCTTCGGCCGTGCGTGCGGCCAGGTCGGTGATGCGCTGGCCCATGGCTTGCACCTCGTCGCGGACCACCGTCAGGAAGCGCTCGCGCATGTGCGTCTCAAGGTCGGGCAGCGAGAGCATGTCCACCGCCGCCTGGATGTTGGCCAGCGACGAGCGGCTGCGCTCGGTCAGGCCATGCAGCAACTGGTCGCGCAGGCTTTCTTCCTCGAAATTGCGGGTGACGTTGTCGAGCATCAGCACAAAGCCGCTGACGTCGGCACCGTCCCTGGCGGCGCCTTCGCTTTCGCGCACCGGCGCCATCTGCACGCGCAGCAACTGCCCCGAGCGGGTGGTGGTGACAAACTGGGCGGAAGGGTTGGCGGCCCCGCGCCCCAGCCGCTGGTGCACGCTCTCCAGCGCATGGGCCACAAGCTGGCGATCGAACACCGCGTAGATTGAGCGGCCGATGCCGATCAGTTCGGCCCCGTCGGCCAGGTTCGGCGCCTGAGACAGTGCCCGAAACTGCAGCCGGGCCCGGCTGTTGTAGAGCAGGATGCGCCCGTCCAGGTTGCACACCACCACGCTTTGCGTCAGTTCGGCCATCAGAGCGGCCAGGCGGTTTTTCTCCTGCTGCACGCTGCGGCTGGCCTGGGCGATCTGCTCGGCCATGTCGGCGCGCAAGCGGTCACGCTGGGTGGCCAGTTCGTTGAAGGCCTCGGCCAGTGCCCGGTTCTCGCTCGACCCGCCCGGTTCGATCTGTTGCGGCTCGCTGGCGGCCAGCAAGACCCGGGCCTGCTCCAGCAGCCGTGCGGGCGCGCTGGCGTAGCGACGCAACAGCACCCGCAGACCTGCCGTGACCAGCGCCAGTGCGACAAACCAGCCCATGGCCACCAGCACCAGGCGCGGCCCCTGCATGTTGCCCAGCGTCGCCCGCTCGCTACCCTCCAGGGTCGACCAGACCATGGCGGCGATCAGCCCCAGCCAGACCAGCAGCGCCAGTCCGACGCCCGCCACGGCCAGAATCAGTCGGCGATCCGTCTTCATGCCGCATCCTCCAGCATCTGCCGGACTTTCTCGACCAGCGCCTTGGTCGAAAAAGGCTTGGTCATGTAGGCATCGGCGCCAAGCGCCAAACCTTTGGCGACGTCGGTCTCCCGCCCTTTGGCCGTCAGCATCAGGATGCGTGTGTCACGCACGTCGCTGTCGGCCCGCACCGCCTGGCAGACCTCGAACCCGCTCTTGTGCGGCATCATCACATCCAGCAACACCAGATCGGGCTTGTCACGTGCGATGGCGTCCAGGGCCTCCTGGCCGTCACGCGCAACGATGACGGTGTAGCCCTCGCGCTGCAGCAGGTATTCGAGCGAAATGACGATGTTCGGCTCATCGTCGGCGACCAGAATGGTTTTGCTCATGACTTCTCTCCTTTGTTGTCGGGGTTCGGGACTGCGGCGGCAGCGCGCCAGGGCAGGTGAAACCGGAACTGCGTCAGTCCTTCGGGTGAAACTTCATGCCACAGGCGCCCGCCGAAATGCTCGACGATCTGGCGACTGATCGGCAGCCCCAGGCCGGTACCCTGGGGACGGTGCACAGCATCGCCGCCTTGCTGGAAGCGTTCGAAAATCAGCTGGCGCTGCTCGGGTGGAACGCCAGGCCCGTTGTCCTGTACCGTTACCGTCGCACCGTCTTCATCAACCGCCAGAGCGACTCGCACCTCGCCACCGGCGGGGACGAACTTTGCGGCGTTGGACAGCAGGTTCAGCAGCACCTGGGTCAGGCGGTCGGCGTCGGCCCGCAGCGGCGGCACCGGCCCGTCCGGCAGGTCGAGCGCAACCGCGGCGCCGCGCTCGTGAAAAATCTCGCCGGTGGTGGTCACGGCCTGCTGCACCAGCGAGCGCAGATCCAGGTCGGTGTTGTGCCATTCGGCATGGCCGGACTCGATCTTGGCCATGTCCAGCACCTGGTTCACCAGCCGGGACAGCCGTTCGGTTTCGGCCACGATGATGCCGATGAACTGCTGGCGCTGCCCGGCCGGCATGTCGGCGTCGTCACGCATCAGTTCGGCCAGCGCCCGGATGGAGGTGAGCGGCGTGCGCAACTCGTGCGTCACCGACGACATGAAGTCGTCCTTCATCCGGTCCAGACTCTTGAGCTGCTCGTTGGCTGCGCGCAGTTCGGCAGTGGCCCGTTCCAGCGACTGCGACTTTTCCTCCAGTTCGCGCGAGTGCGCACGCAGCTGCGAGGCTTCGTCCAGGATGCGCAGCACATCTTCGGCCGTCAGCGCTTCTTCTTCAACCGCCGAGGCCACCAGCACCCGTGCCGATGCGCTGCCCACCGCGCCGGCCAGTTGCGTTTCGACGTGCTGCACCAGCCGGGCGTCGGGCGTGATGGCGGCAACATCGCGGGCGCCTTCGCGCCTCGCGTAGTGCTCGAACAGCACCCGGGTGCGCGCCACGCCCAGAAAGCGCTCGCACAAGCGCTGCAGGTCGGCAACCCGGGCCTTGCCGCGCCAGAACACCGGACTCGACAACGTGGTCCGTCTGAAAACGTCGACAAACATCAAGGCCTGGCTCGCCTCCTGCCCCGACGGCGCCCGCCACAGTGACAGGCCGACGTAGGCACCGGCGTTGACCAGCAGACTCCAGAACAGCGAATGGGTCAGACCGTCCAAGCCGTGCAAACCCATCAGTTGCTCGGGGCGCAGCATTTCGATGCCCCACGGGCCGTGCGCAAGAAACGCCATGTCCATCCACCCCGACTTGGCAATCGAGGGCAGCATCAGCGTGTAGGCCCACATCAGAAAGCCGGCCGAAAGCCCTGCAATCGCGCCCCGCCGCGTGCCCCCGCGCCAGTACAACCCCCCCAGCATCGCCGGCGCGAACTGCGCCACGGCCGCAAAGCTGATGAGGCCGATGCTGACCAGCGCATACGCCTCACCGGCGAGGTGGAAGTAGCCATAGCCGAGCATCAGCACCGCCAGGATCGCGGCGCGACGAATGGCCAGCAGCGGGCGGGTCAGTTCCGGCCCGCCACCGGCAGACAGGTGGCGAATACGCAGCAGCAGCGGCATCACCAGTTCGTTGCTGACCATCGTCGAAACCGCGATGGTCTCGACGATGACCATACCGGTGGCCGCCGACAGGCCGCCGATGAAGGCAAACAGCGCCAGTCCGTGCTGCCCCGCCGCCAGCGGCAACGACAGCACGAAGGTTTCCGGATTCATGTTGTCAGCGCCGAAATACAGCAGACCACCCAGGGCGATGGGCAGCACGAACAGGTTGATGGCCAGCAGGTACAGCGGAAACAGCCAGATCGCGCGCCGCAAATGGCTCTCGCGCACGTTTTCCACCACCATGACCTGAAACTGCCGGGGCAGGAACAGCACCGACAGCATCGACAGCAAGGTCAGGGCAAACCACTGCGCCCAGGCAAATCCGCCGCCCTGCTCCAGCCGCAACAGGGCAGCCAGCGAAGGCACGGCCTGCGCCCGCTCGAAAATGTCGACCGCCCCCCCGAAAAGCCCGTAGGTGACGAACAATCCCACCGCCAGAAAGGCCACCAGCTTGACCACCGATTCAAAGGCGATGGCCGCGACCATGCCTTCATGGCGTTCGGTGGAGTCCAGATGCCGGGCGCCGAACACCATGGCAAATCCTGCGAGCGCCAGCGCCACATAAAACGTGCCATCCAGGCTCCAGTGCTGCGGCTGTGACACTGCCGTCAGATCGGCAGCCGTCAGCAGCGCATACCCGGCCGAGACAGCCTTGAGCTGCAACGCGATATAGGGAACGATGCCGACCACCGCGATCAGCGTGACCAGCCCGGCCAGCAACGGGCTCTTGCCGTAGCGGCTGCCGATGAAGTCGGCGATGGAGGTGATCCGGTAGGTCCTGGCGATGCGGATCATCTTGCGCATCACCATCCAGCCCAGCGCCATGGCCAGCGTCGGACCGAGGTAGATCGGCAGGAACCAGACGCCGCCCGAAGCGGCCCGGCCAACACTGCCAAAGTAGGTCCACGCGGTGCAGTAAACCGCCAGCGACAGCGCGTAAGCCCAGGGATTGGCTATCAGCGAGCGCCCGGCTGCGGCGCGGCGGTCGGCCAGCCAGGCCATGCCAAACAGCAGCAGCAGATAGGCGAATGACGCGCCGATGACCGTGGCGGGCGACAGCATGGCGCGCCCTAGTCGTCCTGCGGATCGGCGCCCGGGCGCTCCATCAACCAGGCCAGCACGCCGATCAGCAGGGCCCAGAGCGCAAACAGGGCCGTCGGAAACACCGGAAACCCGCCGATCGACACGTCGCGGTCCCAGAGACCCAGCAGCGGGAAGTTGAAAACCAGCCAGCCGCCCAGAAAAACGGCCACCAGTCGTTGCGCGTCAATGCCCTTGAACACCGCTGTCTCCTCTTGCGGGATCCTGCGCGAGCTGCGCGGACCCTCTGCAATTCATTGTGCCCGAGGCTCTTACCAAGTTCTTACGAATCGGGCGCGGCCAACGAACAGCTCTTGATACAGATCATTTGGGCTGCCGGCCCAGCTTGACATGGGCCTGCCGCGAGAGGCCGAAGCTCGCGAAAAACTTGCACCAGATGGTGCTGCCGGCAATGGCGCTCCAGGTGCTGTAGTCGAGGCGCCCGAGCAGAATCAGGACGATGACCGTCGCAATGACCGTGCCGGCAATGAGGTTGATCGCCAGTTCATAGGGCGCGTACTTCGCCGGGTTTTCCGGCGAGACACCTCCTTTGAGTGCAACCTCTGAAAAATCGCGCTTCGCCCCGATGCGCCAGGCCCGGCGGAGCCAGAAGAACGCGATCGGAAAAAGCGCCAGGAACAGAATCCAGGTAATCGCTACGCTGACGTCAAAAACCATGCAGGTCTCCCGGCCGGAAACGACGATCGCTTTCCGGCCAATTCAATAAGAAAGGCTCTGCCAGCGCCGCCGGCAGAGCCTCCATTGTCATCCCGGCCGCTTGCCGCGGCCGGCATCCGTTTTCAGACTTCGGACCGTCGCATCAATGTGCGCCGTTCACAGCCTTGGAACCCCGCGGAACCCGCACGGCTTCCACCATGGCCTGGATGTGTGCCGGCGGCGGCTCCGTCACTTTGTCAACCAGGAAGGCAACCGCAAAGTTCACGGCCGCGCCAATCGCACCGAAGGCTTCAGGCGTGATGCCGAAGAAGCTGTTGGCGCCACCGATCAGGCCCAGATACTCGGTGCCCTTGATGAAGAAGATGCCCTTGTGTGCAAACACATAGAACAGCGTGATGAACAGGCCCGACAGCATGCCGGCCATCGCGCCTTCCTTGTTCATCTTCTTGCTGAAGATACCCATCATGATCGCGGGGAACAGCGAGCTGGCGGCAATACCGAAGGCCAGCGCCACCGTACCGGCCGCGAAGCCCGGCGGGTTCAGACCCAGGTAGCCGGAAATCACGATGGCCACAGCCATCGAGATCTTGCCCGCCAGCAGTTCACCTTTTTCGCTGATGTCCGGAACAAAGATGTTCTTGATCAGGTCGTGCGAAACCGCCGCAGAAATGGCCATCAACAGACCAGCCGCCGTGGAAAGCGCCGCTGCCAGACCACCCGCCGCCACCAGCGCAATCACCCAGTTGGGCAGCAGCGCGATCTCGGGGTTGGCCAGCACGATGATGTCGGCGTTCACGTCAAGCTCGTTACCTTTCCAGCCGGCGTCAGCAGCTTTCTTCTGGAAATCAGCGTTCTTGGACTTGTCGTTGTAGTACTGGATGCGGCCGTCGCCGTTCTTGTCGGTCCACTTCAGCAGACCGGTCTTTTCCCAGCGCTTCATCCAGTCCGGACGATCAGCACCCAGGATGGCAGCATCTGGCGCGTAAATGTCGGTATCCTTCATCACCACGCCCGGGGTGACCGTGCGGATCAGGTTGGTCTTGGCCATGGCCGCCACAGCCGGTGCCGTGGTGTACAGGATGGCAATGAACACCAGCGCCCAGCCCGCCGATGCACGCGCGTCTTTCACCGAGGGAACCGTGAAGAATCGCATGATCACGTGCGGCAGACCGGCGGTGCCGATCATCAGCGACAGGGTGTAGACAAACATGTTCAGGGTACTGCCCGGTAGCGATGTGGTGTACTTGCCGAAGCCCAGTTCGGTGACCACCTGGTCCAGTTTGGCCAGCAGCGACACGTCGTGACCGACCAGGTTGGAGCCCAGACCCAGTTGCGGTATGGCATTGCCGGTCAGTTGCAGCGAGATGAATACCGCAGGAACGGTGTAGGCCAGGATCAGCACGATGTACTGCGCCACCTGCGTGTAGGTGATGCCCTTCATGCCGCCGAACACGGCATACAGGAACACGATGCCCATGCCGACATAGATGCCGGTTGAGCTGGACACGCCCAGGAAGCGCGAGAACGCCACGCCCACACCCGTCATCTGTCCGATGATGTAGGTGATGGATGCTGTCAGCAGACAGATCACCGCCACGGTACTGGCGCTCTTCGAGTAGAAGCGGTCGCCGATGAACTGCGGCACCGTGAACTTGCCGAACTTGCGCAGGTACGGCGCCAGCAGCATGGCCAGCAGCACGTAACCACCCGTCCAGCCCATCAGGAACAGGGCACCACCGTAGCCCATGTTGGAGATCAGGCCAGCCATCGAGATGAACGATGCGGCAGACATCCAGTCAGCGGCAGTTGCCATACCGTTGGTGACGGGATGGACGCTGCCGCCGGCGGCGTAGAACTCACTGGTTGAGCCGGCACGGGCCCAGATGGCGATACCGATGTAGAGCGCAAAGCTCAGACCGACGCCAATGTAGATAGTTGTTTGGAGATCCATGGTTCAGTCCTCAGTCTTCATGCACGTCGAACTTGCGGTCGATATCGCCCATCTTCTTCGCGTAATAAAAAATCAGCGCAATGAAGATGTAGATGGAGCCCTGCTGGGCGAACCAGAATCCCAGCGGATAGCCGCCGAGCTTGATGTTGTCCAGCATGGGTGCGAACAGAATGCCGGCCCCGAACGACACCAGAAACCAGATGATCAGAATCTTGGTCAACAGTGCGAGCGTCGCCTTCCAGTAGGCCTGACTGCTTAGGTCTTCCTTCATGAAATCTCCTCGGTAGGTTTACACAAATTCAGCGGCGAACCGCTGCTCAAGACAAGCCGCAGTCAGGGCCACGGCATTGCACGGGGCGACTGTCCGGTGCTTTACATACGTCGAACTTACATTTTGACAAATTACCTTCGACACCAAGGGAAAACACTGAGGCCCGTGTCATCCGCAGGGGAGCGGCGGTTGCGCCAAGGTCTTGCGCGACCCTTTACGGACGCTTGAGCACCGGTCCGAGCGCCCTTCCGGTATGGGTTTCGGTCAGCACCAGTGCCTCCGGCGTCATGGCAGCGACCAGGCGCCCACCGGCGTCGCCGCCTTCGGGGCCCAGGTCCAGGATCCAGTCGGCCTCGGCGATCAGGTCGAGATCGTGCTCGATGACGATCACGCTGTGGCCGCCGTCCACCAGCCGGTGCAACACGCCGATCAGCTTGTCCACGTCGGCCATGTGCAGCCCGACGGTGGGCTCGTCGAGCACATAGAGCGTGTGCGGCGCTTTTTGCCCCCGACGGGTGACGTCGTCGCGAACCTTGCTCAGTTCACTGACCAGTTTGATCCGCTGCGCTTCGCCGCCAGACAAGGTTGGCGACGGCTGGCCGAGCGTGAGATAGCCCAGCCCCACGTCCTTGAGCAATTGCAGCGGATGACCGATTGCGGGCATGCTGGCAAAGAAACTCACCGCCTCGTCCACTTCCATGCGCAACACGTCACCGATGCTGCGACCGCGCCAGCTGACGGCCAGTGTTTCGGGGTTGAAGCGGGCGCCTTTGCAGGATTCGCACAGCACTTTCACATCAGGCAGGAAGCTCATTGCGATGGTGCGGATGCCCTGCCCCTCGCAAGTGGCGCAGCGCCCCTCGCCGGTGTTGAAACTGAAGCGGCCGGCCTTGTAGCCCCTCGCGCGCGCCTCCAGCGTTTCGGCGAACAGCTTGCGGACCGCGTCCCAGAAGCCGATGTAGGTCGCAGGGCAACTGCGCGGTGTCTTGCCGATCGGCGTCTGGTCGACCTCCAGCACCCGGTCGATGGATTCGAACCCCGTGAGGTTCTGGCAGCCGGTAACCGGCGCCCATCGGCCGGCTGCCTGCGCTTCGCGGCCGGCACGGTCCGAACGCTGCGCAACGCGCGACTGCACACTGGCCAGCAGCACGTCGCGCGCCAGCGTCGATTTGCCGGACCCTGAGACGCCCGTCACGGCAACCAGCCGCTGCAGGGGCACCTTTGCATCGACCGAACGCAGGTTGTGCATCTGCGCGCCGGTGACGTGCAACCAATCGGCGCCCTCCACCGGGCGGCGCGGCTGCACCGGGTGACGCATCGCGTGCAGCAGGTAGCGGCCCGTGGCCGAATCGGCATTGCCGGTCAGATCGCTGACCTGGCCTTGCGCGACCAGGTGGCCGCCGCGCGTGCCGGCGCCGGGGCCGATGTCGATGATGTGGTCGGCGTGACGGATAGTGTCGACATCATGCTCAACCACCACCAGCGTGTTCCCCTTGTCACTGAGCGACTTCAGCGCACCCAACAGCACCTGGTTGTCGCGCGCATGCAAGCCGATGGTCGGCTCGTCCAGCACATAGCAGACCCCTTGCAGATTGCTGCCGAGTTGCGCCGCCAGCCGGATGCGCTGCGCCTCGCCGCCGGACAGCGTGGGCGCACCGCGATCCAGCGTCAGGTAGCCCAGACCCACCGACTCCAGAAACGCCAGGCGGCTGCGGATTTCCGGCACCAGGTCGCGCGCGATGTCCGCTTCACGGCCGGACAGCGACAGCGCATCAACCCACTGCCCCAACGCTTCCACCGACTTGCCGGCCAGTTCCGCGATGCCGACCCCGGCAAATCGCACCGCGCGCGCCGTTGCATTCAGCCGGGCGCCTGCGCAGCCGGGACAGACACCGTCCACCACGTCGTCCAGTTCCGGCTCGGCAAACGATTGCTCCCGCCCTTTCTGGTCGTCGTCGCGCACCGAATCGTCCAGCGCCTTGCGCTGCTCGCGGGTCAGTGCCAGACCGGTGCCCACGCATTCGGGGCACCAGCCATGTTTGCTGTTGTAAGAAAACAGCCGCGGATCCAGTTCGGCATAACTGGTGCTGCAAACCGGGCAGGCGCGCCGGGTCGAGAAAACCTGCAGGCTGCCGATGCGGTCGGTGGGTGCGCCTTCGGCCATCGCGGCCGCCAGATCCTGCAGGTCGCTCAGGACATGCACCACGCCCTTGCCGTGCTCCAGCGCGCGGCCAAGGGCCTCCCGCAGCAGCCCTTCGTTTTCGGGTCGCACGTCCAGGCTCATCACCGGCAGTTCAATGGTGTGCTCGCGGAACCGGTCCAGTCGCGGAAAAGCCGCGGTGGGCAGGAACTGGCCGTCCACGCGCAAATGGGTGAAACCCCGCGGGCGCGCCCAATCAGCCAGCTCGGTGTAGACCCCCTTGCGGTTCATCACCAGCGGCGCCAGCAGCCCGATGTGCTGGCCGCGAAAGTGCTTCAGCAACTGCGCGGCAATGCTGTCCGGCGTCTGTGGCTGCACCGCCACGCCATCGTGGATGCAATGCTGCACGCCCAGCTTGACGTAGAGCAGGCGCAGGAAATGCCAGACCTCGGTGGTTGTCCCCACCGTGCTCTTGCGCCCCCCACGCGACAGGCGCTGCTCGATGGCCACCGTCGGCGGAATGCCGTAGACCGCGTCCACCTCGGGGCGACCCGCCGGCTGGACAATGCTGCGCGCGTAGGCGTTCAGGCTTTCCAGGTAACGGCGCTGACCTTCGTTGAAGAGGATGTCGAACGCCAGCGTCGACTTGCCCGAACCGCTGACCCCGGTGATGACGTTGAATTGCCCCCGGGGAATGTCCACGCTGAGCGATTTCAGGTTGTGCTCGCGGGCGTGGACGATGCGGATCTGTTCGCTCTCCCCGGCGCTGGCGGCCACCGCCCTGGAACGGGCCGGCGCCGCGATGGTCAGTCGCTGCCGGGGCTCGCCGGCCGCGAGCACTCCCAGACCCAGCGACCGGTCATAGTCGCGCAGCGCCTGCCCCGTCAGTGAGGTCGGGTGCAACCGAAGGTCCTCTGGCGTTCCTTCGGCAACGATCTGTCCGCCGCCTTCGCCGCCTTCGGGCCCCAGGTCGATCAGCCAGTCACTCGCGCGAATCACGTCCAGGTTGTGCTCGATCACGATCAGCGAATGCCCACCCTCCAGCAACTTGCGCAGGGCTCGCATCAGCTTGGCAATGTCATCGAAATGCAGGCCGGTGGTGGGTTCATCGAACAGGAACAGCGTGCCTTTTCGCGGCAGACCTTGCCGGCTGGCGGCGGCCTGCCGGGTACCGGCCCGCGAACCGGAGCGGGCGGCCTCGGCCAGAAAGCCGGCCAGCTTCAGCCGCTGCGACTCGCCACCGGACAGCGTGGGAACCGGCTGGCCCAGCCTCAGGTATTCGAGTCCGACATCGACCAGCGGCTGCAGCGCGCGGATCACGTCCCGGTCGCCGGCAAAAAGCGCGGCAGCCTCGCTGACGGTCAGATCCAGCACATCGGCGACGTTCAGCGCCCGGGGCCGCAGTTCGCCCACCGCCTGGCGTTCGATGCGGACTTCCAGAATTTCCGCCCGGTAGCGTTTGCCGTCACAGTCCTGGCAGCGCAGGTAGACGTCGCTGAGAAACTGCATCTCGACATGTTCGAAGCCCGAGCCGCCGCAAAGCGGGCAGCGGCCGTCGCCACTGTTGAAGCTGAATTTGCTGGCGGTGTAGCCGCGCTGCCGCGACACGGGCGATGTGGCAAAAAGCTCCCTCAACGAGTCCCAGGCGCCGACATAGCTGGCCGGGTTGGAGCGTGCCGTCTTGCCGATCGGTGACTGGTCGACAAAGATCGCATCGCCAAGATGGTCGGCCCCGAGCAGTCGGTCGTGCGCGCCCGGCGCTTCGGTGGACTTGCCGAAGCTGCGCATCAACGCCGGCGCCAGCACGTCCTGGATCAACGACGACTTGCCGGAACCACTGACGCCCGTGACGGTGACCAGGCGTTGCAGCGGGAACTCCACCGACACGTTTCGCAGGTTGTGCTCGCGGGCGCCTTCCAGCACCAGCCGCGGAGTGGCGTCGGTCACCATGCGCCTGAAACCCATGCCGATCTGCTTGCGCCCGCCCAAGTAGGCGCCGGTGAGGGTGTCGGCTTTTCTGAGCGCATCGGTCGATCCGTCAAAAACGATCTGACCGCCCCGCTCACCCGGCCCCGGGCCCATGTCGATCATGCGGTCGGCGGCCATCATCACCGCCGGATCGTGTTCCACCACCACCAGCGTGTTGCCAGCATCGCGCAGGCGCTGCATCGCGACGATGATGCGGTTCATGTCACGCGGATGCAGGCCGATGCTGGGCTCGTCCAGCACAAACAGCGTGTTGACCAGCGAGGTCCCCAGCGCGGTCGTCAGGTTGATGCGCTGAACCTCACCGCCCGAGAGCGTGCGACTCTGGCGATCCAGCGTCAGGTAGCCGATTCCGACGTCGCAGAGGTACTTGAGCCGGGTGGCAATTTCTTCGTGCAGCATCGACAGTGCCTGCTGTTCGCCCTGCTGGCCCGCTGACGGCGTGGCCAGCCGGTCGACAAAGCGCCGCAAACGATCCAGCGGCATCAGCATCAGGTCGTGCAGGCAAAGGCCAGGCAGATCTTCCAGCTGCTGCCGCGTCCATTCCACACCGGCCGGCAGGAAGCGGTCAGCGGGTGCCAGCGCGGCGTCGGCATCCTCTTTCGACCCGATGCGCCACAACAGGCTTTCGGTCTTGAGCCGCGCGCCGCCGCAGACACCGCATGGCGTGTAGCTGCGGTACTTGGACAGCAGCACGCGGATGTGCATCTTGTAGGATTTGGTCTCCAGATACTCGAAGAACCGGCGCACGCCATACCAGTGCTGGTTCCACTTGCCGTTCCAGCTCAGAGACCCTTCGATCACCCAGCGCTGCTGATCGGGGGTGAGCTTGCTCCAGGGCGTGTCGCGCGGAATGCCGGCCGGCTCCGCATGGCGCATCAGGTCGTCCTGGCACTCTTTCCACGCGGGCGTCTGCATCGGCTTGATGGCGCCGGCACGCAAGGTCAGTTTTTCGTCCGGGATCACCAGGCCGTAGTCCACGCCGATGACCCGGCCGAAGCCCCGGCAGGTTTCGCAGGCGCCCACGGCCGAGTTGAAGGAGAACGCCGACGGAATCGGCTCGCTGTAGCGCAGGTCGCTTTCGGGGCAATGCAGACCCGTCGAGAACCGCCAGCGTTCGGCTTCTTCGGCGTCGCGCAGCACATAGACATTAAGACGGCCGCTGCCGCGCTTCAGGGCGACCTCGATCGCTTCGATCACCCGCGATTTTTCTGCACTGCCGATTCGCACCCGGTCCGCCGCAACGTCAAGGACCTTGCGCGGACCCGATGGCGTCGCGACCTCGCGCTCCGCCTGCACGCGGGTGAAGCCACTGGCCGACAGCCATTGCGTCACCTCGTCGGCGGAGGCCGTCGCCGGCAATTCCACCGGAAAGGTCAGCACCAGCCGCGGGTCATCCTCGGCGCAACGCTGCTGAAGGTCGGCATAGATGCTGTCCGGCGAATCGTGACGGACTTCGTGGCCGGTCTTGCGGTCGAACAGGCGGGCGGCGCGGGCGAACAGCAGCTTCAGGTGGTCGTTGAGTTCCGTCATCGTGCCGACCGTGGAGCGCGAACTGCGAACCGGATTGGTCTGATCGATGGCGATGGCAGGCGGCACGCCTTCGACTCGGTCAACCGCCGGCTTGTCCATGCGGTCGAGAAACTGGCGCGCATAGGCACTGAAGGTTTCGACATAGCGCCGCTGTCCTTCGGCGTACAGCGTGTCGAAGACCAGACTCGACTTGCCCGATCCGCTGGGCCCGGTCACCACGGTCAGTTCGCCGGTGCGAATGTCCAGGTCGAGGTTCTTGAGGTTGTGCTGACGCGCGCCGCGAATGCGGATGGTTCCTTGGGGCATTCGAGTGCTTTCCTGACAGGCCGGAACGACCGGAAGCGAAACATTGTAGGCAGCCGGGCCTTCGACGTTCGGTTAGGGAATTGGCCCACCCCCTGGCCTGTCAGAACGCAACCCGGCCCGAATTTGTGCTGCGCCCGGCGCAACCGCAGCGCCTTGTCAGCTGTTGTGTACGGACGCCGCACATGAGTTTGTGCAAACAGTATTCACGCCGACTCCAGACAATACCTGAAAACATTATTTCGAGGATCCATTCACTTACAAAATTCTGACTTGTCACTCACAGCGTGAAAAATGAATGGAAACTTACAATAATCTCCATCACATTGATTTATATGGAGATTTTTGACTTTTTGTCGTCGAGACGATATTCCATATTCAAATTTATTTTGCACAAACAAACTCGAACGAATGAATTTCATTTTTCCTCATAATCCGTAAGGACTTGGTCAGTATCAAAAACAAGAATCTGCTTGCTGAAAATCCGTCGACACATTATTCATTTTCTGCAAATCCATTGAACCCGACACGGAGACAACCATGAGTGACCCACTCGTTGACAAGATCCAACGAAACCCCAGGTACCTGGAGTTGAAAAAAAAGCGCAGCAGTTTTGGCTGGCTGCTGACCGCGCTGATGATGATCGTCTACTACGGCTACATCGCGCTGATCGCTTTCGACAAGCCTTTCCTCGCGCAACCCATTGGCGCCGGCGTTACGACGCTGGGTATCCCGATCGGCATGGGCGTGATCATCTTCACCATCGTGATCACGGGCATCTATGTGCGTCGCGCCAACAGCGAGTTCGACGCCCTGACCGCTGAAATCCTGAAGGATGCTGCCAAATGAAAACCACCAGAAACGTCTTCGGCGTCCTGTTGATGCTGCTGGTCGCTGGCGCTGCGTTTGCGGCAGGCGGCGACGTCGGCCAGTCCGCCAAGCAGGCCACGAACTGGACGGCCATCGGCATGTTCGGCACCTTTGTTGTCGGCACGCTCTGGATCACCAAGTGGGCGGCTGCCAAAACCAAGTCGGCTTCCGACTTCTATACCGCAGGCGGCGGGATCACCGGCTTCCAGAATGGCCTGGCCATTGCCGGCGACTACATGTCGGCGGCTTCCTTCCTTGGCATCTCGGCAGCGGTGATGGCCAGCGGCTATGACGGCCTGATCTATTCGATCGGCTTCCTGGTCGGCTGGCCGGTCATCACCTTCCTGATGGCCGAACGGCTGCGCAACCTTGGCAAGTTCACGTTTGCCGACGTAGCCGGCTATCGCTTCAAACAGACCCCGATCCGGGCTTTTGCCGCCTCGGGCACGCTGGTTGTCGTGGCCTTCTACCTCATCGCCCAGATGGTCGGTGCCGGACAACTGATCAAGTTGCTGTTCGGTCTGGACTACTGGATGGCTGTTGTCATCGTCGGTGGCCTGATGATGGTGTACGTGCTGTTCGGTGGCATGACCGCAACCACCTGGGTACAGATCATCAAGGCCTGCCTGCTGCTCGCCGGCGTGACCTTCATGGCCTTCATGGTGCTTGCACAGTTCGGCTTCAGCCCCGAAGCGCTGTTTGCCAAGGGTGTTGAGGTGCGGACGGCCATCGCTGCCAACGCCGGAAAGACCCCCGAGGAGGCCGCGAAAGCCGGTCTGGCCATCATGGGGCCGGGCGGCTTCGTGAAAGATCCGATCTCCGCCATTTCTTTCGGCATGGCGCTGATGTTCGGTACCGCCGGCTTGCCGCACATCCTGATGCGATTCTTCACCGTTCCGGATGCCAAGGAAGCCCGCAAGTCGGTGTTCTGGGCCACCACCTGGATCGGTTACTTCTACGTCCTGATCTTCATCATTGGTTTCGGAGCCATCACGCTGGTGCTCACCAACCCCGAGTTCTCTGACGTTGCGAAGGGTGTGATCAAGGGCGGCGCCGGCACCGCCAACATGGCGGCCGTGCTGGTGGCCAAGGCGGTCGGCGGCGACGTGTTCTACGGATTCATCTCGGCCGTGGCTTTTGCAACGATTCTGGCCGTGGTGGCCGGCCTAACGCTCTCCGGCGCGTCGGCCGTTTCGCACGACCTGTACGCCACCGTCTTCAAGAAGGGCAACGCCGACAGCGCCTCTGAACTCAAGGTTTCGCGCATGACCACCATCGCCCTGGGCGTCGTGGCCGTGGCCTTGGGCATCGCATTCGAGAAGCAGAACATCGCATTCATGGTGTCGCTGGCTTTTGCGATCGCGGCTTCGGCCAACTTCCCGGTGCTGTTCATGTCCGTCCTGTGGAAAGACTGCACGACGCGCGGCGCCGTGATCGGCGGCTTCCTGGGGCTGGCTTCGTCGGTTGCACTGACCGTGGTTTCGCCGTCCGTCTGGGAAGCGACGCTGGGCAACCCAAAAGGCTCGGCCCTGTTCCCCTATACCTCACCGGCGCTGTTCTCGATGACCATCGGGTTCATCGGCATCTGGCTGTTCTCCATTCTGGATCGCAGCAGCGATGCCGCCAACGAGCGTGCAGCCTTTGCCGCTCAACAGGTCCGGTCGGAAACCGGGCTCGGCGCCTCCGGTGCATCGGGTCACTGACCGGTCAATCGACCACCAGCGTCCGGGTATGCCCCGGACTGCCAAAAAAGCCGGGTTCAGCCCGGCTTTTTTTCGCCTGGCGCCACCGACGGCTCAGAGCGCATCGAGATGAAAACGCTGTCGCAGCAGTGTCCTGAAGCGCTTCACCACCGCCAGCGCGTCTTTGAGGCCATCACGCTCCAGCCCTGGCAGGTGATCGACATCCACCTCGCCCGACACGGGCACACCCGCCGCCAATTCCGCCAGCCCCGCACGCAGCTTCAGGCCGAGGAAAAAATGCAGGCTGTCGATCAGGTCGCGCCCCAGGTCGACCGGCAGGTTTTCTCCTTTGACCAACGCCTTGACCCGTTCTGCCGTGCCCGCGCAACCCGCCAGCCGGTGCGCCAGCGCCAGGCTGCGCACGCCGTGTACCAGGGGGAAGATGCCTTCTTTCTTGAGGTGCAGCGAAGCGCTGCGGTCGCTGCGCCCGAGCAGGCGGCTCCACCACCCCGGTTCGCGACCGAAGGCATCGGCCGCGGCGGCGAACCTCGCCATCATCAGATCGTTTCCGACCGCCAGTTCGCACAGGCCTTCCTGCACCCGACTCAGCAGTGCCGGATTTCCGCAGACGGCGTGAGCGTCCATGAAGATCGCCAGCTTCATCAGGCTGTCGGCCTCGGGCGCGATCAGCCACTGACGGACCGCACGCGAGAACTCGGCGCTGCTCATTCTCCACTGGGCGTTGTTCACCATGATCCGGCCCGGGCAGGGCGGGTAGCCGAAGTCGCCAAGTGCCGCCGAGAAACGCTCGCAGATGTCCGCCAGATCGACCGGCGGCACATAGCCATCTTCGAGAATCAGACCGTTATCCTGGTCGGTCTTGAGCAGCTGCTCGCCGCGCCCTTCGCTGCCCATCACCACCAGACAACTGCGGCGCACCAGTTCTTCGGGCGCAACCAGTTCCCACGCACGCTGGAACAGGCGGGCGTTCAGTTGTTGCACCAGCCGCGCAATCAGTTCCACCCGGGTGCCACTGCTTTGCAAGGAGGCCATCATCCGGGTGATGCGACCCGCAGCCTCGCTCAGATCGGCCAGATCCGTTGCAGCTTCGATTTGCACGGTGATCAGGTGGGAGTGATTGGACAGAAAACTGAAAAGGTCGAGCGCCTCCAGCACGCCGGTTTCCGCGCCTTCGGTGCAGACCACCAACCGGTGAACCCGACTGCGCAGCATCAGCGCCATCGCATCGCCCAGCAACATCTGCGGATCGGCGGTGACCAGATCAAAATTCGCCAGTTCACCGACTGCCAGCGCGGACAGTGGACGTCCGTCCAGCACCGCTCGCTGCAAGCCGGTTGCCGTAAAGATCCCGGTGCGGCGGACCGGTTGCCGCTCATCGCGCACCAGTACACAGGACGAGCGATGCTGTCGCAGGAGTCGGGCGACCTCGACGATGCTGGTATCGAAATCCGCCCACACCACGGGGCGGAGGAAAGCGTCCCTGACCGGACACAAAGTCAGAGATTGCCATTCCCCGCCGACTCCCGGGCTTTCGGCCGGTACTGAATGCAAGACCTTGTCGGCCGCTGACGCCGCAGCGACGGTCGACCATTCTGATTCACCCTGCTGTTCGCGCATATTCGTCAACCCTCGCCCGATGTTCGAAGGTTCGACCATCGCACCGGCAGCTTGCATGATGCTTGCCTTGATCAGAAAGCGCGCCGCCCGCGCGCAACCGGCCGCCATCGCAACGAAAAAGGCTGCGAACTCGCATCCGTTGCCGGTCAGGCACAGCGGTTTTCACCTATGGAGCCCTGCCTGTCAGCGGCGTACATTCGCGCACATCCAATTCTTCTTGCGGCAACCGGGCGGACAACGCTCGCCGGCAAACAGACTCCCCTCCCATCCATCGACAAACAGCCTTCGCCATGAACCCCTTGAATTCCCTCGTCGTCTCAGCGTTCCTTGCGTTGATGACCTTCTCCGTCCACAGCCAGATCCTCGTTGGCCAGACAGCGGGCTTTTCGGGCCCAGTCGCGGCAGGCGTGAAGGAGGTCACGGAAGGCGCAAAGCTTCATATCGACGCCGTCAATGCCCAGGGCGGGGTCAACGGACAGAGCATCGAACTGATTTCGATGGACGACAAGTTCGATCCCAAGCTGGCTGCGGCCAACGCCAAGACCCTGATCGAAGACAAAAACGTTCAGGTGATGTTCCTCACCCGTGGTACGCCGCATACGCAGGCCGTGATTCCGGTACTCGATCAGCACGGCGTCGCACTGATCGGCCCGTCGACAGGTGCGATGGTTCTGCACAAGCCGGTACAGAAGAACGTTTTCAACGTCAGGGCCACCTACCAGCGAGAGGCCGAAAAGGCCATTGCCCACCTGGCGTCCATCGGCATCACCCGTATTGCGCTCATCCATGTGGATGACAGCTTTGGCGCCGATGGGCTGGCCGGTGCACAGAAAGGCATGGAGGCCGCCAAACTTCAACCGGTGGTGCTGGAAAGCTACAACCGGAGCAAGCCCGATTTCACCGCAATCATCCCCAAGGTCATCAATGCAAACGCGCAAGCCGTGGTTCTGGTCGCCTCCGGTTCTGCTGTCGTGGATGCGATCAAGGGGCTGCGCGCCGCCGGTTCACGCGCCCAGTTCGTCACGCTGTCCAACAACGCGTCGGGCGGTTTCATTACCAGCTTGGGCGAAAACGCCCGGGGCGTCATCGTCACCCAGGTGTTCCCCTATGAGCGCTCGGTCAACTACGTGATCGTCAAGGAAGCGCAGGACCTCGCCAAAGCCAAGGGTTTGAACGAAATCAGCCCGGCCATGATTGAAGGTTTTGCCGCAGCCAAGGTTCTGACCGAAGCCCTGCGCCGTGCAGGCCCCAAGCCGACGCGGGAAAAGATCCACCAGACACTGGACAGCATGAGAAAGTACGACCTCGGCGGGCTCGAGATCAGCTTTTCGGCCACCGATCACAGCGGCCTCGATTTCGCCGATCTGTCCATCATCGGTCCGAACGGCAAATTCCGCCGCTGATCACGCCGGCTCGCCACCCATTGGTGGCGCCGGTCAGCGCCGCACGCCCGCGCCCACAGCCGCCGCCTGCTGCCAGGGGCCGTCAAACCAGGGGTCACCGCGCAGGCGGGCCGACAGCATCGGCAGTGCGTCAAAGCCCCAGAAAACCCGTCCGTCGACGACGAAACTGGGCACACCGAACAAGCCGTGGGTCAGCGCAGCGTCACCATGGGCGGCCAGCTGGTGCTTGACTTCCGGGCTGTCCGGCGACCGGGGCGGTGCCAGACGCGCAGCCAGCGCCTGCAACCGTCCGGCGTCTGAAGCCTCGGCACCGCCTTGCCAGACATGGCGAAAGATCGTTTCGCAGACGTAGCGGTTCGGCGTACCGTCGGCATCGGTGGCGACGGCCAGGCGCAGCAGGCCCAGCGGGTTGAACGGGTGCGTCGCAGGTAACTGCATTTCGATGCCGTTTTCCCGGGCCAGCCACAGCGCCTGCCGATAGGTCCAGTCGCGCTTGGGGGCAATTTCGGCGGGGCCCAGTTGTCCGTGGTGCTTGAGCAATCCTGCAAACAGCACGGGCTTGTAGCTGACGCTGTGGCTGATGCCGGCAAGCGCTTCGGGCAGTTTTTCAAACGCCAGGTAAGCGTAGGGCGAGATGAAATCCAGGTAAAACTCGATGTGTTTCATGATCGCAAAGCCATCTGTTCGGCCGCACGCGCGCCGATGCGCGCCCAGACCGCGCGTTTGCCAGCGTCGTCCAGCTGGCTCCAGCAGGCAATTTCATCAAGCGTTCGCAAGCAGCCCCCACACAGCCCGGCGGAAGCGTCGACCCTGCACACCGAAATGCACGGAGAAGGCACATTTCCGGACATTCCCATCGTCAGACGGACATTTTCAGCTATGGTTTCAGGATTTCTCATGACACCATCGCCTGATCGATATCGGCCACCGGCGCGCCGGTGAGGTGCACCAGATCGTCCGGCCGCAGTTTGAAAACGCCGTGCGGATGCCCGGCTGCTGCCCAGATTTCGTCGAAGCGGAACAGTTCCCGGTCAATCAGCGTGACGGCCGGCGTGGCATGGGCGACGGGCGAAACGCCGCCAATCGCAAAACCCGTGCGTTGCCGGACGAACTCCGCATCGGCCCGGCCGATCCTGCCCACCTTCGCCGCCACCTTCTTCTCGTCAACCCGCCGGTCGCCCGATGTGATGACCAGCACGGCTGCATCGTCTTCCTTGCGCCGGAAGATGATGCTCTTGGCAATCTGCCCGACCTGCACGCCCAGGGCATCGGCCGCCTGCTGCGCGGTACGCGCGGCGTCGTCCAGCATCACCGGCAGATGCGGGTGACCCGCCGCTTGCAGCGCCCGCGCCACCCGCTGCACCGATTCGGGCAGCGCTTTCAGTTCAGATCCGCACACGGTCCGCTCCATCGTGCTTCAGTTCGGTGAGCATAGCTGCACCATCGACACCGACAAAAATCTCCCGCCTTTCATGCATGGCGCTTGTTCAGAATGGCCGTAGCCGCGCGCGAGCCCGGTTTGCGCTGCAGGAAGTCGCTGATGAAGACGCCGGCGTCGATCAGCAAATCCAGATCAATGCCGGTCTCGATGCCCATGCCGTGCAGCATGTAGACCACATCTTCGGTCGCGACGTTGCCGGTGGCGCCCTTTGCGTACGGGCAGCCACCCAGACCCGCCACCGAGGTGTCGAACTGCCACACGCCCATTTCCAGCGCGGCCAGGGTGTTGGCCAGCGCCTGGCCGTAGGTGTCGTGAAAATGGCCGGACACGTGTTCCAGCGCGTAGTGTCGCAACGTGGCCTCTATCGCCGCCTGCACCTTGCGCGGCGTACCGACGCCGATGGTGTCGGCGACGCCGATATGCTGCACGCCGATGCCTTTCATCAGGCCAGCGAGATAGCCCACCCGCTCGGGTGCGATTTCGCCTTCATAAGGACAGCCGACGGTGCAGGACATGGCGCCGCGCACGTACACGCCGGCCGCCCGCGCGGCCTGCACCACCGGCGCAAAACGCTCGATGCTCTCGGCAATGCTGCAGTTGATGTTCTTGCGACTGAAGGCTTCGCTGGCGGCGCCAAAGACGACGATCTCGTCAGGCTGCGATTTCAGTGCTGCGTCGAAACCCTGCAGGTTCGGCGTCAGCACCGAGTAGCGCACGCCCGGCTTGCGCTGGATGCCGGCCATGACCTCGGCGTTGTCGGCCATCTGCGGCACCCATTTGGGCGAGACAAAACTGGTGACTTCGATTTCTTTCAGCCCGGCCTGCTGCAGGCGGTGCACCAGTTCGATCTTGACGGCGGCCGGTACCGGCTGCTTTTCGTTTTGCAGGCCGTCACGCGGGCCCACGTCGACAATCTTGACGCGTTGCGGAAGTTTCATGCTGTCAGTTTCTCCACGGATGTGGCGCGGCCGTTCAATAGCCGCGCGCGGGGTCGACCATACCGGCAACGGGCTCACCACGCTCCAGCGCGAGGATTTTCCCGCTGATCTGCGCAATGCTGTCGTTTCGCAAGGTGCGCGCCGACATGTGCGGCGTGACAGTGATGGCCGGATGCGTCCAGAAAGGGTGGCCAGGTGGCAACGGCTCCTCGCGAAACACGTCGAGCGCCGCGCCGGCCAGGTGTCCCTCATCGATCAGCGCCAGCAGATCCGCCTCAACCAGATGCGCGCCGCGCGCCACGTTGATCAGATAGCCGCCTGCCTGCAGCTGCGACAAGGTGTTGCGGTTCAGGATGTCACGCGTTTCAACCGTCAGCGGCAGCAGGTTGACCAGCACCCTGCTGGCTGCCAGAAAGGCCGGCATCTGCGCTGCACCGGCAAACATCTGGATGCCTTCCAGCTTCTTGGGTTCCCGGCTCCACCCGTTGACCGGGAACTCAAAGGCCTGCAGGGCAGCCGCCACGCGCCGGCCCAGCACGCCCAGCCCCATCACCCCGACCGGAAAGTCAGCGCGTTCGCGCGGCTTGCGGAAGGTCCAACGGACCTGCCGCGCGGCCTGCTCGCAGGCGTCAAGTTCCCTGAAATGGCGGATCACCGCGTGGCAGACGAATTCGGCCATCTGCACCGACATGCCTGCATCGTCGAGCCGCACCACCGGCACGCCCGCCGGCAGTCGCAGCGCCAGCAATGCGTCGACGCCCGCGCCCATGTTGAAAAACGCCCGCAGCCGCGTCTGTTCATCCAGCAGTTGCTGCGGCGGCGCCCAGACCACGGCGTAGTCGGCGCTGGGCGCGCCCGGTTGCCACAGCTGCACGTCGGCCTGCGGCAGGGCCGCGCGCAGGCCCGCCAGCCAGGGCTCGGGCTTCGTTTCGCCAAAATGAAAAAGAACCCGGATGCCCGCTCTCATGCGTTGGCTTTCAGCGCGACTCAGACGGCCAGCGTCAGCAGTTCGGCACCTTCGGCCACCTGGTCGCCGGGCGCATACAGCAGTTCGGCCACAGTGCCGTCCGCGGGCGCTGCGATGGTGTGCTCCATCTTCATGGCTTCCATCACCGCCAGTGCCTGGCCGGCCTTGACCTTGTCGCCGGCCTTGACCGCGAAAGACACCACCTTGCCCGGCATCGGCGCTGTCAGGCGGCCGCCTTCGGCATGGACCTCGCCGGCGTGAGACAGCACGTCAACCTCGGTGATCTGCGTCGCGCCCCGGTCACAGAAGACATAGACCGTCTCGTCCTTCTGCCAGGTCTGCACACGCTGTCGCTCACCGGCGTACCGCAGGTCGATGCCGCACTCGGCGCCGACAAAAACCAGCGGCCCGCTGACGTCACCCAGGGTCAGCACCGGGTCTTGCCCGGTTGCTCCCGTGCGCGGGTAGCGCAGGGACGCGCTGAACGCCTCGCCGCCAAACTCGAAGTCGAAGCGCCGGTCGGTCAGGCCGTGACTGTGCCAGCCGTCGCGCCGGCTGAACGGATCGGCCCCTTCCGCGGCCCGCTCGGCCAACAGGGTCTGGGCCACCGCTGCGGCCACGGCCAGCCGGACGCCGACCTTGTCCTGCTTGAAAAGCACGGCCGCTTCGCGCGGGATCAGCGCGGTGTCGAGCTGCGCCAGGCTGAACGATGGCGTGGCCAGCACATGCCGCAGGAACTGAACATTGGTCGCCAGCCCGACGATGCGGGTGGCCGCCAGCGCCGCGTCCAGCCGCGCCAGCGCCTGCTCCCGCGTGTCGCCATGCACGATCAGCTTGGCCACCATCGAGTCGTAATACGGGCTGATGGCATCGCCTTCGCGCACCCCATCGTCGACGCGGATTTCGCCGCGCTCAAAGCTGGAGCAGGTTGGCTTGCGGTAGACCTTCAGCGTCCCGGTGGCCGGCAGAAAGTTGTTGTCCGGGTTTTCGGCGCAGATGCGCGCCTCGATCGCATGACCGTGAATCTTCAGCTGGTCCTGCGCCAGCGGCAGCGGCTCGCCTGCGGCCACACGCAACTGCCACTCCACCAGGTCCTGGCCGGTAATGGCTTCGGTCACCGGGTGTTCGACCTGCAGCCGGGTGTTCATCTCCATGAAAAAGAACGACATCGCGCCGTCCGCCCGCTGCTCGACGATGAATTCCACGGTGCCGGCGCCCACGTAGTTGACGGCCCGCGCTGCCGCCACTGCTGCCAGCCCCATCTGCTGGCGCATCTCGGCGGTCATGCCCGGTGCGGGCGCTTCTTCGAGCACTTTCTGATGACGCCGCTGCACCGAGCAGTCTCGCTCGAACAGATACACATAGTTGCCATGGTTGTCGCCGAAGACCTGGATTTCGATGTGCCGGGGGCGCTGCACGTATTTTTCGATCAGCACCGCATCGTCACCGAAGCTGCTGATGGCTTCGCGCTTGCACGATGCCAGCGCGGCATCAAAATCCGCCGCCCGCTCCACCGCCCGCATGCCTTTGCCACCGCCGCCGGCGCTGGCCTTGATCAGCACCGGGTAACCGATGCGATCGGCCTCGTGCCGCAGCATCGCGGCGTCCTGGTCACTGCCGTGATAGCCCGGCACCAGCGGCACGCCGGCGCGCTCCATCAATTGTTTGGACTCGGCTTTCAGCCCCATGGCCTTGATGGCAGAAGGCGGCGGGCCGATGAACACCAGACCCGCGTCGGCGCAGGCCTGGGCGAATTCCTCGTTTTCGCTCAGAAACCCGTAGCCGGGGTGGATCGCCTGCGCGCCTGTGGCACGTGCCGCATCGATGATCCGTTCCCAGCGCAGGTAGCTGTCTTTCGGCGCGCTGCCACCGATGTGAACCGATTCGTCGCAGGCGCTGACATGTTTGGCGCCGGCATCGGCGTCGGAATAGACGGCGACCGAGCGGATGGCCATGCGGCGCGCGGTGGCGGCGACCCGACAAGCGATTTCGCCCCGGTTGGCAATAAGGATCTTGGAAAACATTCAGGCAGCCTTTGTAGTACCGGAAAGAAAAGCGGTGAGGGTGTGGAAGACCTTGCGCAGAAACTTGAACAGCGCCCAGGTCACGATCCACATCAGCAGCACGACAGCGACCAGCAGGACGCCGAACATCACCGGGTGCGTGGCCGCCAGCCAGAACGCCAGCACCACGAGCCCGTCTTCGGTCAGGCTGGCCAGCAGATTGGTGGCAGGCTCCGGCGACGTGTTGATGGCGGCGCGCGTGGTGAACTTGGCGGCCTGGCTGGTTGCGGCCAGGGTGCCACCCATCAGCGCGCCGACGGCCGCCATGGTGGCGCCATCAGCACCCAGTGCACCGGCGGCCAGCGCGGCGCCAGCCGGGATGCGGATCGCCGCTTGCAACAGGTCCCAGACCGAATCGACGCCGGGAATCTTGTCGGCAAAAAATTCAATGAACAGCAGCAGGCCGCTGGCCAGCAGCATGGCCGGATGCTCCAGCACCTGCAGACCGGGAGGTAGCACGATCCAGCCCGCCGTGGCGGCGGCGCCCACCAGAAACACGGCCGCGTAAAGCCGGAACCCGCTGGCCCATCCGAGCATCGCGGCCAGCGCCATCAGCTGGGCGAAATCAAACTGCCCCACGGCCCGCAGCGCAGCTTCGCCCGCAGGTGACGCCGGGTCACCGCCCATGCCCGATCCCAGCCCCTGCAGCCAGTGCGTGAGTGTGGTCCAGATGGCTTCCATCGATGTGCTTCCTTCGGTTGAACCAGCCAGTGGCCAGCGTCAGGCGCCGCCAGGACCGGTCAGCCAGGCCGGTTTGCGTTTTTGCAGGAAGGACTGTATGCCCTCCCGGCCTTCATTGCTGACGCGCACATCGGCGATGACCTGCGCGGTGCGCTCGATCAACCCGGGCGAGATCTCCTGGCCCGCCACGTCGTGCAACAGCTGCTTGCAGGCCTTCACCGCATCCGGTCCGGCAGCAACCAGCTGATGGGCGATGGCGGCGACGGCCGCGTCCAGTTCGGCAGCCGGCACCACTTCGTGCACGAAGCCGATGCGCAATGCCTCCCGAGCGGTGAAGCGTTCGGCGGTCAGAAAATAGCGATGCGCCGCACGCGCGCCCATGGCGCGGATCACATAAGGGCTGATGGTTGCCGGCACCAGCCCCAGCCGCACTTCGCTCAGGCAGAAGTGCGCCGTATCGACCGACACCGCGATGTCGCAAGCCGCCACCAGCCCGGTGCCACCGGCGTAGACGTCTCCCTGCACCCGGGCGATGGTCGGCTTCGGACAGGCATAGAGAACCTCCATCATGCGGGCCAGCGCGTGTGCGTCTGCCAGATTTTCTTCGCGCGAATAGCCCGCCATGCGCTTCATCCAGTTCAGGTCGGCGCCCGCGCAAAAGGCAGGGCCATTGCCGGCCAGCACCACACAGCGCACTTCGGGCCGCTTGCCCAACTCCAGCATCGCCACGGTCAGCTCGGCAATGACCTCGTCGTTGAAGGCATTGCGAACCTCGGGGCGGTTCAACGTGACGGTGGCCACGCCGGCGTGGTAGTTCAGTTCCAGGTTCTTCATCGATTGATCCTCAATAGCGCTTGGCCACCTCTTCCAGCATCACCTCGGTCGCACCGCCACCGATGGCCAGCACGCGGGCGTCGCGCCAGAGCCGTTCGATGGCGGTCTCGCGGATGTAACCCATGCCACCATGAAATTGCTGGCAGGTCTGCACCACTTCATTGACGAGTTCACCGGTCAGTGCCTTGAGCATCGACACATCCTGCACGATGTCGTGGCCCTGCGTCACGCGCCAGGCGCAGTGGTACATGAACTGCCGGGCCGCACGAACTTTCGCGTCGAGCATGGAAAGCCGCTGGCGAATCGTCTGCTGCTCCCACAGCACGCCGCCAAAAGCCTGGCGCTGGCGCACGTAGTCCAGCGTCAGTTTGAGCGCCTGCTGGCAATGACCGACGGCCATGGCCGCCAGCGCGATGCGCTCGGTCTGGAAGTTCTTCATGACCGAATAGAAACCCTTGCCCTCCTCACCCAGCAGGTTGCCCGCCGGAATGCGCACGTTGTCAAACACCAGTTCGGCAGTGTCGGAGCTGAGCCAGCCCGTCTTCTTGAGCGCCCGCCCGACGGTAAATCCGGGCGTGCCCTTCTCGACGATGAATATCGACATGTCGCGCTTGCCGGCGCCGGTCTTGGCGGCGACAAAGTACAGGTCGGCATGCACCCCGTTGGTGATGAACATCTTGGTGCCGCTCAGCACCCATTCGTCGCCCTTGCGCCAGGCGCTGGTACGGATGCCGGCCACGTCGGAGCCGGCGCCGGGCTCGGTGATGCCCACGGCGGTGATCAGCTCGCCGGCGATCACTTTTTTCAGGTACTTTTCTTTCTGTGCCGGCGTGCCGGCATGGTGCAGATGCGGGCTGGCCATGTCGGTGTGCACCAGCACCGTGATGATGAAACCCGCGTAGGTCGACTGACTCAAGGCCTCGGCAAACACCAGGTTGGTCATCGCGTCGGCCGATGCACCCCCGTACGCTTCTTCGTACATCAGGCCGAAAAGCCCGGCCTGGCCCATGCGCTGGAGCACGTCGCGCGGCACGCAGCCAGTTTCTTCCCAGGCATCGGCGTGCGGCTCGACCTCACGTGCCACGAAGCGCGCGACCTGGTCGCGCAACAACTCGTGGTCGGGGTTGTCGTAGATGGAGGTGTTGGACATGGCCGCACTTACATCCGGAACACGCCGAAACGCGGTTCGCCGATGGTCATGTTCATGCTGGCTGACAGGCCCAGCGCCAGCACGCGGCGGGTGTCCACCGGGTTGATCACGCCATCGTCCCAGATGCGGGCACTCGAATAGTACGGATGCGACTGGTGCGCAAACTGGTCCAGGATGGGCTGCTTGAAAGCGGCCTCTTCATCGGCGCTCCAACTGCCGCCGCGAGCCTCGATGCCGTCACGCTTGACGGTGGCCAGCACGCCCGCCGCCTGCTCGCCGCCCATGACGCAGATGCGCGCATTCGGCCACATCCACAAAAAGCGCGGGCTGTAGGCACGGCCGCACATGCCGTAATTGCCGGCCCCGTAACTGCCACCGATGATGACGGTGAACTTGGGCACCTGCGCGGTGGCCACTGCCGTCACCAGTTTGGCGCCGTGGCGGGCGATGCCTTCGTTTTCGTACTTGCGGCCGACCATGAAGCCAGTGATGTTCTGCAGGAAGACCAGCGCAATCCTGCGCTGACAGCACAGCTCGATGAAGTGCGCGCCCTTCTGCGCCGACTCGCTGAACAGGATTCCGTTATTGGCAATGATGCCCACCGGCATGCCCTCGATGTGGGCAAAACCGCAGACCAGCGTGGAGCCGAAGCGCTGCTTGAACTCGGCAAACTCGCTGCCATCGACGATGCGGGCAATGATCTCGCGTACGTCAAAAGGCTTGCGTGTGTCGGTGGGAATCACGCCCAACAGTTCGCGCGCGTCCAGCAGCGGCGCTGCCGGCTCGCGCAGCAGCGGTCCTTCGGGCTTGCGCCGGTTCAGCGTGGCGACCGCCTGCCGTGCCAGCGCCAGCGCGTGCAGATCGTTCTGCGCCAGGTGATCGGCCACGCCGGACAGCCGGGTGTGCGCGTCGCCGCCGCCCAGGTCTTCGGCCGTGACAATCTCGCCGGTGGCGGCCTTCACCAGCGGCGGCCCGCCCAGGAAGATCGTGCCCTGATTCTTCACGATGATGGTCTCGTCGCTCATCGCCGGCACGTAGGCGCCGCCCGCCGTGCAGCTGCCCATCACCACGGCGATCTGCGCGATGCCCTGCGCGCTCATGTTGGCCTGGTTATAGAAGATCCGGCCGAAGTGGTCCCGATCGGGGAACACCTCGTCCTGGTTCGGCAGGTTGGCACCGCCGGAATCGACCAGATACACGCAGGGAAGGCCGTTCTGCTGCGCGATCTCCTGCGCCCGCAGGTGTTTCTTCACGGTCATCGGGTAGTAGGTACCGCCCTTCACCGTGGCGTCGTTGCAGACCACCATGCAGTCAACGCCGCTGATGCGGCCGATGCCGGCAATCAGGCCGGCGCACGGCGCGTCGTTGTTGTACATGTTCAGCGCAGCCAGCGGCGCGATTTCCAGAAAGGGCGTGCCGGGGTCCAGCAGCATCTGCACCCGGTCGCGCGGCAGCAGCTTGCCGCGGCCGGTGTGGCGGGCCCGCGCTTTTTCGCCGCCCCCTTGCTCGATCTCCGCGATGCGGGCCGCCAGATCGTCCACCACCGCCTGCATCGCAGCGGCGTTGGCCTGGAAATCCGCCGAGCGGGCGTTGAGTCGGGTTTGCAGTACAGGCATGGTCGGTCAATTCCGTGATTGGTGAAGCGGCACGCTGCGGCCAGGGTGCCGGCACGGCCGGTACACGCTAACGGACGCACGGCGCCTTGTCCAGCCTGAGCATAGTGGATGTTGGCCCGGGTGTGGCGCCATCAAGGTTGCAAATCACGCCAAGTTGCCGGAAACTGTTCGGCATGAAAACCTACCGCTCCGGCCATGCAGCAGCCGACCTTCCCCTGCCCGCAACCCGGACAGGCAAAGCGCTGACGCCAATGGCCTTCGTGCAGGCCATGGTCAAGGCGCTGGAAGCCGGCGGGGTTGCCGCAGCGCCGCTGCTTCAGCAGGTGCATATCGCGCCAGATGCCGTGCAAAATCCTGACGCCAGAATCACCGCGTGGCAGATGGAACGGCTGTCGGGTCTGGCGATGCAGGCGCTGGACGACGAGGCGCTGGGCTGGTTCAGCCGCCGCCTGCCTTGGGGCAGCTACGGCATGCTGGCGCGAGCCTCGCTGACGGCTCCCACGCTGGGCGTCGCGCTGAGCCGCTGGTGCCGGCACCACGGCCTGCTGACCCGGGACATCACCCTGACGCTCGCGCAGGACCGGGAGCAAGCCTTTCTGCGCCTGACCGAACAGCGTGATCTGGGCGCCCTGCGGGAGACCTGCGTGGTCTCCACCTTGCGCAACGCGCTGGGCCTGTCGTGCTGGCTGATCGACTCGCGCATTCCCCTGCTGGGGGCAAAGTTTCCGTACGCAGCACCGCCCCATCATGACGCCTACCGGGTGCTGTTCCCCTGCCCACTGGGTTTCAGCGCAGAAACGGCCAGCCTCTGTTTTGACGCGCGATACCTGGACCTGCCGGTGCGCCGCGACGAAGTGGCGCTGCAGCAGATGCTGCAGCGGGCGCTGGCACTCACCGTTCTGCCGTACCGGCGCGACCGCCTGCTGGTGCAGCGGGTGCGGCAGGCGCTGGCCACGGATCCGCTGGCCATGCGCAGCGCCGATGCGCTGGCAAACCGGCTCCACGTATCAACACGCACACTGCACCGCCAGTTGCGCGAAGAAGGCGCATCGCTGCAGCAGATCAAGGACGAATTGCGCCAGCGGCTGGCCACCGATCTGCTGACCCGCACCCATCGCCCCGTCAGCCAGATCGCCGCGCAGGCCGGGTTCAGAAACGAAAAGAGCTTCATCCGGGCGTTTCGCGGCTGGACCGGCCAGTCGCCCGGCGCTTGGCGGCGGGCACCGACCACGCCTTGACGGTGGCCAGGTTGTGCGCCAGCCTCGCCCGTTCAGTTGCACCGGACAAGCCCTAAATTTCGTAATTCATAGCAATAAATGTCCATTTGACGCTGGCATTCGGCCAAATAAGCTGGAAATCCGGGTTCCGGAGGCCCTGCCCCCCTCCCGGTCAGGTCTTCGGCTGATAATCGGGACGACCCGTCGCGTGGGGCAGCGGGGCCGCCCACCAGCGGACTTGTCCGCAGCGGAGATTCGCCATGACCCAAACCACCTTGTCCGACCGGCGCATCCGCGTTGCGTGCACCGCTCTCGCGTTGACCACCGCCGTCGGCATCGCCAGTGCGGCAGACGCAGACACCAACCCCTTGGGGCGCATGCTGGTGGACGACAGCAAGTTCTCGCTGAACATCCGCAGCTACTTTTTCGACCGCGAAAAGCCCGGCCCCGTCTACCAGCAAGCCTGGGCGCTGGGCGGCTGGCTGGGCTACCAGTCGGGGTGGCTGGGCGACGTTTTCCAGGTCGGCGCAGTGGGCTACACGTCGCAACCGCTGTGGGCACCGGCGGATGCACCCGGCTCGCTGTTGCTCGGCCCCGACCAGCAAGGGTATTCAGTGATGGGCCAGGCCTGGGGGTCGCTGCGCCTGGCCGGACAGACGCTGACCGGCGGGCGCTTCGAGGTGAACCAGGCCGAGGTGAATCCGCAGGACAACCGCATGACGCCCAATACGTTTGAAGGCGGGCGGCTGAGCGGCGACATCGCCGGCGCGAACTACCTGCTGGCCTATCTGACTGGCGAAAAGACCCGCAATTCGACGCAGTTCGTCAACTTTGCCACCGTGGCCGGCGCGCCCGCTGGCGTCAGCTCGCCGATGTGGCTGTTCGGTGTGAGCGGCGATCCGCTGAAGGACCTGAAGCTGCGCTTCTCCACCTACCACGTGCCCGACATCCTCAATTCGAACTATCTGGACGCGAACTGGCTGACGCAGCTGTCGGACACCTACCAGTTGCGGCTGGCGGCCCAGCTGATGAACCAGTCGAGCACCGGCAGCGATGCCCTGACCGGTTCGTCGTTTTCGACCGGCGTGGTGGGCGTCAAGGGTGATCTGACCACCGGGGGTGCAACCGCCACGCTGGCCTATACCCAGACCCGGCGCAGCGCGGCCTATCGCTCACCCTATGGCTCATGGGTGGGGTACACCTCGATGATCCTGGCCGACTACAACCAGGCCGGGCAAAAAGCCCTGCTGATTTCGGGCACCTATGACTTTGCCGGCGCGGGCGCGCCGGGATGGGTGCTCAATGCCGGCATCCTGTTTTCGCGCGACGCGGTCAACGCTTCGACCGGGGCAGCGATCCCGAACCAGAACGAATACGACATGACGCTGGACTACCGCTTCACCGCGAGCAGCTGGCCCAAGTGGGTGCAACCCCTGTGGATCCGTGCCCGCGCTGCGCTGCTCGTGCCCACCAGCGGCGGCAACTCCACCGACTACCGCATCATCCTGAACTACCCGCTGAACTGGTGATGGGCCGGCCTGTCGCTTCCGACTGCCCGGCACGGCCACCTTCGACCCGCTTGGGCCGCCGAGCCGCGCTGCATCTGGGGCGGGTGGCCTGTGCGTTGCTGCTGCTGGCCGGCAGTGCCACCCAGGCCCAGGTGCCCGACCGCTTCCTTGATCCGTCCGACGGCATGCTGGATCTGAGCCGGCACCTGCTCGAATACAAGGGCATCCTGCCGGTTCCCATCATCATCACCGAGCCGGCGGTGGGCTACGGCGGCGGTCTGGTGGGCATATTCTTCGACCAGCCCCTGGGTGACGCCCTTCGCACCAGTCTGGGCGAGACCGGCAAGGCTGTCCCGCCCAACATGACCGCCATCGGCGGGTTTGCCAACGAAAACGGCAGCCGTGGCGGCCTGCTGGGCCATTTCCACACCTGGGAGCACGACAGCTACCGCTACCTGGGCGGTATCGGCAAGGTCGAACTGAACCTGAACTTCTACGGCCTGCTGGGCAAGCCCCGCGCCTACAGCCTGGACAGCGTGGCGCTGGTGCAACAATTGCTGGCCCGGGTGGATCGGACCAACTGGTTCGTCGGCGGGCGCTACGTCTGGGCGCAGGCCAACCCGGCGTTCGGCGCAGGCTGGCCGGGCGATCTGGAGGGGCGCCCTTTGCAAGAAGTGCGTATCGGCCTGCTGAGCCTGGTGGTGGATCACGACACGCGCAACAACATCTTCTCGCCGACAGAAGGCCATTTTGTCGAGGCTGAATTGGGCGCTGCAAGCCCCGACCTCGGCGGTACAACGAGCTTCCAGCAGGCAAAGATCCGTGGCTTCAACTGGCAGCCGCTGGGCAGGTCGGTCGTGCTGGGACTGCGTGGCGACCTGCAGACCAGCAGCGGCGACATACCCTTCTTCATCCGGCCATATGTGGGCATGCGGGGCATTGCCGCTCAGCGCTACCAGGACCAGAATGCGGCTGCGGCCGAAGCCGAGCTCTGGTGGATGTTCAACCCGCGCTGGTCGGTGCTGGCATTTGCCGGCGCGGGCAAGGCCTGGGGGCAGCGCGACGACTTCCAGCAGGCCCCCAGCGCCACCGCGTTTGGCACCGGTTTCCGTTACCTGATCGCCAGGACACTGGGCATCCACGCCGGCATCGACATCGCGCGCGGCCCGCAGGGCAACGTGATCTACCTGCAGGTCGGCAGCCCCTGGCGCTGACGCCGCGCCGGATTCGCCGCCTCGCGAAAGGCAAGCCTTGCAACAAAGCCGCCGATCGGCACGGCTGTTGGCTATGATGCAGTGCGCCTTGCCCGGGTTCGACCCACTCGGAGCCGTCCACCATCAAGCTGACGAGAGACCGGAGACATGTCCAAACACGAAGTCGCCCAGGAACTGGGCGCTGCAGCCATCGCCGCTGTACAAGCCGCGTCTTCGGCCGCCAGTGGCGCCGTCAACGAGTCAACGGTCGGCAACGCTGTCCAGGCCCTTGAGCACTTGCCGGTTTACCAGAGCCTGAACGCCGTGATGCCGGCACCCGACCTGTTCTTCGGTGCCTGCATGCTGATCCTGATCATGCTGGTCCATACGGCCGGCATGCGCTTCATCACCAACCGGCTCGAATTCCGGCTCAAGCCGCTGCGTGCCAAGCCGTCGACCTGGCGGCCCGACATCGTGATGAGCGGCTCTGTGTTTTTTCTGGTGGCTGTGCATCTGCTGGAGATCTACATCTGGTCGGCCGCGCTGATGTGGATGGAACTGGTGAAGGACTGGAGCGTTGCCGGCTTCTTCGCCGCCAACACCTACACCACCGTGGGCTACGGCAGCATGGTGCTGTCCAAGGAATGGCGCATGCTCGCACCCATCATCGCCATGTCGGGCCTGTTCACCTTTGGCTGGACGGGCAGTGTGCTGGTCGAAATCGTCCGGCGCTGTCAGGAGGTCAAGAACGCGGCCTGGAAGATTCGCGAAGAGGCCACGCACGCCAGGAAACACCCCACGGGCAAGCCGCCGGGCTGATTCCGGCCGGCTGGCCGGGCAACCCGTTCATCCACACCCTCTGTGGACAAGTGTGTGAATCAGCGCCGGGATAACGCTGAAAATCCAGCATGGGCGCGGCCTGCAGCGCGGTGCCCATGAAACAGGCAAGGCCCTGACAGAGACAGTCGCTGCCGCCGGAACCCCGCTCAGGCAGCGGCCAGCAGGACCGGCAACTGCGCCATGTCATCGAACAGCCGGCAGGCACCTGCCTGGCGCAGCGCCGGACCGTGGGGCGACAGCGGCGGACAGTAGGCCCAGACCGTCGCGCCGGCGGCCACGCCCGCGAGCGTGCCGGTGGGTGTGTCCTCGATCACCAGGCAGCGCGCTGGCGGCGCCTGCAGATGGCGCGCCGCCGCCAGGTAGACGTCGGGCGCGGGTTTGGAGCGGGGCATTTCGTGGCCGCTGAAGATGCGCCCGGCAAAGGGCCCGATCAGGCCGACACGACCGAGTTGCAGTTCCACTTTGAAGCGGTCCGCGCCCGACGCGCAGGCGATGCGCCCGTCCGTGTGCGCGCCGGCGGCTCCGACGGCGTCATGCGCGCCCGCGACGGCCAGCACGCCGGCGTCGAGCGCGGCGTTGCGTCGCAGGTAAAAGCGCTGCAGCCAGTCCTCATCAAACGGCCGGCCGGTCTGGCGCTCGATGGCTTCGCGCTCCTCGCGCACGGTCTTGCCCACAAACTGCTGCATGCACCCGGCCAGCGTCAGCGACCAGCCGATTTCTTCGAGCATGTCGCGCAGCACGCCGCAGGTGATCGGTTCGCTGTCGACCAGCACGCCGTCGCAGTCGAACAGGATTGCATCAAATTTCATAGCTAAAACACGCCATTTGACGCTGGATAACTGCCAGAATCATTCATAAAAGGTCGCCATCGACGTACACCCATCGGCCATCCAGCCGGGCGAACTGGCTGCGCTCGTGCAGGCGCACCGCCCGCCCCGCCACCCGGTGCCGCGCCACAAATTCCACCTCGGCGGTTTCCGGGCCGGTGACCCGGTGCGCGCGCACCTGCAGGCCCAGCCACCGGGCGCCCGGCTCGAAGTCCAGCGCCGTTGGCCGGTGGGCGGGATGCCAGCTGTCCAGCAAATAGTCGGCCCGCTCCAGCACAAAGGCTGCATAGCGCGAGCGCATCAGGGATTCGGCGTCAGGCGCCGCCCGCTGGCCGGCCAGGTACGGGCCGCAGCAGGCATCGAACGCGAGCGCACGGCCTTTGGCATCGGTCCGGCCACAGGGACAGGCGGCGCCGGCAGCGGGCAGCGAAGCCAAGCGGGTCAGGCCTTGCCGGGGTGCCGGCGGGCGCGGTGGGCTTCGTAGGTTTCAACCGGTGCGCCAGCCTTGGCCCAGGCGGCAAAACCGCCGTCGATGTGCGCCACGTTGTCCATGCCCATGTCCTTCAGCGCTTTGGTCGCCAGCGCACTGCGCCAGCCGGCGCCGCAGAACAGGATGTATTCGCGGCTTTCGTCGCCGAACACCGGCTTGTAGTAGGGCGAGTCCGGGTCTACCCAGAACTCCAGCATGCCGCGCGGCGCATTGATGCAGCCGGGTACCGTGCCTTCGCGCTCCAGTTCGCGCACATCGCGGATGTCGACGATCTGCACCTTCGGGTCGCCCAGCCGCTCGCGCACCTGCGCCACCGAATAGGTGGTGATCTGCGCGTTGGCGTCGGCAACCAGTTCTCGAAAACCTCGGGTGATGGGCATGGTGGGCTCCTTTCGTGATGGATGGACGCGGCGCCCTGGCAGGCAGCCGTTGTTGCCATTGTGCCAACCCGGACCGGCACCGGCACGGACGCCCGCGCCTACTTGCGCCAGAACTGCGGCACGAACAGCACCATCACTGCCAGCAGTTCCAGCCGGCCCATCAGCATGCCGATGGTGCAGACCCAGGTCTGGAAATCGGTCAGGCCGCCGAAGTTGCTGTCCGGGCCGACCTGCCCCAGCCCCGGGCCGATGTTGTTGACGGTGGCGACCACGGCGGAGAAAGCTGTGACGATGTCCAGTCCCGACAGCAGCATCAGCACCGTCAGGCCGATGGTGGTGGCGCCGTAGATCAGCATGTAGGCCATCACCGACGCGATCACCGTGCCGGGAATGCTGGAGCCGCCCATGATCACCGGGTTCACCACACGCGGGTGAATGGCCCGCACCAGCTCGCGCCGCGCCTGCTTGATCAGCAGCACCATGCGCACCATCTTGATGCCCCCGCCGGTGGAACCGGCGCAAGAGACAAAGGTGCCCAGAAACACCAGCCACACCGGCGCAAACACCGGCCACAGCGCGTAGTCGGTGGCCGCATAACCGGTGGTGGTGGCCAGAGACACCACATGAAAGCCCGCCGCGCGCAGCGACATGCCCCACGACTCATAGGTGCCCTGCAGCCCCAGCACGGCGGTGATGGCCGCAACCGACGCCAGCAGCACGATGACGTACATGCGAACCTCGGCGTCGCGCAGCAGCGTCAGCGCCGAGCGCGTGCGCCAGACGATGAAGTAACGCGCAAAGCTGATGCCGGCCAGCGCCATGAAGACGATGGCCACGCCCTCGATGGCGGCCGAGTTCCAGTAGCCGAAACTCGCGTCGTGCGACGAAAAACCGCCCAGCCCCATCGTCGTGCACATGTGCATGAAGGCATCGGGCCAGCTCATGCCGGCCCAGCGGTAAGCCAGCATGCAGGCGGTGGACAGCACGAAGTAGACGCTCCACAGGCCGCGCGCGGTCTCGGCAATGCGCGGCGTCAGCCGGGCGTCTTTCATCGGGCCCGGCGTCTCGGCCTTGTACAGGTGCACGCCACCCAGGCCCAGCAGCGGCAGCACCGCGACCACCAGCAGCATGATGCCCAGGCCACCGATCAGTTGCAGGAAGCAGCGCCAGACGTTGACCGACACCGGCAGCGAGTCCAGCCCGGTCAGCACCGTCGCGCCGGTGGCGGTGAGCGCGCTCATCGCCTCGAAATACGCATCGGTCCAGCTCAGCCCGTCGATGGCCAGCATCAGCGGCAGCGCCGAACAGGCCGGCAGCACAATCCACACCAGGTTGACCAGCAAGAAGCCGTCGCGCGGCAGCAGCTCGCGCCGCTGGCGGTTGGTGAGCAGCCACAGCAGCGCGCCCGCACCGAAGGTGACCGCCATGCCGATCTGCCAGACGTCGCGCAGCATCTCATGGTCCAGCGACCAGGCCCAGCCCAGCGGCACCAGGAACATCAGCGAGTAGCCCACCATGATGCGGGCCAGCACGTTCAGGACGGGCGCAAAGGTGTTCATCGCTGCTCAGAAGAAGAACGCGCTGACCTGGAACAGCTTTTCGACCGCGCGCAGCTGCCGCTTGTCCGGGATGAAGATGATGACGTGGTCGTCGGCCTGGATCATCAGGTCGTGGTGCGGCATCAGCACCTCGCAGTCGCTGCCCTTGCCGCGCACCAGCGCGCCAAAACGTGCGCCCGGCGGCAGCGGAATTTCGTCGACGCGCCGCCCGACCAGCCGGGAGGTGCGCGCGTCGCCACGCGCCACGCCCTCCAGCGCCTCGGCCGCACCCCGGCGCAGGCTGTGCACCGCCGCCACATCGCCCCGGCGCACATGCGCGAGCAACTCGCCAATGACGGTCTGCGCTGGCGACAGCGCGATGTCGATGGTGCTGCCCTGCATCATCTCGGCGTAGACGCGGCGATTGATCAGGGCAATCACCCGGCGCGCACCCAGCCGCTTGGCCAGCATCGCCGACAGGATGTTGTCCTCGTCGTCGCTGGTGAGGGAGACGAACAGGTCCATCTCGCCGACGTTCTCGTCGATCAGCAGGTCTTCGTCGGCGGCGTCACCCTCCAGCACCAGCACCTCGCTGGGCAACTGGCCGGCCAGGTAGTCGCAGCGCTTGCGCTCGCGGTCGATGATCTTGACCTCGCAGTGACCGGCCAGCCGGCGCGCCAGCCGCAGCCCGACCTTGCCGCCACCGGCAATCATCACGCGGCGCACCGGCCGGTCAAAGTTGTGGATGGCGCCCAGCACCTGGCGGATCTTGTCGCGGTCGGCCAGCACGAAGACCTCATCGCCGGGCAGCACGCGCGTGGCTGCCGCCAGCGTCACCTCGGTCTCCTGCCGGTAGATGGCGACGACGCGCATCTGCGCCGCCGGAAACAGGTCACGAAACTCGCCGATGCTGTGATTGGCCAGCCGGCTGCCCGCCGCCGCACGCACCGCGATCAGCCGTGCGCGCCCCTGCGAGAACTCCAGCACCTGCAGCGCCTCGGGGTAGTCGATCAGCTGCAGGATGGTGTGCATCACCGACTCTTCGGGGCAGATCACGTGATCGACCGCAAAGCCTTCCTTGTTCAGCAGTTCGGCGCCTTCCTCGAATTCGGGCGAGCGCAGCCGGGCAACCGTGGTCTGGATGCCGAACAGCGACTTGGCGACCTTGCAGGCGGTCAGGTTGGTCTCGTCAAGCGCCGCGCAGGCGATGAACATGTCGGCGTCTTCGGCGCCCGCCGAGCGCAACACCGACGGCTGGATGCCGTTGCCGGGCACACCGCGCAGGTCGAGCCGGTCTTCCAGATCGCGCAGGCGCTCCGGATCCGGGTCGATCATGGTGATGTCGTTCTGCTCGGAAACCAGGCTCTCGGCGACGCTTTCGCCGACCCGCCCGGCGCCCAGAATGATGATGCGCATGCTGCTTTCTCCGGCCTGCTGGCGCCCCTGCTGGCTAGCCTGCAACGCCCCTTCGGTGGACAGCCCGCAGCAAGCCGCAGGCAAAGGGGCGAATCATAGTCCGCGCTGGATGATGATCTTCTGCACGTCGCTGGTGCCTTCGTAGATCTGGCAGACGCGCACGTCGCGGTAAATGCGCTCCAGCGGGAAATCGTTCACATAGCCGTAGCCGCCCAGCGTCTGGATGGCTGCACTGCAGACCGCCTCGGCGGTTTCGCTGGCAAACAGCTTGGCCATGGCCGCCTCCTTCAGGCAGGGCCGGCCGGCGTCGCGCAGCGC
>JACSRS010000126.1 GCA_014879655.1 Burkholderiaceae bacterium
GTGGTGATCGGGTGGACTCAGCGGTCAGGCGTGTGTGATGCGAAGAATTGGAATCTGACCCCAATTTTGTGACCCCAATTTTATTGTCGCGTTCGCCGTCGCCACCGGCTGCCCAATCGCGGTACTCGGTGGAGCGCATGGAGAGGGTGTATTCGCCGGTGAGAATTCCGTTGGCGTCGCGTGCTTGGATCAGGGTCGCCGAGAAACCGGTGTTGGCCATGATGTCGGTATTAAGTTTGGGTTTGCCAACGATGCCTTCGGCTGCTGGGCGCGAGCCGGTCGGCGTGGGGTTGTCTGACCACTGGTGGACAATTTTGTATTGACTCAGAAACTCATCGGCCATCACCGCTGTCATGCGGGTGTAGCCGGGGTAGCCTTCGTTGAGGTCGGGTGGACCGGACTGGTAGCCGATTCGGTTGGTGCCCCGTATCAAAGCGTCTTTTACCTGATCACTATCCGATAGTTGTAGTCCCTCAAAGTAAGACTCCGCAGCCATTTGCTGCAGGACGAAGCCGTAAAGTGTCTTGCTGTCGGTGATGCTCATGATTATTTTTTCCCTGTGGTGGATGGTTCGATGGTTTCAAGTACGTCGAAGGCGAATTGGGTGAACTCGCCTCCCAGGCCGTTAGACGGCGATTGGCGGCAAGATGCTGCAACCTCCCAAGCCGCTTTGTCCGCATTGCGTGAATTGCCAAGCGTGATGAGGAACTGGCGGCGGACCGCCAGGATCTCCCGCGTGGTCAGGTCGTAAATCAACAACTCACCCCCGGCGATGCCGTGCTCGCGGTCTTGAGCCCGCTTGATGCCGCGCCAGGTGTAGCCGTATCGGGCGGTGACGGCCGGAATGCCGATGACTTGCATGGGGTCCTTGTCTTTAAAGTATGGGGTTGAGCTACCGTCAACCCGCAGCATTGGCGCCCGCGTATATCCAAACAACCGGACAAACGGTTCCTGGATCGCTGATTGCCAGGGCACGTTGCGATGCGGTTGCTCGACGAAGCGGTAGTTGTAAAGCGGGGGCTGGATGAACCATGCTCCCTGACGTTGAAGTTGCTCAGCTTTCAAAACAAAAATGCGTTGTATCCAAGGCATCTCCGGCCCATAGAGATCGGACATGACATCGCTGGTAGGGGGGCTCTGCGGCCGCGCAAAGTAAAACCCTTCCACGTTCTGCACCGTCTTGAAGATCCACTGCCCCGCCTCGGTGGTGCACAGGTGGTTGAAGTAGTCAATCGACTGCTTGCGGCGGTCACCGAGCAGTTCTGCATTGAAGCTGTAGGGCACGGGCTTTGGCACGGCGTCGGGCAAGACCAGACTGTGCGCAATGCGCGCCTCGTCGTCCTGCAGCCATTGCTCGGGGATGGGTTCGGCCTGACCGGCGACTGCAATGAACTTTTGCCACTTGACGGGGACGTAGGGGGCGGCCGCCCACGCGGCAGTGACAAAGACCCAGCCGGCGGCAATGGCCACGCAGCGCAAACCCGCTTGAAGGCTTTTCATGCTGGCTTTCCGAGACAAGTTGTTGATGTGCCAGAGCAGGTCGGCGCGGGAACGCCTCGTCTGGGGCTTGTGCAAGGCGTTGTTCTGCGACGCCTGTCAACCCGGTGTGAGCAGCGATTCGTGCCCTGGCTTTGCAGGGCGACTTTGTCCGCCTGCCAGCCCTGGTATTTCTCGATCCAGGGCGCGCTGCCCCACAGCGCCTGCAGCGCTGTTGAACCATCCGCGCCTGCGGCGTTCAGCACGAAGGGCGAGAGGGTCTCCAGCGCCGCGATTTCCTCGAAGCTCACACGGGCCTTGGCCTGTGTGGCGATGTTGGCCAGATTCGCGTTCAGGGTGACTTTGCCGGCGAGGGATTGGAAGGTTGCGCTGTCGGAGATCGAAAAAATGGCCTGGTACAACGCCTCGCGCTGGTTGTTTCCAGTCGGCAAAGTGGCGTTACCAGGTCCCAAGAAAGCGCGCATGCCCCCACCAAGCCTTCCAGTCCCGCATGTTCCTGGTTGGTGGCACCTTTCAGCAGGCTGTTGAACGCCGTCGTGGACAGGCCGGTTTGCGCCTTGTCAAACAGTGCGTAGACCGCCAGCGCATCCGCCAGAACCATTTGCGAGTGGTTCAAAGCATCGGGTTTGACGGGTTCTGCGCTGGGTGGCGTTTGCGCCTCGATGGGTACATCCAGGGCGGTCCCCGGACGGGAATGCAGCATGGCGATTCCTTGCCACGACACATCCGCCGCACTGGTGTGATTGGCCACCACATTGGCGGTAATATCGCCGATGTTCGCCTGTGTGGGCACCGCTGCGCCCAAGGTGGCGAAAAACTGCTGGTTGATGGAGGTGGTGGAGTAGCATGGCGCGTTGAACGTGGTGGCGCTGGCTGTAGCGTCGGGGAAGAGCGCGGCGAACGCCATCGCCAGATGCCCGCCCAGGCTGTGACCGGACACATCGAGTTTGCCGTCGCCATCGGCGCTGAGGGCCGGAATGAGTGCGCCCGTCGCATTGGCATCGGCGATGCGCTCCAGCACGACGGAACGAACCGAGGTCCCATTCAATGTGCTGTAAAGCAACAAGGCCGACGCAGGCGCCTCCGACAGGGCGTATTCCGTCACGCGGTATTGTGCGACCGCCTGCCCAGACGCATGGCTGACCCGTTGCCACCAGTTGTATAGGGCGGCGATCTGGTCATAACCCGCGCCGCGCAAGGCAATGTTGGCGTCGGTTGGAAAGATGTCCCCGATCGGCTCCAGCGTGCCCCGGATGGCCAGGGTCAATTTGCCGGCGTTGTCCCTGAAAACTGTCAACGACAGGCTGGTTCCGCTGCCGTTGGCACCGGCCGTGTCGTCGTTGTACTGGAGGACGACTGAGTAATGGTCAGCCATCCTTTCGGCCTGTGCCGCGGAAAATCCAGAAGGTCCGGTCGTTAGCGCGTCAATTAGCTGGCTGCTAGAAGCAACTCCTGTAAAGCTTGAGTAAGAACCTTGCGCCAGTTGCGCCATAGCGCTGAGCGTTGAAATATTTGTCATCACGCCTCTCCCTCTTTAATGAATACTTGCTTCTCGATTGCTGGACTGCTGGGCAATCCGTTTCCGCAGGAATAACTTGAATCCGGCCATGGCCCAAACATCAGGTCGCCCCCCCTTCGAACGTACGAAACCGTCTGGCCCATCACGCGGTTATCAGATCTGCGAACAATCGCCGTGGTGAATCGATACAAACTAGGGTTGCCGGGGACCACAATGCGCTCGTCACTGCGCATCAAATAGTCTGGTCCGAATCGACCGTTGCCCATGGGTCTGCCCCGATACTGCGGAAACACTTCACCGTCGGGTCCGAAGTTCTCCTTCGGCAACTTCACGGTTTCGTACACATGCACCCCGCCGTCGATCGCGCACAGACGGTCCACTTCGCGGTCCAGCTTCGTCTTGGCGCGTTCGCAGCCCTGAAGCGCAAGCAGGGCGAAGAGCACCGGCATCGCCAAGGTTCTGCGCGGGCAAAACTGCAGGCCGATCATGGTGCCGCCTCGCCCGGCACCGGTTCTGCGCCATGGCACACCGCCCAGCGCACCCGCCGCCCCTTCCTGCAGCCGGTGAACACCCCCCGAACGGTTCGCAGGGATGATTTCTGGTCAAAATGGCCGATACCCTTGGTGAAATGGTCGTTGTTTGCTATGGTTTTTGATTCATTTCGCTGCTTGACCGCGGTGTTGGTGACGCCGGCGGTGTTCCTGAACCACCAGTTGACCATGTCCCGGATCTGGTCGTAAGGAATGCCGCGGGTGGCCAGGGTGCCGTCGTCGGCGATGTCCGTGCCACCTTGCGTGCCACGCATGGAGACAAAGATCTTCCCAGCGTTGACGTTGTTCGGTCCGGCCAGTTCCGAACCGGCCTTGATCTGCCAGACAACGGCGTCAAAACCCGTGCCCAGCTCCGAATGGATGGTGTTGGGGGTTTCGAGGCTGGTGACGACGGTGAAGGTGGCGGCGAGGTAGGTGGCTTGGGTGGGGGTGAGGCGAGTGGAGAAGTCTCTTGCGTCAACGTTGCCAGCAAGAATCCCGGTTATGTAAGAGGCATCGGCCAGCAAGGCATTGATATACGCGGTTTGAAAAGAGTTCATTTTGTTTCCCCATAGGTGAGCTTGACTTGGTCTTTCAAAGCCAAGAATTGACGGTGATCTGGATGCATAGAGTTCTTGACTGAACAGGCGTATTCACCGCCCATCATTGGGGCGCGTCCAATCACACCGCCGGGCGTGGTGAAGTAGTTGTACCGTGCAATTGCCTCACCTGTGTCCAGATCAATGATGGTGCTGACGCTGCGTTTTATGGCGATGGCTTTCCCTCCCAAAGGTTCGAAACCAGTCGAGTCTTGACGCGCTCGCGTCGTCTTCGCCGCATTCGGATAAACCTGCAATCCCGTCTGCTCATCGCACAGCTTCTGAAACTGCCACATCCCCACGATGTGATCCACAAACGGCCCGACCAGCAGAACCGCCACCGCCGCCACGGTGACCGCCCACTGGCCGGCCGGGTTTCGGATGCCGAGCCACCGGGGCAGCTTGATCCCCACGAAGACGCTGAACGCGAGCCACAGCAGAGCGATGGCGAGAAAGGTCAGTCCGATCATGCGAAGCTCCTGGCCATTGCGTCGGCGAATCCAGCACGGGGTTTGCGCGGCGGCCCACGCCGACGTCTGAACCCAGACCCCCACGCGGTCAAATTCCGGTTTTTGGCGTCAAATTTGCAGAAACCCATCGTCAAATGGTCATTGTTTGCTATCGCCCTGATACCGATCAGACTGCCGGCCGAACCACAGCGTGGTGGCCGCGCGCCTGCGTCCACCCGCACAACGCCCACAGGGGCGCGGCTGGCGGGGTATGCCGATTGGGGGGAGAGCAGATTGCCCAGGCCGGTGACGCTGGCGATGAACTCACCAGCAGGCCGCAAAGAACCATGCCGGCCGGCCACCGACACAGCCCATCGCCGCCGAACACGTGAAGCCCCGGAAATCGTCATGCGCTGCGCTCCCTGATGGCCGGCCGGTGTGCGGGGCCTGTAGTGGTTGCTGTTTGGCGGCGAGTCTAGGGCCGGGTTCTGGCGGCGTCCATCCCGTCAAATCTGACAGGGGTCCGCGTGTCGACTGAACGGATTTGTGCGATGGCGAGGTTTTGCGGGGGAATTGCTGTCCTGTCGCGGCGGGGCGGATGGCTTCGCACTCGCGGCGAAAGCATCCGGCGGGGAGGCGAGTGCGAAGAACACTCCTCAAACAGGAGCAACAACAGGCCATCTGACGCTGGGTTGGTGCCAAAAGGACCGATAATCGGAGCATGAACACCCATGCCCCCCCCCTGGCCCAGCCGCTGTCCACGCTCGACACCACCCGCATCGATGACACCCGCATTGGCGCGGTCCGTCCGCTGATCACGCCGGCACTGCTGGACGAATGGTTGCCGGTGCCGCCTGCCGCCCAGGCGCTGGTGGAGCAGAGCCGCGCGGCCATTTCGCGCGTGCTGCATGGCGCGGACGACCGGCTGGTGGTGGTGGTCGGGCCTTGCTCCATTCACGACCACGACCAGGCGATGGACTACGCCCGGGCGCTCAAGACGCAGGCCGACGCGCTGCAGGACGACCTGCTGATCGTGATGCGGGTGTATTTTGAAAAGCCGCGCACCACGGTGGGCTGGAAGGGCTACATCAACGATCCGCACCTGGACGGCAGCTTCGCCATCAACGAAGGGCTGGAGATGGCGCGCCAGCTGCTGCTGGACGTGCTGGCGCTGGGGCTGCCGGTGGGCACGGAGTTTCTGGATCTGCTCTCGCCGCAGTTCATCAGCGAGCTGGTGAGCTGGGGCGCGATTGGCGCGCGCACCACCGAGAGCCAGAGCCACCGCCAGCTGGCCAGCGGGCTGTCGTGCCCGGTGGGTTTCAAGAACGGCACCGATGGCGGCGTGAAGGTGGCGAGTGACGCCATTCAGGCGGCGCAGGCCAGCCATGCCTTCATGGGCATGACCAAGATGGGGCAGGCCGCGATTTTTGAAACGCGCGGCAATGACGACTGCCACGTCATCCTGCGCGGCGGTAAGAAACCGAACTACGAAAAGGCCGATGTCGACGCGGCCTGTGCGCTGCTCAGGGCCGCCGGCCTGCGCGAGCAGGTGATGGTGGACGTTTCCCACGCCAACAGCAGCAAGCAGCATCAGCGTCAGATCACCGTGGCGGCCGACGTGGCGGCGCAGGTGGCGGCGGGCGACGCGCGCATCATGGGGCTGATGATCGAGAGCCACCTGAACGAGGGGCGACAGGACATCGTGCCGGGTGAACCGCTGAAACTGGGTGTGTCGGTAACCGACGCCTGCATCAGCCTGGCGCAGACGCTGCCGGTGCTGCAGGGGCTGGCTGAAGCCGTGCGCGCCCGGCGGGCAGCGGCTTCAGCGCGGGGCTGACCCCGGCATCAACGGGTCAGTGACGGCGGCGTGGCACGAAAGCGCCGCGGTTTTCGATGTGCCGGAAGCTGATGCGGCCCTTGCTCAGGTCGTAGGGCGACAGCTCCAGCGTGACCTTGTCGCCGGCCAGCACGCGGATGCGGTGCTTGCGCATCTTGCCAGCCGAATACGCGATCAGCTGGTGCCCGTTGTCCAGCGTCACGCGAAAACGCGCGTCGGGCAGCACGTCATTGACTTTGCCGGTCATTTCAATCAGTTCTTCCTTGGCCATGGAGTTCCTTTCGGTGAGTCAGTGGGAGGGTTGAGGTGGGGGCACTCAGGCCGGTGCGTGGCTGGCGTCGAGCCGCTGCGTCCTGAATGCCCAGCGCAGGCCCTGCGTCATCGCAAAGTACGCGGCAGCAGCGCGCGTCGGAAATTCATCACGGAAGTGCATTTCGTGAGAGGGCGCGTCGCTGTCGGGGCCGCTGGCAATGCTGACCTGCGCCCGGAAGCGGCCGCCGGCAAGCGGCAGCGGGCGGGCGGCGATGCAGTAGCCGCCCAGCATCACCGGGGCGGGCGTGCCCTCGCAGTGGTCGGTGGCGGCGGGCAGCGTCGGAGTGTAGGTGGGTGTGTCGGTGTCGGAAATCAGGGGGTCTCGCTTCATCAGGTGGTCAAGGGGCAGGTACAGGGCCATCGGCGGCGGCTGTTTGCCGGGGGCTTTCGGCACCGGTTCCGGACGGCAACGGCAAAGCTGCGCCTGCAGCGGTGGCGGTGCGCCACGGCTGCCAGCTGCCGGGACAGCATCAGGAACCGGGATTCAGATCAACAAGTTGCGACGCCGGAGACCGGGCCGCGCGGGCGCTGGGACGCGATTGCCGGGAGGGGACCTGAAAGGGCCGGTGCCACCGGGTGTGTCCGGGATGCCGGACGGTGGCAAGTGTTGGGCAATGGCAACAGCAAGCCGATATTGTAGCACAAAAGCGACAGTTTTCCCGCCAAACAGCGCGTTTTCAGCCTGGAAGCCCTGTCTGGCGGCCACCGACGCCTGCGATTTGCAGGGTTTGCCGACCGGGTTCATGCCGGTGCGAATGGCGGTGGCGATCTGTGCATCGGTCCAGCCTTCGTGGCCGGTGGGTCATTGACCGCTATGACAAACAGCGTGACCGGTTGGCGACAATTTCACCGGGTGGCCAATGGTACGATCATTGAGGAATTGCCGTGCCTTGCTTCCGATCCAGAAAGGATGCGCTTGAACCCCCTTGAGAACGCCGACCTGCTGAAGGGTTTGTACCGCACGATGGTGCGCATCCGGGCTTTTGAAAACGCCGCCGAAATCGCCAGCCAGGGCGGCGTCAGCGCCTACGGGCAGAGTGCCGCCGGCGGCGCCAGGGTGCGCGGACCGCTGCATCTTTCGACCGGCCAGGAGGCGGTGCCCGCCGGCGTCTGTGCCCACTTGCGGCCCGACGACTACCTGACTTCAACCCACCGGGGCCACGGCCACACGCTGGCCAAGGGTGCCGATCTGGCCCGCATGATGGCCGAGCTGTTCGGCAAGGCCACCGGCTTCAACGGCGGCAAGGGCGGCTCGATGCACATTGCCGATTTCTCGGTCGGCATGCTGGGGGCCAACGGCGTCGTTGCGGCCGGGCTGCCAATTGCCGTCGGCGCCGCGCACGCGCAGAAGCTGCAGGGCCGCAACGCCATCACCGTCTGCTTTTTCGGCGACGGCGCGATCAACCGCGGACCTTTTCTGGAAGCACTGAACTGGGCGCGGGTTTACGCCTTGCCGGTGCTCTTCGTCTGCGAGGACAACCGCTGGAGCGCCACCACCGCCAGCGGCCCGATGACGGCTGGCGACGGTGCCTCGGCCCGCGCCATCAGCATGGACATTGCCGCGACCCAGGTCGACGGCAACGACGCGCTGGCCGTGTACGCCGCCGCCGGCGGGCTGGTGGCGCAGGTGCGCGCCGGTCAGGGGCCGCTGCTGCTGCATGCGCTTACGTATCGGGTGAAGGGCCACGTTTCGGTGGACCCGGCCGCGTACCGGGATCCGAAGGAGCTCGCCGCCGCCCTGCAGACCGACCCCATCGCCCGGCTGCGCGAGCGCTTCCAGGCGCTGCAGCACGACGTCCGCACACTGGATGAACTGGAAAACCAGGCAACGGCCGAAGTGCAGGCTGCGCTCGACGACGCCGCCGCCGCGCCCTGGCCCGAGGCCAGCGCCGCTTTCACCGACGTACAGACCACCGGAGCGGGCACATGGTATTGAACAACCCGACCCAGGCGCCCGCCACCCTCGGCTATGCGCAGGCAGCCGTGCAGGCGGTCAGGCTGGAGATGGCGGCCGATGACGCCGTCGTGGTGCTGGGGGAGGACGTCGGGCGGGGCGGCATCTTCGGCCAGTACGCCGGCCTGCAGCAGGAATTTGGTCCGCAGCGCGTGATCGACACGCCCATCAGCGAGGCCGCCATCATGGGCGCCGGCGTGGGCATGGCGCTGGCCGGGCTGCGCCCCATCGTCGAGATGCGCGTGGTGGACTTCGCGCTGTGCGGCATGGACGAAATCGTCAACCAGGCGGCGAAGAACCGCTTCATGTTTGGCGGCCAGGGAAGGGTGCCGCTGGTGGCGCGCATGCCCGGCGGCATCTGGGACGCTTCGGCAGCCCAGCATTCGCAATCGCTCGAAGCCTGGTTTGCCCACCTGCCCGGCGTCGTGGTGGTGTGCCCGTCCACGCCTCAGGACAATTTTTCCATGCTGCGCGCAGCGCTGCAGTGCGGCGACCCGGTGATCTACATCGAGCACAAGACCCTGTGGGGCAGCGCCGGCCCGGTGGATCTGGCGCTGGACCTGCCGCTGGGCAAGGCCGCCGTGCGTCGCAGCGGCAACGCGCTGACGATGGTGAGCTGGAGCCGCCAGGTGCTGGAATGCGCGCAGGCCTGCGAGCAGCTCGCCACCGATGGCATCGACGTGGAACTGATCGACCTTCGCACCATCTGGCCCTGGGACCGGGAGACGGTGCTGGCCTCGTGCGCCCGCACCGGCCACCTGCTGGTGGTGCACGAGGCTGTGCAGGCCGGCGGTTTTGGTGCCGAGGTCGCAGCCACCGCCGCCGAGGCGACCGGCTGCCGCGTCAAACGCCTGGGCGCACCCCGCATCCCGGTGGGGTACGCGCCGGTGCTGGAGGCCCAATCGCGCATCGGCGCGCCAGCGATCGTCACCGCGGTGCAGGCCATGCTGGCCTGACCCATCAACCGAACGAAGCGTTTCTCCATGTCGCAACCGCCCGCCCACGCGCACCTTCCACCCGAAATACCCGACGCCGAAGCGCAGGATGTCGCCACTGCCGTCCCGTTGAAGATCGAGGACTGGGCGACGGTGATCATCATGGCGCTGCTGGCCTGCATCACCTTTGCCAACGTGCTGGTGCGCTACTTCACCGACAGCTCGTTCGCCTGGACCGAGGAGTTCTCGGTCTTTCTGATGATCCTGCTGGCCATGGTGGCGGGGTCCGCGGCCGTTGCCCGCGACCGGCACATCCGCATCGAGTATTTCTCTGCCAGCGGGTCTGCGGCCCGCCAGCGCCGGCTGGCGCTTTTCGGCGTGGCGATGGTGGTGCTGTTGTTCGGTCTGATGACGGTACTCAGCGTGCGCCTGGTGTGGGACGACTACCGGTTCAACGAAACGTCGCCCGGCATCGGCGTGCCACAGTGGTGGTATTCGATCTGGCTGCCCATCATCGCGCTGGCGATCACGATGCGCGCGCTCGGTTTCCTGGTCCGGCGCTGGCGCGACCGGGCGGGCATCGAATGATTGCTTCGCTGCTGTTTGCCGCCTTTGCGGTGATGATGCTGGCCGGCGTGCCGATCGGCGCCGCGATGGGGCTGGCCGGTGCCGCCTGCATTGCGCTGGCCAACGTCGACGCCCAGTGGTTCGGCCTGCTGGCCGTGCCGCAGAACTTCTACGCCGGGCTGGGCAAGTACCCGCTGCTGGCGATCCCGATGTTTGTGCTGGTCGGATCGATCTTCGATCGTTCCGGCGTGGCGGCCCGGCTGGTCAATTTCGCCATTGCCATTGTCGGCCGCGGGCCGGGCATGCTGCCCATCGTGGCCATTGCGGTGGCCATGTTCATGGGCGGCATCTCGGGCTCCGGCCCGGCCACGGCTGCGGCGGTGGGCGGCGTGATGATCGCGGCGATGTCGCGCGCGGGCTACCCGGGTGCGTTTTCGGCCAGCGTGGTGGGCGCGGCGGCAGCCACCGACATCCTGATTCCGCCGTCGATCGCGTTCATCGTCTATTCGGTGCTGGTGCCTGGCGCGTCGGTGCCGGCCCTGTTTGCCGCCGGCATGATTCCCGGCGTGCTGGTCGGGCTGGCGCTGATGGTGCCCAGTTTCTGGCTGGCCCGCCGCCACGGCATGGGACTGCAGGAAGCCGACGTGCCCAAGCCCCCTTTCTGGGCCAGCCTGCGCGAGGCCAGCTGGGGGCTGGTGGCGCCGGTGCTGATTCTGGGCGGCATGCGCGCCGGCTGGTTCACGCCCACCGAGGCGGCAGTGGTGGCGGTGTTCTACGGCCTGTTCGTGGGCATGGTGATTCACCGCACGATCAAGGTCCGGGATTTGTTCGTGATCCTGCGCGAATCGGGCGAGCTGTCGGCGGTGATCCTGATCGTGGTGGCGCTGGCAGGCATCTTTGCCTACTCGCTGTCGACGCTGGGCGTGATCGACCCGCTGACGCGCGCCATCGTGAATTCCGGCCTGGGCGAGTTCGGCGTGCTGATGCTGCTGGTGCTGATGCTGGTGGCGGTCGGGATGGTGCTCGACGGCGTGTCCATCTTTCTGATCTTCGTGCCGCTGCTGTGGCCCATCATGCAGCACTACCAGTGGAACCCGGTCTGGTTCGGCGTGCTGCTGACCCTGCTGGTGGCGCTTGGCCAGTTCACACCCCCGATGGCCGTGAACCTGATGGTGTCGTGCCGCATTGCCGCCGTGGGCATGGACGAGACCGTGCGCTGGGTGCGCTGGCTGGTGGCGTCGATGTTCCTGGTGATCATGGCCGTCCTGCTGTGGCCGCAGATTGCGCTGTGGCTTCCGACGCAGCTGGGCTACTGACCGCTGTACATTTGCACCCATTGATTTGAGCTTTACCAACGAAGGAGACTGTTCCGATGAAACTGCGTCGCACCATGCTGGCCACCCTGGCCACCACCGCCCTTTCCGCCTTGATGGCCACATTGCCAGCGACCGCGCTGGCGCAGAGCAACTACAAATCCGAATACCGGATGTCGCTGGTGGTCGGGCCCGCCTTCCCCTGGGGCAAGGGCGGCCAGATCTGGGCCGATCTGGTGAAGGAGCGCACCAACGGGCGCATCAATATCAAGCTGTACCCGGGCGTTTCGCTGATCCAGGGCGACCAGACCCGTGAGTTCAGCGCGCTGCGCCAGGGCGTGATTGACATGGCCATCGGCTCCACCATCAACTGGTCGCCGCAGGTGAAGGAGCTGAACCTGTTCTCGCTGCCGTTCCTGATGCCCGACTACGCCGCCATTGATGCGCTGACGCAGGGCGAAGTGGGCAAACAGATCTTCACGACCCTCGAAAAGGCCGGCGTCGTGCCGCTGGCATGGGGTGAAAACGGCTACCGCGAGCTGACCAATTCGAAGCGCGCGGTGCACACGCCGGAAGACCTGAAGGGCCTGAAGATCCGCGTGGTCGGCTCGCCGCTGTTTCTGGACACCTTCACCGCGCTGGGCGCAAACCCGACCCAGATGAGCTGGGCCGATGCGCAGCCGGCGTTTGCCAGCGGCGCCGTTGACGGGCAGGAGAACCCGATGTCCGTCTTCACCGCCGCCAAGCTGCAGAACGTCGGTCAGAAGAACGTCACGATGTGGGGCTACGTGGCCGATCCGCTGGTCTTCGTCGTGAACAAGGACATCTGGAATTCATGGACGCCGGCCGACCAGAAGATCGTGCGTGAAGCCGCCATCGAAGCCGGCAAGCAGGAAATCGCGCTGGCACGCAAGGGCCTGGTCGAACCCGGCCAGCCGCTGCTGAAAGAAATTGCCGCCATGGGCGTGACCATCACGCAGCTCACGCCCGCAGAGCGTGAAGCCTTCGTCAAGGCCACGCGGCCGGTCTACAACAAATGGAAGCCCCAGGTCGGCAACGATCTGGTGAACAAGGCCGAGAAATCGATCGCCGCGCGCAAACAGTGAACGGCTGCGCCGCTGAGTGAAAAAGGGCCTTCTACGGAAGGCCCTTTTCTTTGCTCCGAACCCGCGCTTCAGCGAGTCTCGGGCAGTTCGATCTTCACTTCCAGCACTTCCAGGTTGTCCTGGCGATCGACCTGAACCTTGATGTCAGCCGGGTTGATCTTGATGTACTTGCTGATCACCGCGATCAGCTCACGCTGCAACGCGGGCAGGTAGTCAGGCTCGGCGGCGTTGCGGCCGCTGCGCTCGTGCGCCAGGATGATCTGCAGCCGCTCTTTGGCGACATTGGCCGTGTTTTTCTTTTCGCCAAGCAGGAATGAAAGAAAGGACATGGCTTACTTCCCTCCGAACAGGCGCTTGAGCAGGCCCACTTTCTGGGCTTCGATGAAACGCAGGGGTTTTTCTTCGCCCAGAAAACGGTCGATCACGTCCTTGTAGGCCTCGGACACGTCCGTGCCCTTCAGGTGCACCGCCGGCGTGCCCTGGTTCGACGCGGTCAGCACGCTCTCGCTTTCGGGGATCACGCCGATCAGCGGAATGCGCAGGATGTCCTTGATGTCTTCCAGCGACAGCATCTGCCCCTGATCGACGCGGCCCGGGTTGTAGCGGGTGATCAGCAGGTGTTCCTTGACCGGGTCCTTGCCCTCGATGGCGCGCCGGGTCTTGCTGCTGAGCATGCCCAGGATGCGGTCGGAGTCGCGCACGCTGGAAACCTCGGGGTTGGTCACCACCAGCGCCTCGTCGGCGAAATGCATGGCCATCAGCGCGCCGGTCTCGATGCCGGCGGGCGAGTCGCAGACGATGTACTCGAAGCCCATTTCGGACAGGTCGGCCAGCACCTTTTCGACACCTTCCTTGCTGAGCGCGTCCTTGTCGCGGGTCTGCGAAGCGGCCAGCACGTAGAGGTTTTCGCACTGCTTGTCCTTGATCAGCGCCTGGTTCAGGTTGGCTTCGCCCTGGATGACGTTGATCAGGTCATAGACCACGCGGCGCTCGCAACCCATGATCAGGTCCAGGTTGCGCAGGCCGACGTCGAAGTCGATGACAGCGGTCTTGTGGCCGCGCAGCGCCAGGCCGGCAGCAAAGCTGGCGCTGGTGGTGGTCTTGCCGACACCGCCTTTGCCGGAAGTCACAACGATGATTCGGGTCATGGATAAGCGTCCTTTTGATGGGGTGATCGGGTTGGCGGCTGCCTTTTCATGGCGGCCGCCGGCCCGGTGAATCGGTTCAGGTTCTGAGCGGCTCCATCACCAGTCGGTCGCCGTCGTCGCTGCTGACCAGCCGCACCTGGGTGGGCTGGCCGTGCACCTCGGCGGGCAGCGGCGTGTCGGTGGTGCGGTAGACGCCGGCGATCGACAGCAGTTCGGGCTCCAGGCTCAACGCGAAGATGCGCGCGTCAACGTTGCCACGGGCGCCGGCGATGGCCTTGCCACGCAGCGGCGCGTAGACATGGATGTGACCGTCGGCAATGACTTCGGCGCCGGCATTGACCATTGCCAGCACCACCAGGTCGCGCCCGCGGGCATAGACCTGCTGGCCCGAGCGCAGCGGCCGGTCGATGATCAGCGCCGGCAGCGCGCCGGCAGGTGCGGGCGCAGCGGTCGCGGCCTCGACGGGTACGGCGGCAGCTTCCGGCGCCGGGCGCTCCTCGGCCCCGGTCGTCACAGGCGCCGGCGCGGGCCGCACCGGCATCGCTTCGGGCGCGCTGGCCAGGCCGGCGGCGCGCGCGGCGTCGGCCAGCAGCTCGCTGCCGCCCTTGAAAGCCACCGGCGCCAGGCGGTAACCCCGCAACAGGGTCAGCAGCACCGGGAAATCCGGCGGCGGCGCATCGGCAGGTAGCAGCGTGAGGTCGATGACCAGCGGTTCGTGGTCAAAAAAGTCCGGCATGTCGCCGTACTGCTGGTGCATTTCCTGCGCCAACAAGTCCAGATCCGTGCTTTTCAGACGCAGCGCCACCAGCGGGAGGTTGGCGCTCTTGATCTCAAACGTGGCAGGGGCGCTTCCTGCAATGGCAACGGACATGAAAGGGGGGAGCGGCTCAAAAGGGACAAATCTTAACAGCCGGACCCACATCGCCTGCCCGCGGCCACCTGCGAGGCGGGCAGCGGGCGCGGATTCACAGCGGGTGGCTGACGAGCCGGAAATCCGGATCGTCCGGGTAGGCCTTGATGGCAAAGCCCAGGCTTTTCATCAGCTTGAGCATGCCGGGGTTGTTGGTCAGCACCAGACCCTCGATTTCAGCCAGCCCCTTTTCGCGCGCCACGTCCATGATGCTGAGCATCAGCCGCGCGCCCAGCCCGCGGCCGCCAAAGTCATCGGCCACGACCAGCGAGAACTCGCAGCTGGCGCTGTCGGGGTTGGTGATGTAGCGCGAGACGCCCACGATGCGCTCGGTCTCGACCATCTCGCTGTCGTCGCCGGGCTTGCGCTCTTTGTAGACGGCGACCAGCGCCATCTCGCGGTCGTAGTCGATCAGCGTGAAGCGCGACAACATCGACGGCGGCAGTTCGGTCAGCGACGAGACGAAGCGGAAATACCGGCTCTCCTGCGACAGGCTGCGCACCAGCGCCTGCAGCATGTTGGCGTCATCCGGGTGGATCGGCCGCACCACGTACTGGCCACCGCCGCGCATGGGCCAGACCTGCTCGTGCTGCGCCGGGTACGGCAGGATGGCGAGGTGGTTGTAGTTGTGGGCGCCGCCGCTTTGCGCCTGCGGCGCGTTGTCGATGACGATGCGGGCATCGACCGCCACGGCGCCGCGTTCGTCGACGATGATGGGGTTGATGTCCATCTCGCGCAGCTGCGGCAGCTCGCACACCATCTCCGACACGCGCAGCAGCACGTGTTCGAGCGCCTCGCGGTTGATCGCGGTGGCGCCGCGCCAGTTGCCCAGCGTTTCGGCCACGCGGGCGCGCTCGATCAGCCGGCGCGCCAGGAACTGGTTCAGCGGCGGCAGCGCCATGGCGCGGTCGTTGATCAGCTCGATCATCGTGCCGCCGGCGCCGAAGGCGATCACCGGGCCGAACGGGTCGTCGGTGACGAGACCGATGTAGATCTCGCGTCCGCGCTTGTGGCGCGCCATGTTCTGGATCGTCACGCCGTTGATGCGCGCATCGGGCTGGTTGCGCGCCACCGTCTGCATCATGTCGTTGTAGACGTCGCGCACGCCGACGGCGTTCATCACGTTCAGCGCCACGCCGTTGACGTCGGACTTGTGGCTGATGTCGGGCGAGTCGATCTTCAGCGCCACCGGGTAACCCAGCTGCGTGGCAATCATCATCGCCTCGTTGGCGCTGCGGGCCAGAATGGTCTGCGTCACCGGGATGTGGAAGGCCGACAGCAGCGCCTTGGACTCCATCTCGGTCAATATCTTGCGCCGCTCGGCCAGCACGCTTTCGATCAGCAGGCGCGCGCCTTCGATGTCGGGTTTGGCCAGTGCCGACAGGGGCGGCGGCGTCTGCTGCAGCAACTGCTGGTTCTGGTAGAACATGGCGATGTTGCCGAACGCGCCCACTGCCGCCTCGGGCGTGCGGAAGGTGGGAATGGCGGCGGCGTTGAGAACGTCGCGCGCGCTGCCCACCGAAGCGTCACCCATCCAGCAGGTCAGCAGCGGCTTGGCCATGCGCGGTTTCAGATCGGCCAGTGCCTGCGCAACGGCTGCTGCATCACAACCGGCCTTGGGCGAATGGATGACCAGCACGCCGTCGATCTGACGCTCCTGGCTGGCAGCTTCCACCGACAGTTTGTAATGCTCGGGCGTGGCTTCTTCCGACACATCGATCAGGTCGCAAAGCGACGCCAGCGGCGGCAGTTTCGCCTTCAGCGCCGTGGCGGCTTCGGGCGAGAGCTGGCCCAGCTCCAGATGGATCTCGCTGACCCAGTCGGCTGCCAGCACGCCGGGGCCGCCGCCGTTGGTGACGATGGCCAGGCGCCGGCCCACCGGCCGGTAGCGCGACGCCAGGCATTTGGCGGCCGAGAACAGTTCCACAAACGAACGCACCCGCACCGCACCGGCGCGGCGCAGCGCCGCTTCAAACACGTCGTCGCTGCCGACGATGGCCCCCGAATGCGTCTGCGCCGCCTTGTTGCCCGCCTGCTTGCGGCCGGACTTGAGAATGACGACCGGCTTGGCGTTGGCGGCCGCGCGCAGCGCGCTCATGAAGCGGCGCGCGTTGGAGATGCCTTCCAGATAGACGACGATGCTGTGCGTTTGCGCATCACTGGCCAGAAAATCGAGCACTTGCGCCACATCCACCGCGGTATTGGGGCCGAGTGAAACGACGGTGGAAAAGCCCACCGCGTTCTGGCTCGCCCAGTCCAGAATCGACGACGTGAGCGCGCCGGACTGCGACACGAGCGCCAGCGGGCCGGGCGCGGCCAGCACGCCGGCCACGCTGGCATTCAGACCGGTGCGCGGGCGCTGGAAGCCCAGGCTGTTGGGCCCCAGCAGATGGATGCCATGGCGTCTCGCCACACGCTGCAACTCGCCGGAGAGTACGGCGTCAACCCCGCTGGAGATGATCAGCGCAGCGCGGCACTTGATGCGACTGGCCACTTCCAGCGCGTTGGCCAGTTCGTCGTTGGGCAGCGCAATGATGGCCAGATCGGCGCGCGTCTGCGCCAGGTCGGCCAGCGTGCCGGTTCGGTGAATGTCCAGAAAAACCAGCGTGCCGTTGAAGCGCTGGGCCCGCAGGGCGGCGGCCAGCGCCACCGCCTGCGGCGTCTGTTCGTCAGGGTGGTCCAGCTTGCCGGCAATGACGGCAATGGACTCGGGCATGAAAAGCGGGGTGAGGTAGTGTTTGTCCATAAGGGGTTGAAAGGTGATGCGCCTGGTTGCGCGCCATCACCGTGATGAATCGTCAGTCGGCGCCGATCAGCACCTTGACATGGGCAGCGACGCTGCGCGCCAGCGGGCTGAGCACATAGCCGCCCTCCAGGCTGGAGATGATGCGACCCTGGCAATGCGTGCTGGCCACCGCCATCAGCTGCTGCGTGACCCATTCGTAATCGGCCTCGACCAGGCCCAGGTTGCCCATGTCGTCTTCCCGGTGGGCGTCGAACCCTGCCGAGATGTAGATCAGTTGCGGGCGGAAGTCGTTCAGCGCCGGCAGCCATTGCTGCTCGACCGCTTCGCGGAACTTGTCGCTGCCCGAACGGCTGGGCAGGCCGACGTTGACCATGTTGGGGCCGGTCGCATTTTCGCCGGAGAACGGGTACAGGCCCTGCTCGAAGATCGAGCACATCAGCACCCGGTCGTCGCCACGAAAGATGTCTTCGCTGCCGTTGCCGTGGTGCACGTCGAAGTCGATCAGCGCCACACGTTCCAGCCCGTGCACATCCAGCGCGTGGCGGATGCCGACCGCAATGTTGTTGAAAAAGCAGAAACCCATGGCCGCTGCGTGTTCGGCATGGTGGCCGGGCGGACGCACGCTGCAAAACGCGGTGGGCACGGTGCCGCCGAGCACCAGATCCGTCGCCTGCACGGCGGCGCCTGCGGCACGCAACGCGGCCTGCAGGGTGAACGGGTTCATGTTGGTGTCCGGATCGACGTGGTGGTAGCCCTCGCTGGGTGACGAATTGATGATTTCCTTCACGTACAGCGCCGAATGGGCCCGCGCCAGTTGCTCCTCGGTGGCCAGCGGCGCGTCGTACGGCTGCATGTAGTCGAGCAGGCCCTTGATCAGCAGGTGATCGTTGATCGCGCCCAGCCGCTCCGGGCATTCGGGGTGGTGCGGTCCCATTTCGTGGCGGGTGCAGTCGATGTGGCTGATGTAGGCGGCGAGCAAAGGAGTCTCCTGAAATCTTTTTTGGGTTCTGCGATTGCATTCTTGCCGCAAAGCGCGCCTTCAGTCTTGATTTGGAGCAATTTTGAACCCGTGGGCGGGTGGTTTTTGCGGCGCGCGGCCGGGCGGGAAGGTAAAAAAAGATCCGGCTGTTTCTTCTTCTATGACTTCTATATCTAAATAGTCGTAGTAGTAAAGGGAGCCTTTTTCTGTGGACAAGGGATTTTTCCTGTTTGCTGACAACGACTTGAAGACGGGAGGTCCATGTGGGTGGACGGGTTTCGCCGCTGTCGCGCCGGCAGGGACAAGTTCTGCAAAGCGGCCGGGCCTGTGGACAAGCTTGCAGTTGTGCCAGAACCATCCACAGCTTTGTGCTTTGACGGCGGCAAGGCGCCCGCTTAGAGTCCGCTTCATGAAACTGATCTGGAAATCGGCGCTGCTGGTGCTGGCCGGCGCGCTGTTCTTTGGCGGCGTCGGCATCTATGCGACCTGGGCGCCGGATGTGCCGGTGCATGAACTGAAGGCGCGCTGGGCCAGGCCGCCTTCGACCTTCATCGCGGTGGACGGCCTGCAGGTGCATCTGCGCGACGAAGGCCCGCGCAGCGACGGCGCGCCGGGTACGCAGGGCAGCGCCCTGCCGATCGTGCTGCTGCACGGCACCTCGGCCAGCCTGCACACCTGGGAGGGCTGGGCCAGCGCCTTGCGCCAGGAGCGCCGGGTGGTGCGTTTCGACCTGCCGGGTTTTGCGCTGACCGGGCCGAATGCGCAGAACGATTATTCGATGCCGGTCTACGTGAAGTTCGTCATTGACACGGTGAACGCGTTGGGCATTCAGCGCTTCGTGCTGGCCGGCAACTCGCTGGGCGGACAGATCGCCTGGGCCACGGCGGCTGCGCACCCGGACCGCGTGGCGAAACTGATTCTGGTCGACGCCAGCGGCTATGCGATTGCGCAGCGGGACATGCCGATCGGCTTCAAGCTGGCGACGATGCCGGTGGCGCGGGACCTGATGCGCGTCACATTGCCGCGCGGCGTGGTGGAAGATTCGCTGCGCAACGTCTATGGCGATCCGGCCAAAGTGACGCCGGAACTGGTCGATCTCTTTGCCGACATGACGCGGCGCAGCGGCAACCGGCAGGCACTGTCGCGCCGGCTGGAGCAGGGCTACACCGGGGATGTGGCGCAGATTCGCGCGCTCAAGGTGCCGACACTGATTCTCTGGGGCGGCCGCGACCGCCTGATTCCGCCCGACAATGCGCGCCGCTTTGAAAAGGATATTGCCGGCTCGAAGCTGGTGATGTTCGACGACCTGGGTCACGTACCCCACGAAGAAGACCCGGCCCGAACCGTGGCCGAGGTGCAGCGCTTTCTGGCGCAGTGAAGCGCCCGTTCACCGCAAGCGCGGCGGCTCAGTCTGCAGCCGGAATCAGCAAGCCGCGTGCAACCGCGGGCCGGGCTTCAAACGCCTGCAGCACCGGCGGCAGGTGGGCAAAGTCGCCGAAACCGACCAGATCCGCGGCGCCGTAGAAGCCGACCAGGTTGCGCACCCAGGGCCAGATCGCGATGTCGGCAATGGTGTAGTCGTCGCCCATGATCCACGCGCGCCCGGCCATGCGCTGATTCAGCACGTTCAGCAGGCGCCGCGCCTCGGCGGCGTAGCGGTCGCGCGGGCGTTTGTCTTCCCAGTCCTTGCCGGCAAACTTGTGGAAAAAACCCAGCTGGCCGAACATAGGTCCGACGCCGCCGATCTGGAACATCAGCCATTGCAGGGTTTCGAAGCGCCCGGCGGCGTCTGCAGGCAGGAACTGGCCGGTCTTTTCGGCCAGGTAGATCAGGATGGCGCCGGATTCGAAAAGCGCCAGCGGCTTGCCGCCGGGACCGTCGGGATCGAGGATGGCGGGGATCTTGTTGTTCGGGTTCAGCGACAGGAAGGCCGGCGAAGTCTGCTCGTTCTGGTCAAAGCGCACCCGGTGGGCTTCGTAGGGCAGGCCGGTTTCTTCCAGCATGATCGCCGCCTTGACGCCGTTGGGCGTGGGCACCGAGTACAGCTGCAGGCGGTCGGGGTGGCGGGCGGGCCACTTGCGGGTGATGGGAAAAGATGACAGGTCGGTCATGTGCGTCGGGTGCGGTCGGGTGGTTGTTTCAGGGAAGGGGGGTCAGCAGTTCCTGAGGGATATTTTCAGTATTTTTCGGCAAATTCCAGCGTCAGATGGTGCTTTTTTGCTATCGAAATAGATCCAATTTTTCATCGGTTGTTTGAGAACCGGAAGCTCGACACCGTGACCGCCCCCATGAAGCGGGGCTCGTGGTAGCTGCGGCGGGCAGCATCGTCGCCCGCGGCGCCGGCGGCAACCATCAGCGGCAGCAGGTGTTCTTCGCGCGGATGCACCACCCGCGCCGACGGTGCCGATGTCCATTGGGTCAGCGCGGCGGCGCGCTCAGCGGCGGTTTTACCGATCAGCGTGTCGGTCAGCCATTGGTCAAAAGCCGCCGACGCCTCGTAGCCCTCGGGCCGCAGCAGGCGCAGGTTGTGGTAGCTCAACCCGCTGCCGATGATGAGCACGCCTTCGTCGCGCAGTGGCGCCAGCGCACGGCCGGCGGCCAGGTGGGCCTCGGGGTCGAGGCCGTCTTTCAGTGACAGTTGCACCACCGGCACGCTGGCGTCGGGCCAGGCCACAGCCATCGGCACGAAAGTGGCGTGGTCAAAGCCGCGTTCGGCGTCCTGCGCGGCGGCGATGCCGGCATCACCGAGCAGCGCCTGCACACGCGCGGCCAGCGCGGGGTGGCCCGGCGCCGGGTATTGCACTTCGTAGGTGTTGGGCGGGAAGCCGTAGTAGTCGTACAGCATCGGCGGGCGCGGGTGGCTGCTGGTGGTGAACTGCGGCGCCTCCCAATGCGCGGACACCATCAGCACGGCGGCGGGCGTGGTGCCGACCTGGGCGGGCAGTTCGCGAAGCGACTGGGCCAGCAAGGCGTGGGCGTCGTGGTGCGGGCCGCTCATCCACGGCCACGGGCCGCCGCCGTGGGCGAGGTAATAGACGGGCATGCGGAGGTTTGACATGGCGGGGTCCGGGCAGTTGCTGACCGGGCCAGTTTAGGCCGTCCACCGTTTGTCTGCAGCGCTTGGTCTGGTCCGGCGGTGCTGGCGGCTGCACCGCCAACCGTGTGGCTGACGGTTTCAGCGCGCCCGGCTGGCCGGAATGGCGTAGGTGCCGACCGCGTGCGCCACCGGCTCGGGTTCGCCTTCGGAGTAGAGACTCACTTCGCCGATAGCCAGCGTGCGGCCGACCTTCATCAGCCGGCACTCGCCGATGATGGCCTTGTCGGCCGATGGTTTGCGCAGGAAGTTGAAGTTCAGGCTGGTGGTCACCGCCATCGGCACGATGCCGATCTCGCCCAGCAGCGCCGCGTACAGCGCGACGTCGGCCACGGTCATCATCACCGGGCCCGAGACGGTGCCGCCGGGGCGCAGTTCGGCCCTGCCGATGGGGTGGCGCACGGTGGCCGCGCGGTTGCCGACCGCCTCGATGGTGCAGCGGTTCTGCGGGAACTCGATTTCCAGGAATGCGCTCAGTTCTGCCTTGGTGACCATGAAGACCTCTCGTTCGTTGGTCGCCATTTTCCGGGATTCAGCGCGGCGGGGCCGGCGGCGCCATGCGCTGGCGCGTGGCCTGCCAGGCGTCGATCTGCGGCTGGATCGCGCGCCGGCGCGCCAGGCTCTCGGCCGACCAGATCTGCGCCAGTTCGTAATAGGCCTCGAACTGCGGCACGTCCGGCGACAGTTGTACCCAGGGCTGGCGGGATGCGACAAACACATGGGCCTGCGGCGGAAAGTCGTCCGGGTTGTCCAGCGTGCCGACGCGCACCACGCAGGTGGCCGGGCCGGCGGTGCTGTAGTGGCTCCACAACGCCACGTGGCAGCTCGGGCAGCGCGCAATTTGCTGGCCGTAGCCGCTTTGCGAGGGCGTGAGCACCAGCACGGGCTCGCCGGCAGTGAGTTCCAGGCAGGCGGATTCGATGACTGCATTGAGCGCAAACGACGCGCCGGTCTCGCGCTGGCACCAGCGGCAGTGGCAGCAGTTGACCACCAGCGGCGGGCGGGTGAGGCGGTAGCGCACGGCGCGGCAGTCGCAGCCGCCTTCAATCGGCAGTTTCATGGTGGTTTCCTGTCAAAAAAATGAACACGTGGCCGGTCGCAACGCGCAAGGGTTCGGCAGCCAGCTTCAGGGCTGGACCGACGCGACTTCTTCGGTGCGAAAGTCGGCCGGCATCACGATCTCCAGCAGTTCGACGTCTTCACTGTGTCCGACCTCGCGGTGGCGGATGCCGGGCGGCTGGTAGACGCAGGAGCCGGCGAGCAGCCGCACTGTGCCCTGGTCTTCGTACTCGAACTCGATCCAGCCTTTGAGCACGTAGACCAGCTGAAAAGTGGTGTGGTGCAGGTGAGGCTGGCTGGAAAAATCGGTGCCGGCGGCAGCCCGGATCACGTGCGCGACCACCCGGCCGTACGTGGCTTGCCGGATGCCCAGGTCTCGGTATTCGAAGAAAGAGCGCAGGCCGCGCTCGAAATGTGCATCAGCGGCGTGCGAAACGGTGAAACGGGCGCTGGACATCGGGCCTCCTGCGGGCGGGTTCGGACTAGAGACCCTCGACGCAGACCAGCCGCGCCGAACTGCATTCGTCCCGGATGGCCTTGAGCCCCTGGTAGACCGGGCCGGTGTAGAACGATTCCCACGCGGCGACCGACGGGAATTCCAGGATCACGATGCGCCGGGGCGCCCAGTCGCCCTCGTGCACCTTGAATGCGCCGCCGCGTGCCAGGTAACGCGCGCCGGCAGCGTCGAGCGCCGGCTTCACCTGGCGCATGAAGTCCTGATAACGCTCGGCGTCGCGAATTTCGACGTCGAAGATCACGTAAGCAGCCATGAATCTCTCCTGAAAGTGACGGGGTAACCGACGCGGGCAGCGGCCCAGTGTGGCGGCGGCGCGTCACCGGGTCAAGCCGGGGTCACACAGAAGGCAGGTGCAAAGCGAGCGGGTACCGGCGGATCTACCCCCGACGGAACAGCGGGGACCCCCTGACGGTTTTCAGAGCCAATTTTCAGCATTTTTGGCATCAACCCAGTGTCAAATGGTGAAATTCAGCTATCAATGTGATATCAAATGACGGCTGCCGGTCACGTGCAGGCGCGCTGTGGCCACCGGTCAGTGGCCACCAGTCAGTGGCTGCCGGTCAATGAGGCCGCCACCAGCCGCTTGAAGGGGGTGAAGCGTTCGCCGGCGCGCAGCGCCAGGTTGCGCAGGGCACGCGCGGGTGGCGTGTCGGCCGTGTACAGGCGGGTGATCAGTTGCGTGGCCAGGTACAGCGGCCGGGTGGCGCGGCGGTGCTCGCGCTCGTAACGTGCCAGCAGCGATGGCGCGGCGATGTCTTCGCCGCGGGCGTGCGCAGCGCGCAGCAGGCCCGACAGGTTGTCCACCCCGAGCAGCCCGAAGTTGAAACCGTGTGCGGTCACCGGGTGCATGCCGACGGCGGCGTCGCCGATGCAGGCAAAGCGGTTGGCCACCAGGTGGCGCGGATAGACCGCGACCAGCGGGTAGGCGTGGCGCGTGCTGACCAGCGTCATCGCGCCCAGGCGCCGGGCAAAGCGGCTGGTCATCTGGCTGGCAAAGGCGTCGGGCTCCAGCGTGAGCAGCGGGTCGATCTCGTGGCTGGGCAGGGTCAGCACGACCGACGAGCGGTGCTGGCCGGTGGAAGGGTCGTCATTCATCGGCAGCAGCGCCAGCGTCTGGCCGTAGTCGAACCATTCCCACGCAGCGTGCTGGTGCGGCTCCTCGTGCGTCATGGTGCAGAGCAACATGCTGCGGCCGAAGTCGTGCAGGTCGGCGGCGATGCCCATCGCGCGGCGGGTGGCGGAGAAGCGGCTGTCGGCGGCAATCAGCAGCCGCGCGCTCAAGCTGGCGCCGCCCGCCAGCTTGACGTGGGCCGCAGCGCTGTCGGTGTGCGCGTGGCTGACCGATTCGCCGGCCAGCAGCGTGATGTCGCCATGCTGCTGCATTGATGCGTGCATCGCGTCGAACGCGGCGCGCCGAATGTGGTGGTTGCCCACCAGCCAGCCCAGTTCGCTGCGGCCACCCAGCGCGTGGTCGATGACCATCGCGAACGGGGACGATCCGTTCATCACCTTGGCGTCGCGCAGCGGCGACAGCGCCTGCGGATCGATGCGCTCCCAAAGACCCATGCTGCGCAGCAGCTGCGCCGAGTGCTGGGTCAGAGCGATCTCGCGGCCATCAAAGGCGGGCTGCTGCAGCGCAGCCAGCGGCTGCTGCTCGATCAGCGCGATGCGCAGACCGTGCCCGGACAGGGCCCGCGCGAGACACAGGCCGGCCGGTCCGGCACCGGAGATGATGAGGTCGTGGTCCATGGTGTGCAGCGTAACGGGGCTTCAGAAGGGCTGGCTTGACAAGGGGCAAGTCACCATCGTGCCGGCAGGCTTATTTTTCCAGCACCCACTGGATGATGTACTTGGCGACGAAGCCGACCATGCCGAAGGCCAGGCCCAGAAAGATCACGAAAGTGCCGAACTTGCCGGCCTTCGACTCCCACGCCAGGTGACCGATGATGAACAGCATGTACAGCATGAAGGCGCCGACGCCGAACGTCAGGCCGAAGGCGGCAATCTGCTCTTCTGTAAAACCGAACATCAGGCCGACCCTTCTGGCGGCAGCCGCTCGGGCAGCGCGCTGGCGTCGACCACGTCGCGGTAGGCGTGCCAGCTGGCGTGGCCCAGCACCGGCATCACGAAGACCAGCCCGATCAGCAGCGTGACCAGGCCCAGCCCGGTCAGCCCCATGATCAGGGCGGCCCACAGCGCCATCGGTACCGGGTTTTGCAACACCGACTGCCAGCTGGCCAGCACCGCCTGCAGCACGGTGACGCGGCGGTCCAGCAGCAGCGGCATCGCGATCACGCTGGAGGCAAACATGGGCGCGGCCATGAGCGCGCCCATGGTCAGCCAGAGCTCGAATACATAGTGGTTCGGTGCCAGCACGATGTGACGCAGAAAATCCGCCGGCGTGTTCACCGGCTGCGGTGCCAGCAGCGTGATCAGCGCGGCCGAGGTCAGCACCCAGCCGGTGCCGGCCAGTGCCAGCAGCAGGCCAAAGCGAACCAGGCTCCAGTAACCACCCTTGACGACAAAGCGTGAATATTGCCAACGCGTCCAGGTGCGCACGATCAGCCGCAGGTTGACCGGCTCGCCGCGCTCGATGGCGCGGCTGATCGCGTACAGGCTGGTCGACAGCACCGGCGCAACGACCAGGAAGCCGGAGAACGCGCCGGCCAGCAGCCAGAAGCGGTCGCGGGCCAGCAGCAGCAGCAGCGCCCCGAAGGCCGCGAGCGCCGCGCCATGCGCCAGGCTGAGCCAGCCAGCCTGCACGGTGTCGCGCACGCCGCGCTGCAGCCAGGCCAGCGGTTGCATCAGGTCGATGCTGCGCACGACCGGCAACACGACGGTGCCGTCATCGGGTTCGGGCGGAAGAGGGGGAGGTGTTTGGGAAAGTGCCACGCCCGCTAGCTTAAACGCTGCGGGCGTGTTTCAAAAGACGGGCGCTGCGGTTTTGGCGGGCACCCGGGCAAAGCCGCTGTTGCCGGCCGCCCGGATGCCTGAGTGCCGATCAGCTTCGGCCGTAGCCCATGCCACCGCCCATGCCCTGGCCACCGTGGTGACCGTGGCCACCCATGCCCCCACCCTTGCCACCGCCCATGCCGCCAAAGCGCATCGAAATGGCGTCAAACGACTTCTTCTGCTCCGGCGTCAGTGCGGCGTAGAAGGTCTTGACGGCGTCGCCCTTCTTGCTCATTTCGGCGTCACGCTGGGCCTTCATGGCCTGCATCTTGTCAATGCGCTCGGGTGTGGTGAGCTTTTCCATTTCGGCATGCAGGTTGCGACGGGCGGCCATCATCGCGGCCGACGGCTGCATCGCCGCGGTGAACGCGGTCCACGCGCCTTCCTGCTCCGGCTTGATCTGCAGCACGGTCTTGAGCTTGCTCATGCGCTGGCTGAAGCGCTCGGTCATGCGCGCCTGCATCGCAGCCGGGTCGGCCTGGCCGGGCCCGCCGCGGCCCATCATGTGGCCACCGCCGGGACCACCGGGGCCGCCCTGACCGGGCATCGGCGGCGTCTGGGCGGTGGCAGCAAAGCCGAGGGTGGCGATCAGGCCAGCGAGCAGCAGGTGTTTGGGGTTGGATTTCATTTGCTTCCTTTCAGTGAGAAGAAGCCTGATGACAGCGAATCGGCCATCAGGTTGAAAGCAAGTGTGCGCGGGCCGTGTATCGGGCAGTTGTCGCCCCGATAAGGCTTTGTAAAGTTTTGCGGCGCTGCGCGGGCGCCGGCCGGCCGTTTCAGGGGCGGCGGTTGGACGGCACGAAAGGCGGGCGGCCGGCGATGTGGCGGAAGGTGATGCGGCCCTTGCTCAGGTCGTAGGGCGACAGCTCCAGCGAGACCTTGTCGCCCGCCAGGATGCGGATGTGGTTCTTGCGCATCTTGCCGGCGGTGTAGGCGATCAGCTGGTGGCCGTTGTCCAGCGTGACGCGAAAGCGGGAGTCGGGCAGAACCTCGTCCACCATGCCGCTCATTTCAATCAGTTCTTCCTTGGCCATTGCCAACGCTCCTGCAGATTAATGACTTCCTCTACCGGGGCGGCCCGCGTCAGCGCCACCGCCATCGGTTCCGGCCATTCAGGGTGAGCCAAGGGGCGCGAATTCCGGGCGAACCGGCCGACGGGCTTTGACTGTGCCTGATCCCTTTTCGGGGTCAGGCCGGGTGAACAGGGCGCCGCGCACTTGTGCCAGTGCAGGGCGGTTCTGGAACCGAACCCGAAATTATAGGCCGCAGCTGCCGCAAACCGGTTGTTTCAGCCGAGGCGGCCGTTGTGAAAATCCTGCATCGCCTGGACCAGTTGTTCGCGGGTGTTCATCACGAAAGGACCGTGCTGGGCGATGGGTTCGCGCAGCGGCCGCCCGGCGATCAGCAGCGCGCGCGCGCCGGCGCTGCCCTGCGCACGCAGCGTGACGCCGTCGCCGGTGTTCGACAGGATGGCCATGCGGTGCAGCGCCACGGCGGTGGCCCCTCCCGCTCCATCGAGCACCTCAACGGCGCCACGATAGACGTAGACAAACGCGTTGTTGACCGGCGGCAGGGACTGGCTGAAGGTGCCGGCGCCGGGCGCGAAATGCAGATCCAGATACAACGGATCGGTGGGCCACTGGTCGACCGGCCGGTGCATGGCGCCGCTGACGCCGTGACTTTCGCCCGAGATCACGCGCACCGTCACCTGCGCGGCGGTGGTGAATTCAGGGATTTCTTCGCGCTGGATGTCGCGGTAGCCGGGCTGGCACAGCTTGTCGCGCGCCGGCAGGTTCAGCCACAGCTGGAAGCCTTCCATCACGCCGGCTTCCTGTTCGGGCATTTCGCTGTGGATCAGGCCGCGACCGGCGGTCATCCATTGCACGCCACCGTTTTGCAGCAGGCCTTCGTGGCCCGCGCTGTCCTTGTGACGCATGCGGCCATCGATCATGTAGGTGACGGTTTCGAAACCCCGGTGCGGATGGTCGGGAAAACCGGCGCCGTAGTCGTCGGGGTCGTCGCTCGCAAAGTTGTCCAGCATCAGGAACGGGTCGAGCCGCTGCTGCAGATCCTGCGTCAGCACCCGGGTCAGCTTGACGCCAGCGCCGTCGCGGGTGGGCTGACCGGTGACAAGACGTTCGACGCCGCGCGGTTGCAGGACGGGGTGATCTTGAGTTTCGGGGTTCATGCCGTTGATGATGCCGCAGCCCCGGTGACCCTTTTTGCCGCGCGGGTCGGCGCGTGCCGACCCCGGTGGCGCTCAGGTCTTGGTTTTCATCGAGCAAGTGTTCCAGCCGAACAGTGCGTAAGGCGGGCACCAGCCAATGGCGCCGGTAGCAAGGGGCACGACGCCGATCCAGCCCCAGACGCCGACGGTGCCGGTGGCTGCAAGGCCGACCAGAACCAGTCCGACAACGATACGAAGGGTGCGGTCGATGCCGCCGACATTGGTTTTCATGGTGAACTCCTGTGAAAAAGTAAGTGTGCGCTGATTGAACCCGTTTGCAAAGCGCCGGTCTGTGACTTCAGTCACACAGACTTTGCACGCTGCGCGAGCCGATCAGGTCTGCAGCGCGGCAGCCAGATCGCGCAGCGCGGCGCTGTTGCAGATGAGTATGCGCTCGCGCGACAGCTCGACCCAGCCTTCGCGCTCGAAACGCCGCAGCAGCCGGGTGACGATCTCGCGCACCGTGCCCAGCTCGTCGGCCAGTGCCTGGTGTGTCGTGGCCAGCGCGTGGCCGTGCCCCAGCAGCGCCGCCGCCAGGCGATGGTCGAGCTTGTGAAAGGCGACGGCATCGATCAATGCGGTCAGGTCGGACATGCGTTCGGCAAACAGGCCGAGCACGGCATCGCGAAATTCCGGTGTCTCCAGCCACCGGGCAAAAACCGGCGGCGGTATCAGCAGCAGCGTGGTGGGCCGCGTGGCCACGCCGTGCGCCGACAGCGGCTGGCTGCGAAAGAGGCAGGCGCTGGAGACCAGGCACAGCTCGCCCGGGACCACACGGTACAGCTCCAGCGAGCGACCGTCGCCCGAATGGCGGCTGACCCGGACCTCGCCGTCGAGAACCAGCGGGAAACCCTGGCAGGGCTTGTTCTCACTGAAGAGTTCGGCGCCGGCCGGCACCGTCATCGGGCCGATGGTGCTGCCCAGTTCCGCCAGACCCGGGCGGACATGGGCGAGTGCAGGGTACAGCTCGGTGGGCGCGCTCATCGGGGCGTGGCGCCGGCGAGGTCGTCCAGGATCGGGCAGTCGGGCCGGCCGTCGCCGTGGCAGTGCTGCAGCAGGTTCTGCAGCGTGCGCTGCATGGCCTGCATGGATTCGATGCGGGCCGCCAGCTCCTCCACATGCTGCTGCGCGATGCGCTTGACGTGAGCGCTGGCACGGCCGTGGTCGTGCCACAGGCTGACCAGTTCGGTGATTTCGGCCATCGAAAAACCCAGCTCGCGTGAACGCTTGATGAAGCGCAGCGTGTGCACGTCGGACTCCGTGTACTGGCGGTAGCCACTGTCGGTGCGGTGCACGTCACCGAGCAGGCCCAGCGATTCGTAATGCCGCAGCATGCGCGCCGACACGCCCGACAGCGCCGCCGCGGTGCCAATGCTGGCGGGGTAGCTACCAACACCGCGCGGCTCGCCGCCCGTGCGCGGGCTGCCGGCGACGGTGGCCGTTTCAGGCCGCAACGGCATAACCTTCTTCGGCAATGGCCCGGGCCAGTGCGTCGCGCGGCTGCTCGGAGTTGACCTCGACCTTGTTGCTGGCGCGGTCGATGCGCACTTCGGCCTGGGGGTCGAGCTGCTGCAGCGCCTGGGTGACGGCTTTTTCGCAATGGCCGCAAGTCATGCCGGTGACGGTGAAGGACTGGTTCATGGGATCTCCTTTGAAGGGTGAATGGGGACAGCATAGTCTGAACCTTGTCATGATGAGAAGGTCAAGCGACCCTGGTGGCTGCAGGGTCGGCCTGAAAAAACCTTTGACCTTTCCATCATGAGAAGGCTTAACCTTCGTCGCATGAACACCCTCACAGCTGCACCGGACGGTTCGTCCATCGACATCGGCATCGGCGGCATGACCTGCGCCTCGTGCGTCTCGCGGGTCGAGCGGGCTTTGAAAAAGGTGCCCGGCGTGCAGGCGGCCACGGTGAACCTGGCGACCGAGTCGGCGCGCATCGAGACCGTGCCGGGCGGGCCGAGCGAAGCGCAGCTGCGCCGCGCGGTGCGCGATGCCGGCTACGAGCCGCGAACGACCGAGCAGATGGACGCCGGGGGTGACGCATCGCCCTGGGCGGGCTTCCTGCCGGTGGGCATCGGCCTGCTGCTTTCGGCGCCCCTGGTGCTGCCGATGATCGGCGACCTGTTCGGCCAGCACTGGATGCTGCCGGCGTGGATGCAGTTTGTGCTGTCAACGCCGGTGCAGTTCATTCTGGGCGCGCGCTTTTACAGGGCGGGCTGGCATGCGCTGCTGGCGCTGACCGGCAACATGGACCTGCTGGTGGCCATCGGCACGACCGCCGGCTGGGCGCTGTCTGTCTGGCTCTGGCTCAGCGCCGAGCCCGGCACCATGGTGCATCTGTACTTCGAAGGCTCGGCGGTGGTGGTCACCCTCGTGCTGCTGGGCAAGTGGCTGGAGGCGCGTGCCAAGCGCCAGACCACCTCGGCGATCCGCGCGCTGCACGCGCTGCGCCCGGACGTGGCGCATCTGCTCGGGGCCGATGGTGAGGTTGATGTGCCGGTAGCGGAAGTGATGGTGGGCGACCGCATCGTCGTCAAGCCCGGTGAGCGCTTTCCGGTCGACGGCACGCTGTCCGAGGGCCGGACACAGGTCGATGAGTCGATGCTCACCGGCGAGCCCCTGCCGGTGGCCAAGCGCGCCGGTGACAAGCTGACCGGTGGCTCGATCAATGGTGAAGGCCGGGTGGTGATGCAGGTGGCGGCGGTGGGCAACGAGACGGTGCTGGCCACGATCATCCGGCTGGTCGAAGACGCGCAGGCGGCAAAAGCGCCGATCCAGCGGCTGGTTGATCAGGTGTCGGCAGTGTTCGTGCCGGTGGTGCTGCTGATCGCGCTGGCGACGGTGCTGGTCTGGTATGTCGGCATCGGCGCAAGCTTCGAGACCGCGCTGATCCACGCGGTGGCGGTGCTGGTGATCGCCTGCCCCTGCGCGCTGGGGCTGGCGACGCCGGCGGCCATCATGGCCGGCACCGGCGTGGCGGCGAAACACGGCATCCTGATCAAGGACGCGCAGGCGCTGGAACTCGCCCACAAGGTCGACGTGGTGGCTTTCGACAAGACCGGTACGCTGACCGTCGGCCAGCCCCGGCTGACCGCGCTGGTGGTGGCCGATGGCATGGCGGAGGCCGACGCCCTTGCGGCGGCTGCCAGTGTGCAAAGCGGCAGCGAACACCCGCTGGCCCGCGCCGTGGTGGCGCAAGCGCAGTCGCGCGGTATCGCTATCGAGACCCCGGACAACGTGCGCGCTGTACCGGGCCGCGGCAGCGAAGGCGAAGTCGGTGTGCGCAGTTATCTGATCGGCAGCCTGCGCTGGATGGACGAGCTGGGCGTGAGCCTGGGCGCGCTGGCGCAGCAGGCGCAGGCGTTGCAGGCACAAGGCAACACGGTTTCCGCGATGGCCGAACGCACCACCGGTGGTCTGGCCCTTCGAGCGCTGCTGGCCTTTGGCGACGAACCCAAGCCGGGCGCGATGGAAGCGCTGGCGGCGCTGCGTGAGCGTGGCATCAAGGCGGTGATGATCTCGGGCGACAACCGCGGCGCCGCCGAAGCGATGGCGCGGCGGCTCGGCCTGCGCCCTGAAGAGGGCGAAGTCATGGCTGAAGTGCTGCCGGGGGACAAGGCGGCGCTGGTGACGCAACTCAGAAACGGACCGGACGGCGCTTCTGCGAACACGCAGGCCGGTGGGAAGCGTGGCGGCCCCCATACCGTGGCCATGGTCGGCGACGGCGTGAACGACGCGCCGGCGCTGGCGGCGGCGGATGTCGGTCTGGCGATGGGCAACGGCACCGACGTGGCGATGCACGCGGCCGGCATCACGCTGATGCGCGGCGATGTGGGGCTGGTGGCGGCGGCACTGGACATCTCGGACCGCACGGTGGCCAAGATCCGCCAGAACCTGTTCTGGGCCTTTGCCTACAACGCGGCCGGCATTCCGCTGGCGGCGCTGGGCTACCTGAACCCGGTGGTGGCGGGCGCGGCGATGGCGCTCAGCTCCGTCAGCGTGATCAGCAACGCGCTGCTGCTCAAACGCTGGCGCCCGCCGGTGCGCTGAACCGGGGGCGGGTGCCGCGCAACCTGTTCAGGTCTTGACTTGCATCATGTCGCTGGCGGGCGGGAGCGGGCATGCTTGCGCACACCCTTCATTTCGGGCATCAGGAGACGGACATGAAACACAGCAGCCTGCAGATCATCCGCGACGAACACGCCTCACTGGCGGCGATGTTGCGCTCGATGCGCATGATGGTCGAGCGTGGCCCGGCCGATGCGCCGGAGAATTTTTTCGACGTGATGCGGGCGATGCTGTTCTACATCGACGAGTTCCCCGAGCGGCTGCACCACACCAAGGAGTCCGACCTGCTGTTTCCCCGCGTGGTGCAGCGCGCGCCGCAGGTGATGGGCACGGTCGACCGGCTGGAGCGCGACCACATGTCGGGCGAGAAGGCCGTGCGCGAGGTGCAGCACCTGCTGCTGGCGTGGGAACTGCTGGGCGAATCGCGCCGGCAGGACTTCACCGAAGCCTTCACCCAGTACGTCGACTTTTACCTGGAGCACATGCGGCTGGAAGAAACCGTGATCCTGCCCGAGGCGGAAAAAGTGCTGAGCGAAGCCGACTGGAAAGCGCTGGACGAGGCTTTCGAAAAGAACCGCGACCCGCTGACCGGCAAATACCCGCCCGACCCGGCCTATGACCGGCTGTTCACGCGGATCGTGATGCGCGCACCCTCGCCGATCGGCCTGGGCGAATAGGCACAGGACAAGCGCCGGCTCGGGCGCCTGCGACCCGCAGGTTTCCCGAACTCAAGCTGCCGCCGTTCAGGCCGGCACGCTGTCCAGCGCCGGATAGTCGGTGTAGCCTTTTTCGCGCCCGCCGTAGAACGTGGCGCGATCGGGCTTGTTGAACGGGCCGCCCTGGCGCAGGCGCTCGACCAGGTCCGGGTTGGCAATATAGGGCCGGCCAAAGGCGACCAGGTCGGCGCCTTCGGCCAGCGCCTGCGCGGCGAGCGCCAAGTCGTAGCCGTTGTTCACCATCCAGGCGCCGGTGCCGCCGGCGTCGCGCCAAGACTGGCGCAGCGCCGCGTAGTCAAACGGCCGGTCGGCGACTTCGCGCGGGCCGCCGGTGGCGCCCTCGATCACGTGAATGTAGGCCAGACCGAGCGGCGCAAGCTGGCGCACCACGTGGTCGAACAAGGGCTGCGGGTCGGCATCGACGATGTCGTTGGCCGGCGTCACCGGCGACAGGCGGATGCCGGTGCGTGCGCCGCCGATTTCGTCGCAGATCACGCGCATCACCTCCAGCAGGAAGCGGGCGCGGTTTTCGATGGAGCCGCCCCATTCGTCGCTGCGCTGGTTGGCGCCGGTCTTGAGGAACTGGTCGATCAGGTAGCCGTTGGCCGCATGCACCTCGACCCCGTCAAAGCCTGCGGCAATGGCGTTGCGCGCGGCGCGGCGGTAGTCCTGCACGATGGCGGGGATCTCGGCCGATTCCAGCGCCCGCGGTGCGGAGGTGTCGGCAAACGCCGGTACGCCGTCGTGGATCAGCACGGTCTTGGTCTTGGCGGTGATGGCCGAAGGCGCTACCGGCGCGCCGCCGCCGGGTTGCAGTTCGGTGTGCGAGACACGGCCCACGTGCCACAGCTGCGTCACGATCTTGCCGCCGGCTGCATGCACGGCGTCGGTGACGGCGCGCCAGCCCTTCACCTGCTCGTCGTTCCACAGGCCCGGCACGTCGGCGTAGCCCTGGCCCTGGTGGCTGATGGCGGTGGCCTCGGTGATCAGCAGGCCCGCGCTGGCGCGCTGTGCGTAGTACGCCGCCATCAGCGCGTTGGGCAGCGAGCCCGGTGCACGGTTGCGGGTCAGCGGCGCCATCACGACGCGGTTGGCCAGCGACAACGCGCCCGCCTGATAGGGGGTGAACAGATCAGATTGAGACATGGGGGAAAGGGTTCGTAGATGCTGGCGCGTGGCCGGGCGGTTGCAAAGCAATGGAGACTACCCACTTGGCGGCGATCGCGCAGAATGCAAGCGACATGCCCCGCCCCGACCTCTATCCCGATACCGACAGCGGCGCCCACGCGCTGCGGCTGGCGCTGGCGCTGTCACTGGGCGCGGCCATTTCGCTGGGCGTGACGCGCTTTGCCTACGGCCTGCTGCTGCCACCGATGCGGGCCGACCTGAACTGGAGCTACACGCTGGCTGGCGCGATGAACACGGTCAACGCGCTGGGCTACCTGCTGGGCGCGCTGATCACTCCGCGGCTGATGCAGCGCTGGGGCGCCACCACGCTGCTGCTGTGGGGCGCGGTGCTGGCCAGCGTGTTCATGGGGCTGTCCGGCTTTTTCACCGAAGCCGCGCCCTTGCTGGTGCAGCGCCTGCTGGCCGGCGTGGCCAGCGCCTTCGTTTTCATCACCGGTGGCGTGCTGGCGGCGCGGGTGGGCGCGCTGCAGCCGGCGCGCGGCGGGTTGCTGATCGGGCTGTACTACAGCGGCACCGGGCTGGGCATCGTGGCGTCGGCGCTGATGGTTCCGTGGGTGCTGGAGCTGGCGCGAGCCGTGCCGCACGGCTGGGCCTGGGCCTGGTGGGCGCTGGCGCTGCTGTGTGCGCTGGCCGTGCTGGGTCTGATCCGGCCGGCCGAAATACTTCGGAAAGAAGAGCAGAAAGGCACCAATCGACGCTGGGATGATGCCAAAAAGACTGAAAAAATGACGTTTCAGTGGCTCCCCCTGCGCCATGCGCTGGCGGGTTACGCGCTGTTTGGCGTGGGCTACATCGGCTACATGACGTTTGTCATTGCGCTGTTGCGGGAGCAGGGCGCGTCGGGCGGCGCGGTGACCTTCTTCTACGCCGCGCTGGGGCTGGCGGTGATGGCGTCTTCGCGCATCTGGGCGCGCCTGCTGGACGGCAGCCAGGGTGGTGGCGCGCTGGCGCTGCTCAATGCCTTGCTGGGGCTGGCCACGCTGCTGCCGGCGCTGACCGACTGGTGGCCGGTGGTGCTGGCGTCGGGCCTGCTGTTTGGCGGCGTGTTTCTGTCGGTGGTGGCTTCCACCACGGCGCTGGTGCGGCACAACCTGCCGCCAGCGCTGTGGCCGGCAGGCATCAGCGCCTTCACCATCGTGTTTGCGGCCGGTCAGATCGTCGGGCCCACCGTGGTTGGCTGGATTGCCGACGGCCCCGGCGGGCTGGCGCGCGGCCTGATCTATTCAGCCGCCGCCTTGTGGCTGGGCGCGCTGCTGGCGCTGCGGCAAAAGCCGCTGTCGGGATGACGGCAATTCGACAGTCCCGGATGGCAGGGTCTCAGGTCTTGTAGCTGCCGTCGATCCGGTCGAGCTTGCGGATGAGCGACGGCCAGACGAAGGCGCCGCCCATGCCGCCGGTCTGCACGCGCATGGCCTCGCCCACGCCTTTGACGATCGCCGGGTTCACCGGCGTCAGGCTCTCCATGCCGCTTTGCCCCGCCAGAGCATCGATCTGGATGCGGCAGGTGTTCTCGAAGGTGTACATCGACAGGAAAGCGTCGGCAATCGTGCGGCCCACGGTCAGCAGGCCGTGGTTGCGCAGCACGAGGTAATTGGCACTGCCGAGATCGGCCTGCAAGCGCGGCTTTTCTTCGTCGCGGAAGGCCACGCCTTCATAGTCGTGATATGCCAGCGACGCCAGCACAAAGGTGCTCTGCTGGCTGATGGGCAGGATGCCGTGCTTTTGCGCGCTGACGCCGACGCCGGCGCGTGTGTGGGTGTGCAGCACGCAACCGGCCTCGGGCCGGGCCTCGTGCACCGCGCTGTGGATCACGAAACCGGCCGGGTTCACCGGGAACGGGGTGTCGTGCAGCTTGTTGCAGTCCATGTCGACCTTGACCAGGCTGGACGCGGTGATCTCGTCAAACATCAGGCCGTAGGGGTTGATCAGGAAATGGTGCTCGTCGCCGGCCACCGAGGCGGGCAGCTTGGCGCTGATGTGGGTGAAGACCAGATCGCTCCAGCCGTACAGGGCCACCAGCCGGTAGCAGGCGGCCAGGTCGCAGCGCAGCGCCCATTCTTCTTCGCTGACGATACCTTTGAGGGAGGGGATGTGCATGCTTGTCTCCAGGTTCGGGGAAAGCGGCAAGCTTAATGCGGGGCGGTGAGCTGTTCGAGTCGCGCAAGGTACAGCAGCGCGTGGGCGCCGCTGTCAGCCCGGGGGCCGCACATCTCCAGCGAAGGCATCAGCTGCTGGCAGACGGCAGGGCGTTCGGGCTGGCCGAAGATGCGGCAGCGGTTGGCGTCATCGAGCTGCACGCAGCGCACCCCCGCCGGTTTGCTGATGCCATCAATCAGCGGCATGCCGGGAATGGGTGAGCTGATCGACGGCGCGATGCAGCAGGCGCCGCAGCCGGGGCGGCAGGCCAGGGTTTCGTTCATGGGCGTCGAACGGGTGCCGGCGAAGCAGGCAGCCTGATCAGCTGGAGAACTTCAATAAACATAGCTGAAAATGACCGATTCACGCTGGGTTGATGCCATTTTGGCTTGAAAAACACCGGAAAGCGGGTCAGGGGGTCGGCTTGCGGCCGGGGCTATGCGGCGGCGTGCAGCCTGCCCGTCGCCCACAACAACTTGTCGACCACGGCCTTGACATTGGTGTGGCTGGCTTCGCTGGTCAGCTGGCCCTGCGCGTCAAAGGCCTCGCCGGCGCGCGACAGCGCAAACTGCTTCGGCGACACCCAGCACTGCAGGTTGGCCAGCAGCGGCGCCAGATGGCTGAGCGAGCGGACACCGCCCAAAGCGCCGGGCGAGGCGCTCAGCAGGCCGACCACCTTGTCGGCAAAAGGCCGCGTGCCGCTGGACCAGTCCGGGTGACCCTTGACCGGGCTGGAGACCCAGTCGAGGGTGTTTTTCAGCAGCGCGGTGTAGCTGCCGTTGTACTCGGGCGAGCAGATGATCCAGCCGGGGTGGGCGTGAAAGATGGTCTTGAGCCGGATGGCCGATTCCGGCGTGCCGCGTGCTTCCAGATCGGCGTTGTAGAGCGGCAGCTCGTGGTCGGCAAGCTCCAGCTGCGTGACCTCGGCGCCGGCGTCGCGGGCCATCTGCGCGGCGACGGTGGCGAGCTTGCGGTTGAACGATTGCTGCCGGGTGCTGCCGGCAAAGACGAGGATTTTCATGAGGCTGATTGAACCACAGGCCGGCGGACCGGCGGGGTCGCGGGGCCTTGCGCCCGGCGCGTTTGCACGCAGGGCGGCATCAATGGGAAAATCGCGGGCTTGCCGCTGCCGCACCCGGTGTCGCTCTGGCAAGCCCTGCGGGTCGCCGGCCCGCGTTTTTGAAGATCGGGCCATGGTGGCCCTGGAACCCCCTCATGCTGTACCCCCAGGAATTTGACGTCATCGTGGTTGGCGGTGGCCACGCCGGCACGGAAGCGGCGCTGGCCGCTGCGCGCATGGGCTGCAAGACGCTGCTGCTGTCGCACAACATCGAGACACTGGGCCAGATGAGCTGCAACCCGTCGATCGGTGGCATCGGCAAGGGCCATCTGGTGAAAGAGGTCGATGCGCTCGGTGGTGCCATGGGCATTGCCACCGATGAAGGCGGCATCCAGTTTCGCATCCTGAACGGCTCCAAGGGACCGGCGGTGCGCGCGACGCGGGCGCAGGCCGACCGCATTCTGTACAAGGCGGCGATCCGCCGGCGGCTGGAGAACCAGCCGAATCTGACGCTGTTCCAGCAGGCGGTGGACGACCTGATGGTGGAGGGCGACCGGGTGGTCGGCGCCGTCACGCAGGTGGGCGTGCGCTTTCGCAGCCGTACCGTGGTGCTGACGGCCGGCACCTTTCTGGACGGCAAGATCCATGTCGGACTGAACAACTACGCGGCGGGGCGTGCGGGTGATCCGCCGGCGGTGAGCCTGTCGGCGAGGCTGAAAGAACTGAAGCTGCCACAGGGGCGCCTGAAGACCGGCACGCCGCCGCGGCTGGACGGCCGCAGCATCGACTTCAGCCAGTGCGCCGAGCAGCCCGGTGACGGCATGCCCGGCGGGGTGGGCGACAGCGTGCCGGTGTTCAGCTTCATGGGTCGGGCTGACATGCACCCGCAGCAGATGCCTTGCTGGATCACGCACACCAACGAGCGCACGCACGAGATCATTCGCAGCGGCTTTGACCGCAGCCCGATGTTCACCGGCAAGATCGAAGGCGTGGGCCCGCGCTATTGCCCGAGCGTGGAAGACAAGATCAACCGCTTTGCCGACAAGGACAGCCACCAGATCTTTCTGGAGCCCGAAGGCCTGACCACGCACGAGATCTACCCCAACGGCATCAGCACCAGCCTGCCTTTTGATGTGCAGTACGAACTGGTGCGCTCGATGAAGGGGCTGGAAAACGCGCACATCCTGCGCCCCGGTTACGCCATCGAGTACGACTACTTCGACCCGCGCTCGCTCAAGAGCAGCTTCGAGACGCGGCAGATCGGCGGCCTGTTTTTTGCCGGCCAGATCAACGGCACCACCGGCTATGAAGAGGCGGCGGCGCAGGGTCTGTTTGCCGGCATCAACGCGGCCTTGCGGGTGCGCGGTGACGCCAGCTGGCTGCCGGGTCGCGATGAGGCCTACCTGGGCGTGCTGGTTGACGACCTGATCACCCAGGGCGTGACCGAGCCCTACCGCATGTTCACCAGCCGCGCGGAGTTCCGGCTGCAGCTGCGCGAGGACAATGCCGACCTGCGGCTGACTGAAACCGGGCGGCGGCTGGGGCTGGTGGACGATGCGCGCTGGGATGTTTTCTGCCGCAAGCGCGATGCTGTTTCACGTGAAACAGAGCGCCTGAAAAGCACCTGGGTGAACCCGCGCAACCTGCCGGCGACGGAGTCCGAGCGGGTGCTGGGCAAGGCGATTGACCATGAATACAACCTGTTCGAGCTGCTGCGCCGGCCCGACGTGAGCCACGCAGCGCTGATGTCGCTGGACGGCGGGCGCTTTGCCAGCGCCGATCTTTCAGGAGAAAAACTGGGCGAGCTGCGCGCGCCGGTGATCGAGCAGGTCGAGATTGCGGCCAAATATGCCGGCTACATCACCCGGCAGAAAGACGAGATCGACCGCGCTGCCCACTACGAAGGGCTGAAGCTGCCGGCCGACCTGGACTACCTGCAGGTGCAGGCGCTGTCGTTCGAGGCGCGCCAGAAGCTGGCCAAGCACCGGCCCGAGACGCTGGGGCAGGCATCGCGCATTTCCGGCATCACGCCAGCCAGCATCTCGCTGCTGCTGATCCACCTGAAAAAAGGCGGCTTCAAGGGGTTCGCCCGGATTGCGGTGGAGGCGGGCGCCGGTGACCGGGGTTGACCCGCGGTTTTCTGCGACCGGTTTGAAGGCTGAGTCATGAACCCATTCAGTGATCTTTCGCCACTGGTGCAGGCACTGGCCGGCGCGCTGACACAGGCGGCCCGGCAGCTGCAGGTGGATCTTTCCGAAGAACAGACGCACAACCTGCTGCGCTACCTCGCCCTGATCGAGCGCTGGAACAAGGTCTACAACCTGACAGCTGTGCGCGAACTGCCGGCCATGCTGACGCAGCATCTCGTCGACAGCCTGGCGGTGGTAGCGCCGCTGCGGCGGCAGTTGCAGGCTCGCCTTTGTGTGGCGAATGGTGCGGCGGGTGCGCCTGATGGGTCGGTCCGGCTGCTGGACGTCGGCGCCGGCGCCGGCCTGCCGGGCGTGGTGATTGCAATCTGCTGCCCGGACATCCGGGTCAGCTGCGTCGATACGGTGGCGAAGAAAGCGGCCTTCATCCAGCAGGTTGCGGTCACCTTGAAGCTGCCGAATTTGTGCGGTGTGCATGCGCGGGTCGAGAGCCTGACCGGGCCATTTGAGGTGATCAGCAGCCGCGCCTTTGCGTCGCTGGCCGATTTTGTCAGCGGCTCGCGCGCGGCA
>JACSRS010000136.1 GCA_014879655.1 Burkholderiaceae bacterium
TCGATGAGGCTCTACACCCCATACTCCCTTAGCAGGGGAGCACCTTCGGCCACTCGGTCACGTTTCCAGACCCCGCATTATGCCTCAAGCGGGCGACCTTCTCAGGCCGCTGGCTGATCCAGGTCGAAGGCGCGATGCAACGCGCGAACGGCCAGTTCCATGTACTTTTCGTCGATGACCACCGAGGTCTTGATTTCCGAAGTGGAAATCATCTGGATGTTGATGCCTTCTTCGGCCAGGCAGCGGAACATCTTGCTGGCCACGCCGACGTGGCTTCGCATGCCGATACCGACGATGGAAACCTTGCAGATGCGCGCGTCGCCTTCGACTTCCTGCGCGCCCAGCGCCGGCAGGACGGAGTCGCGCAGCAGGTCCAGCGTGCGAGCATAGTCGTTGCGGTGCACGGTAAAGCTGAAGTCGGTCTTGCCATCCTTGCTCAGGTTCTGGATGATCACATCCACCTCGATGTTGGCGTCCGCCACCGCACCCAGGATCTGGTAGGCAATGCCGGGCTTGTCGGGCACGCCCAGCACGGAAACCTTGGCTTCGTCGCGGTTGAACGCGATGCCGGAAACAACGGCCTGTTCCATTTTTTCGTCTTCCTCAAAAGTGATCAGCGTGCCCGAGCGGGCTTCCTCTTCGATGTCGATGTCCCACGGCGTGAAGCTGGACAACACGCGCATCGGAACCTTGTACTTGCCGGCAAATTCCACCGAACGGATCTGCAGCACCTTGGAGCCGAGCGACGCCATTTCGAGCATCTCTTCAAAGCTCACCGTCTGCAGGCGACGCGCCTCCGGAACCACGCGCGGGTCGGTGGTGTAGACCCCGTCGACGTCGGTGTAGATGAGGCATTCATCGGCTTTCATCGCTGCGGCAACCGCCACGGCCGACGTGTCCGAGCCGCCACGGCCCAATGTGGTGATGTGGCCGCCTTCGTCGATGCCCTGGAAACCGGTCACGATGACCACCCGGCCGGCCGCCAGGTCGGCCCGCACGCGCTTGTCGTCGATGCTCTCGATGCGGGCCTTGGTGTAGGACGAGTTGGTACGGATCGGCACCTGCCAGCCTGCGTAGCTGACCGAGCCCAGGCCTTCGGCCTGCAGCGCGATGGCCAGCAGCGCCGACGACGCCTGTTCTCCGGTAGCGGCCAGCATATCGAGTTCGCGGTTGTAGGCCTGATCGGCACGTGCGGGCGCCAGTTCCTTGGCCAGTCCGAGCAGGCGATTGGTCTCGCCGCTCATGGCGCTGGGCACCACCACCATCTGATGACCGGCACGCGCCCATTTGGCGACGCGCTTGGCCACGTTGCGGATGCGCTCGGTCGAGCCCATCGACGTGCCCCCGTATTTGTGAACGATGAGTGCCATGTGTTTGACTTGAAAACGTCGTGAAAGTGCGGCTGCAGGCCGACTGGACTTTCTGGATGCGCCGAGAAACAGACCCGGACCAACGGCCAGGGTGCCCTTGCGGCAAAGCCGCTGATTGTACCCAGTCGACCCGGGTGCCCGGATTCCACACTTGCGCCGGCCATCGGCGCGCCAGGGTGCGTCGCAGACAGTCAACGCGGCGCCGGGTCTGCGGTTTGCCAGTCCAGCGTACCCTCTTGCCGCACGACGAAGCCAACGCCAATCTTCAGATGCAGACGATGGCCGCGCGTGATGCAGGCCCCGATCTGACGCTGCAACTCTTGCATCTGCGCCGTACTGGCATGGGCGCCGTGGACCGTGCGCAACCAGTGGCGCAAAGCGTTCACCTGCCGAGGGGCAGAGAGGCTTTGCAGCCGGTCGATCCGGGGTGGAATGCCGATGATGCCGAGATCACCCGCAGCAACCTCGTCAAGCAGTTGCTGCGCCTGCGCCGCGTGGGCTGCACTGCGGGCGAAAGTCTCGCGAAAATGTGGAAATGCTTCTTCCAGCGCCGGCAGCAGCCGGGCGCGAATGCGATTGCGGGTGAATCGCTGGTCGGCGTTGCTGGGGTCTTCGGCCCATTTGTGTCCGAGTTCGCGCAGCCACTGACGGATGGCAGGGCCGGCCACACCCAGCAGCGGACGGTGAAAGGTCACGCCATCGCGCTGCCAGCGCTTCGGCATGGCTGCAAGGCCGGGCAAACCCGCCCCCCGTGACAAGGCGAGCAGCACCGTCTCGACCTGATCGTCCCCATGCTGGGCCACGGCAATGTCGGTGATGTCCTGCCCGGCCCATTCGGTCGACAGCACCGACACCAATGACCGGTAACGTGCGATGCGGGCCACCGCTTCCGGGCTCTCGCCGCTGGCATGACCGGCGTCGATCCGGCGCACCACCAGGGGCACGTTCAGCCGCTCGCACAGATCCGCGCAATGCCGCTCGAAGCCGTCCGCGGCATGCTGCAAACCGTGATGAACATGGATGGCCCTGACCTGCCCGGGCCAGCGCTCGACACAGCACAGAAGCAGGGCCGTCGAATCCGCGCCGCCGCTCAGCGCGACTGCCAGCGGCAGGTTCGGGCTGAATGCCGCTATCGCCGCGCTCAGGGACTGGCTCATGGTGGACGCACCCCCTGTGGTTGGTAGCGCCGCCGATTTGCGACGCCGGCCATATGGAATGCCGCTACTTGCTGTCGGCCTTGGTATCGGTAAACCGGCCGTAGCTCTGGAGCCGCTGATACCGGCGATCCAGCAACTCGCGGGGTTTGAGGTCGCTGACCTGCCGGAAGGCATCGTTCAGCGCCCGCTTGAGAAAGGCCGCCATCTGCCGAAGGTCCCGGTGCGCGCCGCCGACAGGTTCGTTGACGATCTTGTCGACCACCCCCAGCGCCTTCAGGCGGTGCGCGGTGATGCCCAGCGCATCGGCAGCTTCCTGGGCCTTGTCCGAGGTCTTCCAGAGGATGGATGCGCATCCTTCGGGGCTGATCACCGAGTAGATCGAATACTGCAGCATCAGCACCTGGTCGGCCACCGAAATGGCCAGCGCACCGCCCGAACCGCCTTCGCCGATGATGGTGGTGATGATGGGCACTTCAAGCTGTGCCATCTCGAAGATGTTGCGCCCGATGGCTTCGGACTGACCGCGTTCTTCGGCATCAATGCCGGGATAGGCGCCCGGTGTATCGACGAACGTGAACACCGGCAGCCCGAATTTCTCGGCGGTCTTCATCAGCCGCAGCGCCTTCCGATAGCCTTCGGGCTTGGTCATGCCGAAGTTGCGCAGGCCACGCTCGCGTGTGTCCCGACCCTTCTGGTGGCCCAGCACCATGCAGGCGGTTCCGTTGAACCGGGCCAGGCCGCCGACGATGCTCAGATCGTCGGCAAAGTGACGGTCGCCGTGCAATTCAACAAAATCCGTGAAGATTTCGTTGACATAGTCCAGCGTGTACGGCCGCTCGGGATGTCGGGCGATCTTGGTGATGCGCCAGGGCGTCAGGTCGGAGTAGATGTCCTTGGTGAGCTGCTGGCTCTTGCGGCTGAGCTGGTCGATTTCTTCCGAAATGTCCACCGCCGACTCGGTCTGCACGTACCGCAGTTCCTCGATCTTGGTTTCAAGCTCGGCAATGGGTTGTTCAAAGTCCAGAAATGTTCTTTTTGCCACAGGCTGTTCTCCTGGTTCGCCATGAAAGGCGGGTACCCGATGCGAGATCGGGCGGCCTTGACTCTAGTAAGCCACGGGCTCGGGATCGAGCGATCGCCAAATATACCAAGTCGCCACGCTGCGATACGGCGCCCAGGCTGCGGCCACTTCACGCGCATCGCTGCGGCTGACCGATTCGCCCGAGAAATAGTTGCGGCTGATCCCATTGATCAGGCCGACGTCGTCCAGCGGCAGCACATCGGGACGCATCAGATGAAAGATCAGAAACATCTCGGCGGTCCAGCGACCGATGCCACGAATGGCAATCAGCTCGGCAATGATGGACTCGTCGTCCATCGAGTTCCAGTCATCCAGGTGCATCGTGCCGTTGCTGAAATGAATGGCCAGATCCACCAAGTATTCCACCTTGCGCGCGCTCAGCCCCGCCGCGCGCATGTCGTCAACCTTCAGTCTGAGCACCGCGGACGGTGACATCTGCTCCGGCAACTGGGCGAAACGGTCCCAGACCGTCTGCGCCGCCTTGACCGAGATCTGCTGCCCGACGATCGAGCGTGCCAGCGTCGTGAACGGATCGCCCCGCGACTGCAGACAGGCGTCGCCAAACCGCGGAATCAGCCGCTTGAGCACGCGATCCTTCTTCATCAACAGCTTGCAGGCCTCCCCCCAGTACGGGGGAACGACTGAAAAAACTTCCTTTTCAGTAGCAGCCATGAACCGCCTGACGCTGGATAGAGCCGGATTTATCTGAAAATTTCCTCACCGGGAGGCCTCCCAGGTGGTTCCACCGGGACCATCCTTGAGCACGATCCCGCTGGCAGCCAGGGTGTCGCGGATGCGATCGGCCTCGGCGAAATCGCGCGCCTTCTTGGCGGCTGCCCGCGCTTCGATTTGCTGCTGGATCGCCGACTCGTTCATCGCAACCCCGGCCTGCAAAAAGGCTTTCGGATCCCCTTGCAACAGGCCCAGCGTGCAGCCGAGCGACTTCAGCAGCCCGGCAACCTGCGGTGAACGCGTCCGATTGACTTCCGATGCCAGATCGAACAGCACCGCCACGGCCTCGGGCGTGCCAAAGTCTTCGTCCATGGCCGCCTTGAACCGCGCCGCATGCGATTCGCTCCAGTCGATGGGCCGCTCGACCGGCGCCACCAGGTCCAGCGCGGTGTAAAGGCGCCTGAGTGCACCGCGCGCGTCGTCCAGATGCACGTCGCTGTAATTGAGCGGACTGCGATAGTGCGCGCGGACGATGAAGAAGCGCAGCGTCTCGGCGTCGAACTTCTTCAGCACGTCACGAATGGTGAAGAAGTTGCCCAGGCTCTTGGACATCTTCTCGTTGTCGATGTTCACAAATCCGTTGTGCATCCAGTAGCGCGCCAGCGGCTTGCCATGCGCACCTTCACTCTGGGCAATCTCGTTTTCGTGGTGGGGAAACTGCAGGTCGGCGCCGCCGCCATGGATGTCGATCGTTTCGCCCAGCGTCGCGCAGGCCATGGCCGAGCACTCGATGTGCCAGCCCGGGCGCCCCTTGCCCCACGGGCTGTCCCACTGGGCGTCGGCCGGTTCGGTCGGTTTGGCCGCCTTCCAAAGGGCAAAGTCCAGCGGATCTTCCTTGCCATCCAGCACGGCAACCCGCTCGCCGGCGTGCAACTCGTCCAGTGACTTGCCCGACAGCTTGCCGTAACCCGGAAAGCGACGCACTGCATAGTTGACGTCGCCGCCTTCGGTCTGATAGGCCAGATCCTTGTCCTGCAGCAGCCGAACGATGTTCAGCATGCCCGGCACATGGTCGGTGGCGCGCGGGTCGTGGTCGGGCCGCTGGATGCCCAGCGCATCGAAGTCGCGGTACATCTCGTCGATCATGCGCTGCGTCAGCGCGCGGATCGGCTCGCCGTTTTCGACAGCCCGGCGAATGATCTTGTCCTCGATATCCGTGATGTTGCGCACGTAGGTCACCTGCAGACCCGACGCCCGCAACCAGCGCTGAACCACGTCAAAGGCCACATTGGCCCTGGCGTGTCCCACATGGCAGAGGTCGTAGACGGTGATGCCGCAAACGTACATGCGGACATGTCCGGGCTGCATGGGCACAAAATCCTCGACGACACGATGGAGCGTGTTGTAGATGCGCAAACTCATGAAATCAGGCGGTTCGGAAAAGCGGGAGAGGAAAACGCCGACAAAGTTCCGGACGGAAGGGATTTGGTCGAACGCCCGGGGGCCGGTCCAAAACCGACCCCTCAGATACAATCGCTGGCAGTATAAAGCCGTGCGCCGGCCCCTACCCTGAGCCCCAACAAGACCAGCCATGAAGCAACCTTTGACCACCGTCACCCATTCGCTGGGGCAGGCCTTTCGCCTGGCTGCACTTGCGGCAGCACTGATCTCGCCGCTGGCCCATGCAGATGAATACGGTGACGTTAACCAGTTGGTGCGCGCAGGCAAATTGGCCGATGCGCTCGGCAAAGCCGATCAATACCTTGCTGCCAAACCGCGCGATCCCCAGATGCGGTTTCTGAAGGGCGTGATTCTCACGGAGTCTGGCAAACCCAACGACGCCATCACGGTCTTCCTGAAACTGACCGAAGACTATCCCGAACTGCCCGAGCCTTACAACAACCTGGCCGTGTTGTATGCCGGACAGGGTCAGTACGAAAAAGCCCGTGCCGCACTGGAAATGGCGATCCGAACCAATCCGAGCTACGCCACCGCTCAGGAAAACCTGGGCGACGTCTATGCCAAGCTGGCCAGCCAGGCCTATAGCAAGGCCTTGCAGCTCGATTCCAACAACACCGGGGTGCAGCCCAAGCTTGCGCTGATCCGTGACCTTTTTGCGCCAGCGCCCAAAGGCGCTGCAGCCAAACCGGTCATGGTCACGGCCAACGCGCCGGCTTCCAGGCCCGCGGCTGCCGCTCCCCCAGCTGCGGCCACAGCACCCTCTCCGGTTTCAGCACCGGTCGCTGCGGCACCGGCCAAAGCCGCGTCTGCTCCGACACCGGCCAAAGCAACGTCTGCTCCGACACCGGCCAAAGCAACGTCTGCTCCGGTACCCGCCAGTGCGCCAGCAGCCGCTGCCGGCGCCGACAAAGCCGTGGAAGAAGCTGTCAATGCCTGGGCCGCTGCATGGGCTGCCAAGGACATGACCCGTTATCTGGCCGCCTATGGCAAGGATTTTGACCCATCTGGCAATCAGAGCCGCAAGACCTGGGAGGAAGAACGCCGGGTGCGAATCGTCGGCAAATCGCGCATCACGCTGAAGCTGACCGACATGCGGATCGAAGTTGATGGCAACAAGGCGCGTGCGCGGTTCCGCCAGGACTACGACGCCGACACGCTGAGCGTCACCAGCCGCAAGACCCTCGAACTGGTCAAATCCGGTGACCGCTGGGTCATCGTGAAGGAATCGACGGGCGGCTGATGGGAGAGCCCCTCCGAAAACCACCAACAACCTGCTGCTTGCGTCCGACGTTCGGCAGGAACAGCCGGCAGTCCGTCCGCGCGTCGGTCATTGCGGCACTCGTCGGTCTGCTGCCGTTGTTTGCGAATCCCGCCTTCGCCGGAAAATCCGAGGCATCTGCCAGGCAGCCTGCTACGGCCACGAGCAGCAAGAGCAGCAAGACCCGACATTCGGCCAGCAAAAAGACCGTGGTCAAGGGAGCGTCCACCGGTCGGGACCGGGCTCTCAAGACCGTTTCACTTTCACCCGGATTGACGGCCGGAGCGCTGGCCATCAATGGCACGGCGCAGTCCTTGCCAGGCGCGCGTGAAGGCGAGGCCGAAGCGCGGCTGATCGAGGTTTACCGCCTGATCGGCAAAGCCCAGGGTCGGGAAGCGCTGAAGCGCGCCGAAAGCCTGGTGGCCGACTACCCCAATTTCCAGCTGGCCCAACTGGTCTACGGCGATCTGCTCAGCAGCCAGACACGCCCGATTCGCGCGTTCGGCGCCGTACCGGACACGATGGCGCAGGCCGCCGGGACGACGCTGCCGGAATTGCGGGAGGAGTCGCTGGTCCGGCTGAAAGCATTGCGCGAGAGTCCGCCGCTGGGAACCATTCCTTCGCAGTTCCTGAACCTGTCCCCCCGCACCCGGCATGCCATCGCGATCGACACGTTGCGCTCGCGGCTGTACCTTTTTGAAAACAACACGACCGGCTTGCGGCTGGTTGCCGATTACTACATCTCCGTCGGTAAGTCCGGCATCGAGAAAAACGCCGAAGGTGACCAGCGCACGCCGCTCGGGGTCTACCACATCACCAGCAACCTCGACCCGAAGTCGCTGAAGGACTTCTACGGCTCCGGCGCGCTGCCGCTGAACTACCCGAACCCTTATGACCAGAGCCGGGGGCGCACCGGTGGCGGCATCTGGCTGCACGGCACGCCCTCCAACCAGTTTGCCCGGGCGCCCAAGGCGTCCGATGGCTGCGTGGTGCTGGCCAACCCTGATCTGGAGCGCATCATCCGGACTGTGGAGGTTCGCACCACCCCGGTGGTCATCGCCCGGCAATTGCAATGGGTGCCACCCCAGAGCGTGAAAGCCGAAGGCAAGTCGTTCGAAGAAGCCCTGCAAGCCTGGCGCAGTGCCAAGACCAGCGGCGACGTCAACCTCGTGTTGGGCTTCTACACCACCGATTTCCGCAACTACAACAAGACCTTGCCGGAGTGGACGCCCACCCTGAAGCAGGAAATCAGTAGCGCGCGCGGCCGCAACATCGAACTCAAGGATCTCTCCTACCTGCGCTGGAACGACGGCGCCGACACCATGGTGGCCACCTTCGGCGAAGTGGTCGAGGGCAGCCGCACAGGGCCTGTGAAGCGGCAGTACTGGGTGCGCCAGGGCAACCAGTGGAAGATTTTTTTTGAAGGCGTGATCGGATGAACCACGGACATTTTTTCAACACCCGCCGGCAATTGCTGGCCACGGCGTGTGCGCTCGTGCTGGCCAGCGGCGCGGCAATGGCGACTGACGATCCGAAAGTGAAGTTCGCCACCACGGCGGGCGATTTCGTGATCGAGCTCTACCCGGACAAGGCGCCCAAAACCGTTGAGAACTTTCTCCGGTACGTGAAGGACAAGCACTACGACGGCACGGTCTTTCACCGCGTCATCGACAATTTCATGGTGCAGGGCGGCGGGTTTGACACCAGCTACAACCAGAAACCGACCCGCGCACCGATCACCCACGAGGGGCGCGAGGCTCTGGCCAAGGGCGGCCAGAAGAACATCGTCGGCACCGTGGCCATGGCGCGAACGAGCGATCCCAACTCTGCCAGCTCGCAGTTCTTCATCAACGTCAAGGACAACGCGTTTCTCGATCCGGTCCTGATTCCGCCGGGCGACCCGGTTCCGAAATTCGAGTACCAGGGCCGGGTCTACGAAAACACGCCGCGCGCGAACCTGATGAACGCGCCGCAACTCTATGGCTACACCGTCTTCGGCAAAGTCATCAGCGGCATGGACGTGATCAACAAGATCAAGTCCGTGCCCACCGGGCCTGGCGGCCCGTTTCCGTCGGACGTTCCGAAAACGCCGGTCATCGTCAACTCAGCCACATTGGTGAAATAAATGAGCAATCCCAAAGTCGAAATCCATATTAAGGACCATGGCGTCATCACGCTGGAACTGGATCAGGAAAAGGCACCGAAATCGGTGGCTAACTTCCTCGCCTACGTGGGCAAGGGTCACTACGACAACACGCTTTTCCACCGTGTCATCCCGGGTTTCATGATCCAGGGCGGCGGTATGGAGCCTGGCATGCGCCAGAAGCCCACCGACGCGCCCATCGAAAACGAGGCCAACAACGGACTGAAGAACGACAACTACACCGTCGCGATGGCGCGTACCAATGCGCCCCATTCAGCCACCTCCCAGTTTTTCATCAACGTCGCCCGAAACGATTTCCTGAACCATACGGCGCCCAGCGCCCAGGGATGGGGCTATGCGGTGTTCGGCAAGGTCATCGGCGGCACTGACGTGGTCGACAAGATCAAAGCTGTCAAGACCGGCAGCAAGGCCGGTCATGGGGATGTGCCGCAGACCGACGTCGTGATTGAAAAAGCGGTCGCACTCTGAGCCGACTTTTTCACCCATGAACGCGGCCCTCCCCCGCTTCACATCTTTGCAGGCGCCAGCCGACTGGGAGACGGTGGATTTCATCTCGGACTTGCACCTGCAGGCCAGCGAACCGTTGACCTTCCGGACCTTCCAGACGTATCTGGAGACCACCGAGTCAGACGCGGTATTCATCCTCGGCGACCTGTTCGAGGTCTGGATCGGGGACGACGCAGCCGCCCTGCCCGGTTTCGAGCAGGAATGCGCCGCAACGCTGGCCCTGGCCGCCAGCCTCCGGCCCGTCTATTTCATGGCGGGCAACCGTGATTTCCTGCTCGGCCGGGACTATCTGGCTGCGTCAGGCATGCTCGGACTCGATGACCCGACGGTGCTGGCATTCGCGCAGCACCGCTGGCTGCTGACGCATGGCGACGCGCTGTGTCTGGACGACGTGACCTATCAGCAGTTCCGCGCCGTGGTGCGTGATCCGGGCCAGCAGCAGACCTTCCTGGCCCGCTCATTGCCGGAACGGCTGGGCCTGGCCCGCGCCATCCGCGCACAAAGCGAAGCGCGCAAGAAAGCCGGGCAGATGGAAGGCGCCGGCGATGTCGATACAGGCGAAGCCATCCGCTGGCTGCAAGCGGCCGGTGCTACGACGATGATTCATGGCCATACCCATCGCCCGGCCGACCACGCGCTTGAGGCGCCCGGCGCAACCCGTTTCCGGCGCGTGGTTCTGAGCGACTGGGACGGACAGGCGGTGCCACCGCGCGCGCAGGTGCTTCGCCTGACCGCCCGCGGCCACCAGCGGATCGATCTCTGATGGTGGCCGGCTGGTTGCGGCGCCGGTTCGGCAAGCGCCCGGATTCGTCCGGCGGCCTTCGGTTGCCGGATGACCTGTGGCAGGCAACGCTCGACAAGTACCCTTTCCTCGACCGCGGTGACGCCGGCGATCTGCAGCGACTTCGAAGCCTCAGCGCGGCTTTCCTTGATCAGAAAGAGTTCTTTGGCGCCCAAGAACTCGAAGTGACCGATGCAATGGCGCTGGCAGTGGCCGCACAGGCCTGCCTGCCACTGGTCAATCTCGCTACCGGCGACGATCCCGCCGATGCGCTGCGCTGGTACGACGATTTCGTCGGCATCGTGCTGCACCCCGGTGAAGTGCTGGCCCGCCGGGAAACCCAGGACGAGACGGGCGTCGTCCACACCTGGAGCGAGGCGCTGACCGGCGAGGCCATGCACGAGGGCCCGGTCATGCTCAGTTGGGCGGATGTCGACGAGGCCGGCGAATCGGCGGCGCAGGGCTACAACGTGGTGATTCACGAATTTGCCCACAAACTGGATATGCGCGACGGTGAGGCCAACGGTTGTCCGCCTTTGCCCCCCGGCATTTTCGGTGCGCGCTCTGCCGCAGAGGCCCGCCGACGCTGGCTGGAAACATTGAACGCCGAATTCCAGACCTTTCGCGACCAGGTGCAGGCGGCCGAGCGGTTCGCCGGGCTGGTACCAGCGCCCTGGATGGACCCTTACGCCGCCCAATCGCCGGACGAGTTCTTTGCCGTGTCGACGGAAGCGTACTTTGTCAGTCCCGCCGATTTGCAGCAGCAGTCACCGGCCCTGTACGAACTGTTGCACCGGTTCTTCCGGCCATCCGCCGACCGCTGACCGATCGGGCCGGTCCGCTTCAGAAACCTGCATGCACCGCGAACCTCGAGCCGGCCTGCTTGATGCCCCATAGCAGTTCGACCAGCGCCGGATTGTTCAGCAAGGGTTCGCCGGCCAGGATCAGCCAGTAGCCTGCGCCATCGACCCAGAACGGCACGAATGACCAGTCGGGCAACAGGAATTCGACGTCGGAGTGGAAAGAAACGAATGCCGAGGCCCCTGCCCAGCCCCGGCGTCGCTGACGCGCCGAAAACTCCGAGTAGTCGGCCGCCGCCGCGCTCAACGCATCCGCCTCATCCGGGTCGACGCCGGTACGCCCCAGACAGAAACCACCGTCGGACGCCAGCACGGCGCGCCGCTCGCCCGACAGCGATGCAATCACGTGTTGCAGAAAATCGTCTAAACGGGCTTCCGGGCCCTGCAGCGGACGGGTCAGGCGCTGAACCCAGCCCGACTCCACCAGTGCGGAGATGTCAAGCGACGACGACTGCACGCGCTCGGCCCACGCCTGTGCGTCCAGCGCACGTTCGCCGGCGAGCAGCAGTTGCAGCACACGACCGACTTCGTCCGGCTGTGCGTGCAGGAAGGCCCGCAGAACGCCTGTTGGCGTCAGCATGAACCATTCGGATGTTTCCCGGTCATTCACGGCATCAACCTTTCTTCACCTGACCGGTTGGCCGGTCTTCACTTGCAGAGGGTGTAGGGTTCTGGTCCAGCGAGACGGCAGCCAGTTCCCACAGAAACGTCTCCAGCTCTCGCATCGGCATTCCCAGACGCTGCGCCCGCTCCAGCGCCTGTGCAGACGACAACTCCCGAAGGGTCACCACCGACGCCAGCGCGTCGCTCTGACACACACGCTCGATCACCGCCAGCGGTGTGTTGCTGGCCACCCAGTCCTGCGCCGGATCAACGATCATTGAGTGCTGAAACGTGAAGCGCGCCTCGAAGGGCTCACCCCGGGCCAGTGCAGCTGACAACTGGCGCAGAAAGACGTGGCTGTCCGGGTCTGGCAATGCCGCAAGCCGGCGCATCAGATCAGCGGGTTTGAGCGAAGGCACATCTTCCTCGGCTGCTGCAACTGCGGCGGCCAACGATGGGGGCTGACGAGCGGGCGCGTCGGCCTGCACGGATGGGGTTCGCGCCGCCAAAGCGACTGGAGCCCTTTCAGGAGCCGGTACCGCGACGGGCGGTTGGGCCGGTGAGCGGTGGGCCTTGCTGGCCTGTTCGAGCGCCGAGAGCATCTCTTGCGTGCCATAGGGCTTTCGCAACCAGACAAGCGACGGGCGCCGCGTCGCCTCGCTGCTGTGACGGGACCAGGACTCGTCATGTGCGGGGAGCAGCAGCACGGCCGGTGATCCGCTGAGCGACCGCAGCAACTGCTCTTCGGCCGCTTCGGACCACTGCGCCAATCCGAGTGAGACCAGGTCGGCAACCAGCAAGTCGGCTGCCGGCAGTTCGGCGCCACGACCGCCCGGCACGCCACGCCATGACCAGCCCTTCATGTTCCGGCCCAGAAACACCCCGAAAGCGGCTTCTTCCCTGGGTGAAAGACCTGCAACGACCACGTTCATGCGGATGCCTTCGCCCGTTCGAGCTGCTCACTCACGGACTCCCAGTCAGGCGTGAGTGCAGCGCCCTTGCGCAGCAGGGCCCGACGCGCAAGCATGAAAGCCAACGCATCTTCACAGGTCACGCAATGGTGCAGGAAGTCCTGCCGGATCTGGGCTGACTCATCATCGTCCGGCTGGTCAAAGGTGGCAATCACCTGTTCGGCCAACGCCCTCGAAACGTCCACGCTGCACCGACGGGCGCGGGTGGAGATATCGGCGGAAGGCTGCGCCAGCACGCTCCAGCGGGTGGCCAGCATCGTACTGCGCGGCAGCGCCGCGCCTGCTGATCGCTGCTCGAACCAGCGTGACACATGAGCCGCGAGGCGCCCATGGACCATCTGCAACGCAGAGCGCTTCAGCGCCTCCTGATCCGCACCGAAAGTTGCGAACAGATCGGCCAGCGCGCCCTGCACCGGTTCCGAGCCGGGCAACTCCAGCGCGGCATGCAGCCGCGCAAAATGGGCACTGACATCCCGGTTGTCCTGCAGCAGCCGGCGCGCCGGCTGCCGGAATGCCAGCCGGGCAACCCTGGTGGGAGAACGCATTTCCATGAGACGGCCAGGCTCAGTCGAGCAAGGTGTCCATCAGGTCAATCATGAACTCCGCGTCTTCCCGCGTCATCGCCTCAAAGCCGCCGGGCAGACCCAGCGCCTCCAGCACATCGCTGTCACCGGCTTCCTGGCCGATGCCCAGCAAGGCTTTTTCGATGGAGGGAAGGGCATCCGACACGCGTGGATGTGCCAGCAGCACATGCGAGATGTCGTGAATGGCGCTTTCCACCAGCACCTTCAGTTGCCCCCGCGTCAGCCGAGTCAGTGAGGCAAAGGCTTCTGCCAGGAAGAACGCAGCATCAACCTCGCCCTTGATCGCCAGTCGGGCTGCAGCCTGGTAGCTGTCCACCGGCACCCAGCTGATCACGCTTTCCGTCAGATCGGCCGGCTCCAGCAGGCGCAGGCCGATGAGTTTGACATCTCGGTTGTCTGTCAGCGCAATGCGACAGCCGGGCCGGAGGTCTTCCACGGAATTTGCCGCCGAGTTCGCTCCCGAGGCGATCACCATTTCGTCATAGCGATTGGCGGGTCGGGCAAAGGGGATGTAGCCCTGCGTGCGAATCATGTCGGTGGCGTCGAACGGATTGGCATAGACCAGATCGGCCTTGCCCTCGGCCAGCAGTTGCGCCTGCTCCTGCGAGCCGGCCGGGGTCAAAAGATGCAGCCCCATGCCCGAGCGACGCTGCAGCATGGTGTTGAGCATGTGCCAACCGGCAAAACGCTCGGGGGCGAAATCGGGAGCGATCAGGAAGTTGAGCGTCATGATGCAGCCTTCTCTTCGGCCAGCCACTGCCGGTAGACCGGCACCAGTTCGTTGATGCGCGTGCGCGACGGTTTGCGCCGCACCGACGTGTATCCGGCAATGACGCCGTTGCGGATATTTGGCACGGCGGTGGCGTACACCCAGTAATAGGCGCCGTCCTTGCGCAGATTCTTCACATAGCCATGCCATTTCTTGCCTGCGGCCACGTCGTCCCACAAGCCCTTGAAGGCGATCGCGGGCATGTCCGGATGCCGCAGGATGTGATGCGGCGCGCCAATCAGTTCCTCGCGCGTGTAGCCGCTCATTTCCACAAAGGCATCATTGGCGTGCGTGATGATGCCGTTGAGGTCGGTGCGCGAAACGATCAGCCGTCCCTCGGGAAATTGAACCTCCACATCGGTGGCGTACACCGTGCGAGAACTGCCATCGGTATAGGTCAGCCGGGTCTCGGTGCAGGGCTGCTGCGGCCGGGTCATGTCGGACAGTGCCATCACGCCCCCTTCAGATCAGCTTGGACAGCGTCTCGGCTGCCCGCTTGATGTCCAGGAAGATCAGTCCGAGCTTGGCGTTCGACTTGGCCAGCACCGTCAGCACCGCTTCGGGGCCTGCGGCGCTCATGATCACGTAGCCGCGTTCGCCCTGGATCAGCACCCGCTCGAGCTGGCCACGCGCCAGTTCCCGGGCAGTCCGCTCACCCAGTGAAAGCAGCGCCGCCGACATGGCACCGATCCGGTCTTCGTCCATGCCATGCGGCAGGGCAGAGGCAATCATCAGGCCGTCGGTCGAAATCAGGGCCGAGGCCTCTATGTCGGCGGTCGAGCCGTTCAGATCCTCCAGCGATTGCTGGAAAAGGTCGGTGCGCATCGATGGGTCTCCTCGGTGATGGGTTGCACCGATTGGACAGGTTTACCCGGTGAACACGCTTGACATTGATCAAACAAGCGGAGGATCCCCCTTCGATGGCCATTTCACCGTCACCCGCAGCCCGCCGAGATCGTCGCTGCACCCCGTCTCCAGCGACAGCCCGAACAGCCTCGCCAGTCGGGCGACAATCGACCAGCCCAGGCCGCTGCCGCTTTGCCCGGTGCCCAGCACCCTGAAGAACCGCTCCCCCAGGCGGGCCTGCGCTTCAGGGGGCAGACCCGGACCACTGTCTTCCACGCTCAGGCTCGCCGGGGCGCTCGCTCGTGCAGGACACACGGTCACGCGGACCGTCGCCCCTACCGGGCTGTAGCGCAGCGCGTTGTCCAGCAGGTTGCGCAGCAGCACCGCCACCATTGCCGCCGGCACCGGCACCGGGACAGCGCTGTCCGCCACCAGTTCCAGCGACTGGCCTCGCTCCCTGGCCGCGGACGCCATGTCACCGAGCAATCCCTGCGCGACAGCCCGCAGGTCAGATTGCGCAGCTGCGGCAGCCGGTGCACCGCCCGTTTCGGCCTCGCCTTCGAGCCGCGCCAGTTGCAGCAGCTGGTCGATCAGCCGGGCCGCCCGGTCGCAGCCCTTGACGGTTGCGGCCAGCGCCTGGTCGCGCTCGGACTGCGAGCGCGCGCCCTGGGCCACCTGAGCTTGCATGCGGATGGCCGCGACCGGTGTGCGCAGTTCGTGGGCGGCGTCAGCCGTGAAGCGCCGCTCCGACTCGAGCAGCTGAACCATGCGGCCAAAAAGCTCGTTCAGCGATTCCACCAGCGGGCGCACTTCCGGCGGCACACCCACCAGCGGCAGCGGGTCGAGTGCAGCGGGTTGGCGCGCGGCCACGTCCCTGCCCACCTGCCCCAAGGGCCGCATCGTGCCCCGCACAGCCCACCAGATACCCAGGGCGAGCAAGGGAAGACCGAGCAGCAGGGAGCCCAGGGTGCCGCGCAGCACCGCCATCAGGATGTGATTGCGGGCATCGATCGTTTCCCCCACGTGCACCATCACATCGGTCTCCCGGCCCGGCGTTGTCAGCACGCGCCAGCGCTGACCGCCGACTTCGGTGGTCGACAGTCCCGGCTGCCGGTTCCCGGCCAGTGGCGCAGTCGGCGCGTTCGTCGAGCGGACCACCAGCTGCCCTTCGTGCCACACCTGCACGGCCACCCGCGACTGGTACTTGTGCAGCGTGGGTGGCGGCAAAAAATCGTCGCCTTCCAGATCGTCGAGACGCTGGGTCACCAGCAAGGCTGCGGCCTGCGCCAGGTGGGCGTCCAGCAATTCGTCGAGTTCGTGCCGGGTGCCATACCAGGTCAGCGCGGTGACCAGCAGCCAGATCGCCACCAGCAAGGCCAGCACCGTGGCCAGCAGCCGCGCCTGTAGCGACCAGCTCTGGCGTTCCGGCGGTGCGGCGTCTGCCGGTTTCATGGGGACGCCCCGTCGCGCCGCAACACGTAACCGACACCGCGCAGGGTTTCGATGACTTCGGGCCGCAGTTTGCGGCGCAGGTTGTAGATGTGCACTTCCACTGCATTGCTGGCAACCTCTGCACCCCACTGGTACAAATGTTTCTCCAGTTGATCCCGGTTGAGCACCCGCCCGGCGTTCAGCATGAACACGTGGAGCAGATCGAACTCGCGCATGGACAGTTCGACCGGAGCACCATCCAGCCAGACCTGCCGGGCCGCCGGATCGAGCAGCACGCCCGACGCCTCCAGCCGGGTCTGCGGCTGCCCGTGTGCGCGGCGCACGAGCGCACGCAGGCGCGCCGCCAGTTCGAACAGGTCCACCGGCTTGACCAGGTAGTCATCGGCGCCCGCATCCAGCCCGGCAATGCGCGCGGGCACCGCGTCGCGTGCCGTCAGCACCAGTACCGGCGTGCGCACGCCGCGTGCCCTTGCCGCTTTCAGGCTGTCCATGCCATCCTGGCGCGGCAGGCCCAGATCCAGCACCACCGCCTGATGCTCGCCGGTGCGCATCTCCCGCTCGGCAGCCACGCCGTCACGCACCCAGTCCACCAGAAAGCCCTGCTGGCTCAGCCCGGCCTTCAGGCCTGCTCCCAGCAGTTCGTCGTCTTCAGCCAGCAGAATGCGCATCGATCAATCGTCCAGGTCGTGATGAGGCGATTTTCGTTGCTTGCCGTGGCGACGCTCGCCGCCCGCCCGGTCAGCCCCATCACCCCCATCGCCTGCCGCCCGCAAGTCGACAGTGGCGCCACCCCCTGCTGGTGATTGCTGCCACTGCCAGATCCAGAAGGTCAGCACGGCACTGAGCAGCAGGACCGCCAGCGCCTGATGGTTGTTACGGATCAGGTCCGGGCCGGCGCCCGTGGTGCGCCCGGTGATCATGGGCATCGCCTGGTTGCTACGGCGCAACACGCTGATGCCCGCGATCAGCGCCAGGTGCACCAGCACCACCGTCAGCATCGCATTGCCAAAGAATTCGTGCACGGATTCGAGCCAGTCGCCGGCCCATTCGTTCCAGGTGGCATAGCCGCTGAGCGTCAGCGGGGCAATCAGTGCCAGCACTGCAACCACGCTCAGCGCGAGCAGCAGATTCTGTGCCTGCCGCCAGTTCGGGGCGCCCGCCTTGAACCCCTGGAGCCAGCCCGGCAGCCCCTGTACCTTGCGCACCAGCGCCGACAGACGCGCGTGACGTGGCCCCACAAGGCCCCAGACCAGTCGCCAGCCCAGAAGGCCGGCCATGGTGTAACCCAGCGTCACATGCACCTGCCGCCAGCGCTCGCCATCGGCGGTGATCCAGGCCCCGAGAAAGCTCAGCGCCAGCAGCCAGTGAAAGACCCGGGTAGGGGCGTCAACGGTGCGGCGCGCCGCAACTGGCGGGCGCTGGGCGGTGAAAGTAGTATCGGTCGTGGTCATTGTTCATTTCCCTCTGTCACTTTGGAATGTGGACGCGGTCATCGTCAAAATCGCCTTTGTCGGCGCCTGAATGACAGGCCATGCAGTTGGCCGGCGAGCGCACACTGGCGCGCTTCCAGACCTCTGGCGCCACGTCGCGGTGCTTGCGGGCAAACCAGGTCGATTGCGTGATGCGATCCTGCGGAGGCACTTCCCTGACCCGCTTGTAGCTGCCGGCGTGGGTCTGCAACCAGTTGCCGACCTGGGCGACCGAGGCCGGGTCCATCGACGCATCGGTGCCGAAATGCCGGTCCAGTCCGCCCATGATTCGCTGCCACGAAGCGGCCGGCAGCAGGACCGGCGGATAAGCCATGTGACAGGCCGCGCATTCGCTGACGTACGCGGGCGGCACGTTGCGCGGCATGCCCACGCTGTCGGCTTGCGCCATCGGCACCGTCAGCGCAAGCAACACTGCGGTTACCGCGATCCGTGCCGGCAAGCGGCGCCGGAAATGAGTCCGGGTCCGGGTCATCGTGTTCATGAAGTCATTCCTTCGATTCTTTCTGCCGTCTTCACGGCTTCAGGCTGATCAGGAAGGCCAGCACGTCGGCCTTTTCGGCGGCGCTGCATTCACGCGACAGCACGTCCTTGCAATTGCGGGTGAACCACTTGTTCACCTTGGCGGTGTCGGTGAACCGCGCCGGATTGAAGGCCGGCGCCAGCGCCTCGATCGCCTTGCCGGTCGAGGCATGGCGCGATGGCCGGGTCGGCGGCGCACCATGGCAGGACGCGCAGCTCAAGTCGCTCCCGGTCTTTTCGCTGAAAAAGACTTTGCCGCGCTCGACGCTGGCCGGCGCACCGGCTTGCGCCTGCCAATGCGCCAGCTGGCCGGCAGGCGTGGTGTCGGCAGCGGTTGCGACCCATGGCATCGCGCCGACCAGCAGGGTACTCATGACCCGTTTGAAATGGATGTTCCGATACATTGCTGCTCTTTCTCGCTCTGACATGACCGAATGATGCGGCGCGGCGATGAATGAAGCCTTAACCCCGTTCACTCTTTTTTTGATAGCTGCAGGAATCCGGATGACGCTGGCTGACGACAAAAAACAGGACTTTTTTCACGTTTGGAAGCCGCTACCCCCCTGTTCCCTCAGTCTGGCGTTCGGCGCGGCCGGCTTTGCCATTAAATTGGCGGCCATGAAAAAATCTTGCCCGAAGCTGGCTGCCTGTCTTTGGACCGTGCTGGCACTCTCGATGTCCGCTCCCGCCTTTGCCGACGCACCTGGCAAGAATGGCGCCCGAACAATCGCCGCAGCCAACACGGTGATCAACCAGTACACGACGCTGTCGGCAGCAGCGGCTACCGGTGCCGGCACCATCACCGTCAGCAACATCGCCAACCTGAGCAGCAGCGAAGCCACCGGCGGCGGCGCGCTTGCAGCCGGTGATGTGGTGATGCTGTACCAGGCGACCGGCGCAACCATCATCACGACCAACACGCCCACTTACGGCGATATCAGCAGCTACGGCAACGCCGGCAACTACGAACTGCGCACCGTTCGCGCGGTGTCGGGCAACAACATCGGCCTGGATAGCGCTTCCAACGGCACAAGCTGCATCGCAGGCCTGAAAAACAACTACAGCGCCGGCGCCCAGGTGATTCGCGTGCCGCAATACACCAGCCTCACGGTCAGCGCCGGCGCGAGCATCGTGGCAACGCCCTGGGCAGGCGCAACCGGCGGCGTGGTGTCTGCGCTGGTCCAGAACAGCCTGACGGTCAACGGCAGCATCACCGTCGACGGGCAGGGATTTCGCGGCGGCGTGCTCGATGGCACGGATCGCGCCTCCGGTGGCGCGCAAACCGTGACCTGGGTCTCCGATGCCAACCCCGCCGGCGGCGCCAAAGGCGAAGGCATCGCCAGCCTTGCGGGTGGCAACTTCGGCGGTGTGGCACTGGCGTACTCCAACCCCGGCGGCAACTTCGAAATCGGCGCACCGGCCAACGGCGGCGGTGGCGGCGGCTCCCACAACGGCGGCGGCGGCGGCGGCTCCAATGCGGCGGCGGCACTGACGCCCTACTGTTCGGCTGGAACGTCCACGTACACCACAGTCGCCAACACCGCGTTTGTCTGGTGCGGACAAGGCGTGATGCCGGCCGGCGTCACCGGCGCCACCGCCTGGCAATTCGATCCGGGCTACAAGGCCAACGGAAACATCCGCACCAGTTTTGTCGGCGGCGGGCGCGGCGGCTACACCTACAGTGCGAACAATCTGGACGCCACCACGGCCGCTGGCGCGCCGGCGCTGACCGGCTGGGGGGGCGACAACCGGCGCGCCCTGGGCGGCTGGGGCGGACGACCGCTGGCTCAGACCCTGAGCAGCCGGCTGTTCTTTGGCGGTGGGGGCGGTGCGGGCGCCAACAACAACGGCACCGGCGGCAGTGGCGGTGCGGGTGGCGGCGTCATCCTGATCGAAGCCGGATCCCTGGCGGGCTCGGGCTCCATCAGCGCGAAGGGTAACGACGGTGCATCCACCAGTGGAGCCGGCAACGATGCGCCCGGCGGCGGCGGTGGCGGCGGCAGCGTCGTGGTACGGGCTGCAAGCGGCAGTGTCGGCACGGTTTCGGCCAATGGCGGCACAGGCGGCAACCAGTCGATCGGCACGGCGGAGACGGAAGGACCGGGCGGCGGCGGCGGCGGAGGCATCATCACGCTGAGCGGCAGCGCCAACGGAGGCGCCGGCGGAACGACCAACGGTTCGTCGCTGACCGAGTTCCCGCGCAACGGCGCCACCGACGGCAGTCCGGGCTTGACCGGGCAGACGGCTCCGTTCATTCGAACGACTGCAGCTTCGTGCACGTCGATCTCGGTAGCCAAGACCAACAATGTGAACTCGCTGACAGCGGGCACCACCACGACCTACACGCTGACGGTGGTCAACGCGGGCCCAGCCGCCGCGGACGGGCTGCGGATCACCGACCCTGTGGCCACAGGCCTCAGTTGCAGCAGCGTCAGTTGTACTGGCACGGCAGGCGGCGCCGCCTGCCCGTCGGCCGGCAGCACAACCGTGGCCTATCTGCAGGGAGCGGGCATTACCGTGCCGACGCTGCCCGGCAACTCCACCGCGACCTTCTCCCTCAACTGCGGAGTGACCGCAACCGGCCAATAGCGACGATTTTCAGAGAAATCCGGCAGAATCCATCGCCGAATGGTTGATTGTTGCTTCCATTAGAGAAGCAACACCCGCCCCGCCTCCCCCGGGTTCAGCGCCGCAGCAACGCCTTCAGCGCGTTCTGCATTCGGCGCGCGCTGGCTGCATCGAACGGGCTGGCCAGCACCTGCGCCGCGTCCTGCCCCCAGGTTTGTGCCGGGGACGGATCGTTGCGACGGGTCAGCAGCTTGAGCTGCAGCGCGCGCCGGGCGTCCAGATGCTCGGCCGGCGTGGGCAGTTCGGCAGCCATCTCCAGCCGCAACAGTGCCTCGGTCGCCTCACCCTTCGGCGCGCCACCAATCGCCTGCACCCAGGCGCTACGCACCGCCGGCGCGACGCCCCGGCCCAGTTCCTGCTGCCCGGGTACGTCGTCAGCCTTGCGCCGCTCCCAGGCGGACAGCAGGTTGGTCAGCGCCTCTCCGTGCGCCTGCGCGGCGAGCTTGCGCAGTGCGGCTTCCGCGTGTTCCTTTGCGTCGCGCTGGGCGCGGAAGGCCGCATCACCGAGCCGTGGGCCACGGTCCTCGAATGCCGGGCGATCGCCGAAACGGCCGCCGCGATCGTCACCCCGGGGTCCGCGCGGACCCCGGTCGTCGCGCCGGGGTTCGAACTTGTTGTCGCCCGGACGTCCGCCCGTACGCGGGCCATCCCTGCGGTCGCCGAACTTGCCGCCACGCGCAGCCGGCGCGGCTTCGGCGCGGCGGTTACCGGGGCGGTCGTCGCCGCGCATCGCGACGACCGGTTTGCGCACGGGCGGCACAGGGGGTGCAGCGGCGGCTTCGGCCGCATCGCCCGCCGGTGCGTCAGCGGCTGCGGTCGCACCCGGTTCGGCGGCACCGGCTTCGGCACCTTCCGTTCCTTTTTCAGGAGCAGCATCCGACGATTTGACGCTGGCCTGATCCGATTTTGATGCCGAATCCGTTGTTTCGGAGCCGGCACGGGTCACCTCGGCGGCCGCTTCGGCCTGGCCGCGCTGGGCCGCCTCGAGGTCGGCCATGGTGGCGCGAATGCGCTGGGCATCGCCACTGGCAATGGCCGCTTCCAGAGCCTTGGCCGCCTCCAGCACAATCTTGTCCCGCGCCGACAGCGCAGAGGCAGCGCGCTCGCGCTCCTGCGTTTTGCGATTGAACGCGTCATCGATCGGTTTGCGGAAGGCATCCCACAGCTTCTGCTCGGAGCGGCGCTCCAGCGGCACCGACTGCGCCTCGGCCTGCCAGCGCTGCTGCAGTGACTTGACCGCATCGATACGCAACATGGGCGCCGCGCCCAGTTCGGTCGCCTCGCCGATCATCGCCTGACGCCTTGCCAGACTGTCTTTCTGCGCAGCCTCCAGCGGCGCCGCCGCCGCGTGCACAGCCGCTTTCCATAGCGGTTGCAATTCGGCAAATGCCTTTTCGCTCAGATGGCCGGCGTCGCGCCAGCGATCCGAAAACTGGTGCAGCGCGCGGGCAAAAGCTTTCCAGTCGTGCGGCTCGGTGCGCGCTTCATTGCGCGCGGTCCAGGCCTTGACCTCGTCGATCAGCGCCAGCCGCTGGGCGCGGTGCGCCGCCTGATCGGCCTTGAGTTTGTCCAGCCAGGCTTCGACGACCTTGTGCGCCTCATTGCAGGCGTCGTCAAAACGCTTCCACAGCGCATGGTTGGGCGGACCGCCCTGGTCGGTGGTTTTCCACTGCTCGCGCAATTGCCGCAGGGTCTCCTGCATCTTGCGGCCACCCAGCTTGGGCACGGGGACCGACTCCACTTCGGCGACCGAGTTCTCGGCCACGCCCGCCGACGCCGTTTCGGCCGGTGCTGCGCCTTCGGTCAGCTCGGGCGCGGTCACAGCAGGGCTGGAATCGGGTTCGTCCACGACCGCTGCCGGCGGCGACTCCGGCGCCCAATCTGCTTCGGTTGCAGGGACGTCTTCCGGCTTCGTTTCCGCTGACGGGGCGACCGGTCGTGCGGGCCGGGTCCGCACCTTGACCTTGGGCTTGGGCTTGCGTTCGATCAGGGCCTCTGCCTTCGCAACCAGTTCTTCCCGCAGCTGGTCGGCGCGCCAGCGCTGCCAACCTTCGAGTTCACCGGCAGCGCCCAGCGCCGCGTGCACCCGCGCTTCGAGCGCGCTGTCCAGATGCCGGCCATGCTCCTTGAAAGCGTTGCGCAGCGCAGCGGCCGCACCGGCGGTGGCCTTGCCATGGCCTTCGGCCACTTCCTGCTCGACCTTTTCCAGCACGCCGGTCACGGCGGCCGCCGCCTTCTGGCGTTGTTCTTCGCGCACGGCCGGGTCCACCCTCGGCTTGCCGGCACGCGGCTCCGCTTCCACCGGCAAACCCCGCGCGGCGCGCAATTCCTGTGCCCACATCGGCACCGGCGGCAAGGCGGCAGCAGCATCGCCGTCGGCGGCCACGGCCTGTGCCAGCGCAGCGCCAAAAGCCTCCCAGACCACCACCAGCTGCGATCGGGCGGATTCCACCATCGGTGTGAACTTCGCATCCACGCTGGGCCAGTTGGCGTCTCGCTCCAGCGTATCGGCCTGCGCCTGCCAGTGCGCGACATCGGCTGCCAGCGCGTCGGCCACGGCCTGGGCATCCTTCCAACTCTTGGTCGACAGCAGTTCGATGCGCTGGGCCAGCAGCACCGCAGCTTCGCGCTGCACCATCGCCTGGTTCTGCAGGTCTTCAACGACCTTGATCCGCTCGGACAGCGCCGATTTCAGCGACGCCAGCGGTTCGCGCGACAGTGGCGCGCCCGCTTTGGCCGCATCGCGTTGCCAGGCCATGGCGTCAGCAATGTTCAGCCGGGTTGTGTCGAGCAGCAGCTGGCCACGGGCGGCCCACTCGGCGGCGAGCACCTCCTGCCCCTTGGCGCGGCGCAGTTCGTCGAGCTTTTCACGCAGGGGCCGCACCGCCCCCTTGTCCTTGCTGCTGAGCTCCTTGAAGACTTCCTGCATCAATTCCGGTGAAGGGTCGGTGGCAAGCCACTCGCGAATGCGCGCGGCGCGGTCGCCCGACGTGGCCGCCGTGAACGCACCGCCGGTCAATGCATCGAGCTGTTGCGTGTCGTGGATTTGGGATGAAGCGTGGGTCACAGGCGGAGCTCTGGTCGAAGTTGCGGGCGATTGCACGGTCGGGTTGGCTTTCAGATCAACACGCCGGAAAACCTGTGATTTTCGCCGGTTTTCAGATGCGGCCGGACAACCCATCTTTCGCAGGCGGGTTTGCCCATCCGATTCGCGGCCATTCACACCCCCCGAAGCAAGCGCCCCGCTCGATCAGTCGCAGCCAAAACTCAGGGTAAACACTGATCTTTCGGCCGGAAAATCACCTTGATTTAGTTATTTTTAATAACCATAATTGCGCAACAGGAGACCGAATGGCACACCCCGACCTTCACGTTCAATTTCAAGGCGACCAGCAACAAGTCGCTATCGTCCGGCTCGCCCGTCCGGCCAAGCGCAACGCCCTCAACGATGCCTTGGTACTGGCGATTCGCGACACCTTCGACACGCTGCCCGCCAGCGTGCGCGCTGCCGTCATTGCCGGCGACGGCGACCATTTCTGCGCCGGACTTGATCTTTCCGAACTGTCCGAGCGCGATGCCGGCCAGGGACTGATGCATTCACGCATGTGGCACGCAGCACTGGAGCGCGTGCAATACGGCCCGGTACCGGTGATCGCCGCACTGCATGGCGCAGTGGTCGGCGGCGGGCTGGAACTGGCCAGCGCCTGCCACATTCGCGTGGCTGACGAATCCACTTTCTATGCCCTGCCCGAGGGCTCGCGCGGCATCTTTGTCGGCGGCGGCGGTGCCGTGCGCATTCCGCGCCTGATCGGCGCCGCGCGCATGACCGACATGATGCTGACCGGCCGGGTCTACAACGCTGCCGATGGCGAACGCATCGGCCTGGCGCAGTACCTGGTGCCGGCTGGCGAGTCCTTTGCCAAGGCCCTGGAACTGGCACTTCGCATCGCGCAGAACGCGCCGCTGACCAACTACGCACTGATGCATGCGTTGCCCCGCATCGCCGAACAGCCGGCCGACCAGGGATTCTTTACCGAAGCCATGATGGCCGCCATTGCACAAAGCGCGCCGGAAGCCAAGGAGCGCGTGCGCGACTTCCTGCAAGGACGTGCGGCCAAGGTGCAAAAGGCCTGAGCCGCCCCGGATTCATGGAAAAGGCAACTGACAACTCCATCATGACTGAAAAGCCCTCCCCACGGTTCCGTCCGATGACATTCGGCGTCACCCGCGTTCAGTTGCGCGAAGGCAGCGCCGGCGTGCGCTACCTTCGGGCCGATCAGGGCTTGCAGCCGTTCCCCGCGCGCCTGACCGATCGACTGCAGCACTGGGCGCAGGTCGCGCCCGAGCGCACCTTCATGGCGCGGCGCGACAAGCTTGCCGACGGCACCACCGGCGACTGGCGGCACGTCAGCTACGCCCAGGCCTGGCAAAGCGCACGCGCCATCGCGCAGGCCCTGATCAACCGGGGCCTGAGCGCTGACCGACCCGTGGTCATCCTGAGCGAGAACGACCTCGAACATGCCCAGCTGGCGCTGGGCTGCCTGGTGGCCGGCGTGCCGTTCGTGCCGACCTCGCCGCCCTACTCCCTGGTCAGCCAGGACTTCGCCAAGCTGCGTCATGTACTGGCAACCGTCACGCCCGGGCTGGTTTTTGCCGCCGACAGTGCCCGTTACTGCAAGGCCATCGAGGCCGCCGTGGGCGCCGATGTCGAGGTCGTGCTGACCAGCGGCGAGCTGGCCGGGCGTGCCAGCACGCCTTTCGCTGCGCTGCTGGCCACACCCGTCACGCCGGCAGTTGACGCGGCGATGCAGGCGACCGGGCCCGACACGATTGCAAAGTTCCTGTTCACCAGCGGCTCGACAAAGATGCCAAAGGCCGTGATCAACACGCAGGGCATGTGGTGTGCCAACCAGCAGCAGATGGCGCAGAGCATGCCGGTGCTGACCGAGGCGCCGCCGGTGCTGGTGGACTGGCTGCCCTGGAATCACACCTTCGGCGGCAACCACAACTTCGGCATGGTGGTCTATCACGGTGGCACGCTGTATATCGACGATGGCAAGCCGACGCCGGCGCTGATGGGCGAGACCCTGCGCAATCTGCGCGAGATCGCGCCCACGGTTTATTTCAACGTGCCCACCGGGTTTGAGGCCATCGCCCACGCAATGCAGACCGATGATCTGCTGCGCAAGAGCCTGCTGTCGCGCGTCCGGATGTTCTTCTATGCCGGCGCGGCACTCGCCCAGCCGGTGTGGGACAGCCTTTTCGAGAGCGAAGAACGCGAAATCGGCGAGCGCATCGTCATGGGCACGGGCCTGGGAATGACCGAATCCGGTCCGTTTGCCATCTTCATCACCAACCCCCATGTCCGCGCCGGCGATCTGGGCGTACCCACGCCGGGGCTGGAGCTGAAGCTGGTAGACATCGACGGCAAGACCGAAATCCGCTATCGCGGCCCCAACATCACGCGCGGCTACTGGCGTGCACCTGAAGAAACCGCCGCCCACTTTGACGAAGAAGGCTTTTTCTGCTCCGGCGACGCCGCTCGCTGGATCGATCCGGCCAACCCGCATCTCGGGCTGAAGTTCGACGGCCGCATCGCCGAGGACTTCAAGCTGGCCACCGGCACCTTCGTCAGTGTTGGCCCGATGCGCAGCAAGATCATCGCCGCAGGCGCCCCGCATGTGCAGGACGTGGTGATCACGGGGCTGAACATGCACGAGGTCGGCGCCATGGTGTTCCCCAACCTGGCTGCCTGCCGTGCCCTGAGCGGGTTGGGTGCCGACGCCACGGTCGATGCCGTGCTGGCCAGCCAGCCGGTGCGCGCGCGCTTTCAGAAGCTGCTGGATGAACTGGCGTCCAGCGCAACCGGCAGTGCCAGCCGCGTTGCCCGGATGTGCCTGCTGGCCGAGCCGCCCACGATTGACCGCAGCGAGGTCACCGACAAAGGCTCGATCAACCAGCGCGCCGTGCTGGCGAACCGGGCTGCAACGGTGAAAGCGTTGCATGACGGCACGCTGCCCGGGCTGCTGACCCCCACACCACGCTGAACAGAAGCAGCGCACCCCACAACCGCCCAACTGGAATCACCATGAGCAACCGCAAACAACCCGGCTTTTTCAACGCATTCGAAGACATCTGGATCGTCGATGGCGTGCGCACGCCGATGATCGATTACTGCGGCGCACTGGGCCATATCTCGCCGACCGACCTCGGCATCAAGGCCGCACGCGCGGCACTGGCACGCGCCGGCGTTCCGGCCGACCATGTTGGCACGGTGATCGCGGGCAACATGGCGCCGGGTGACTACGAACAGTTCATGCTGCCGCGCCACATCGGGCTGTACGCCGGCGTGCCACAGGAAGTGCCGGCCCTGATGGCCCAGCGGATCTGCGGCACCGGCTTTGAGCTGTTCCGCCAGGCCGGAGAGCAGATCCAGAATCGCTGCGCCGACGTGGCACTGGTCACCGGCGCCGAATCGATGACGCGCAACCCGATCGCGTCGTTCACGCACCGTACAGGCTTCAAGCTGGGCGCACCCGTCGAATTCAAGGACTTTCTGTGGGAAGCGCTGACCGACTCGACCGCCGGCATCACGATGATCCAGACGGCCGAGAACCTGGCAAAGAAATACGGCATCACGCGCGAGCAGGTTGACGCCTTCGCTTCCCACTCGTTTGCCAAGGCCGTCGCCGCGCAACAGGCCGGCTTCCACGCTGGCGAAATCGTGCCAGTGATCACCGAGAAGTTCGAGCTCGAAGGCTACGCAACGCGCGGCATACGGCTGCAGGGCAAGCTCACCGAGGTCGCGCAGGACACGCACGCCCGCCTGTCCCCGGTCGAGGTGCTGGCGAAACTGCGCAGCGTGTACCCGGGCGGCGTGCAGACCGGCGGCAACAGCTCGGCCCTCGTGGATGCCGCCGCCGCTGCGGTGGTGGCGTCGGGCAGCTATGTGCGCGCCGAAGGCAAGAATCCGCTGGCGCGCGTGGTTGCGGCGGCCGTGGTGGGCGTGCCGCCGGAGATCATGGGCATCGGCCCGGCGCCGGCGATCCGCTTGCTGCTGGAACGCGCTGGCCTCACACTGGACGCCATTGACCGTTTCGAGATCAACGAAGCGCAGGGCGCGCAGACGCTGGCTGTGGGCCGGGAACTGGGGCTGGACATGGACAAGCTCAACGTCAACGGGGGAGCCATTGCGCTGGGTCACCCGCTGGCGGCGACCGGCGTGCGGCTGACGATCACGCTGGCGCGCGAACTGCAGCGCAGCGGCCTGCGCTATGGCATCAGCAGCGCCTGCATCGGCGGCGGCCAGGGCATTGCCCTGCTGATTGAGAACCCCCAGGGCGTCTGAACCCGATTTTCAGATGAATTCCGGCAAATCCCATCGTCAGATGGTCAGTTTCAGCTATTGAAATGAAAGTATGAAGGAGTCTGCAAGATGAACATTCAAGGACAGGCCGCACTCGTCACCGGCGGTGGGTCGGGCCTCGGTGAGGCAACCGCACGTGAACTGGCGCGCCTGGGCGCCAAAGTCGCGGTGCTCGACGTGAATCTGGCCAACGCCGAACGCGTGGCCGCGGAAATTGGCGGCGTAGCCTGCCTGTGCGACATCACCGACAGCGCCAGCCTGCAGGCTGCCATTGACGCCGCCGCAGCGGCCCACGGCCCGGCGCGCATCCTGGGCCACATTGCCGGCATCGGGTCGGCCAAGCGGATTGTCGGCAAGGATGGCAACGCCGCCCCGCTGGAAGATTTCGCCCGCGTCATCAACGTCAACCTGATCGGCACCTACAACGCGGCGCGCCTGTTCGCCGCCGCCTGCGCCAAGCTGGACCCGCTGGAAGACGGCGAGCGGGGCGTGATGGTTTTCACCGCTTCGGTCGCTGCCTTTGACGGTCAGGTCGGCCAGCAGGCCTACAGCGCCTCAAAGGCTGGCGTGGCGGGCATGACGCTGCCCATGGCACGCGATCTGGCGCAGCACGGCATTCGCGTCTGCACCATAGCACCCGGCCTGTTTGCCACGCCGCTGCTCAAGCAGTTGCCGGAACCGGTGCAAGCCTCGCTGGCGGCGAGCATTCCGTTCCCGCAGCGGCTTGGCAAGCCCGAAGAATTTGCGCAACTGGCCTGCCACATCGTGACCAATTCGCACCTGAACGGCGAGGTGATCCGCCTGGACGGAGCGCTGCGCATGGCACCGCGCTGAGCGCCCAGGAACCCGACATCCCCATGAGCAAATCCACCGTTTACGAGATCAAGGTGCAGTTCGGCGACTGCGACCCGGCTGGCATCGTGTTCTTCCCCAACTTCTCGAAGTGGATGGACGCGGCCTCGCTGCATTTCTTCATGGAATGCGGGGTGCCGCCTTGGCGCGAACTGAAAAAGACCACCGGCATCATCGGTACGCCGCTGCTGGAAATCCACACGAAGTTCATGCGCCCGGCCACCTACGGCGAAACGCTGCAGGTGCTCACCAGTATCGAGTCCTGGGCCGCCAAAACCTTTGTTCAAAAACATGTCGTGATGCGTGGCGACACGGTGCTGTGTGAGGGCCGCGAAACGCGCGCCTTCGTCATTCACCCCGAGGGCGAACCGGACCGCATCAAGGCGATCCCCGTGCCCGAGGACATCAAGGCCCTTTGCAGCTGACTTTTCCGTGTGTTCCCTTCCCCCTGCGTTCTTTCTACCCACCTTTATCAGGAGACAAGCATGAAACTCAAGAAATCCCTCGTGGCCCTGGCCATCACCGCCACTGCTGCCACGGTCGCAATGGCCGACGTCAAGGTCGGCGTCACCCTGTCGTTGACAGGTCCGGGCTCCGGCCTGGGTATTCCGATGCAGAAGCAGCTCAACCTGTTCCCCAAGACCATTGGTGGTGAAAAGGTGGACCTGATCATTCTTGACGATGCTTCCGACCCCGGAAAAGCAGCCGCCAATGCGCGCAGGTTCGTGACCGAAGACAAGGTTGACGTCATCTTTGGTGCGAATCTGACGCCGACCTCTGCGGCCGTGGTACCGATCGCATTTGACGCAAAGACCGCTCAGGTATCCGGAGCGCCCGTGCCGCCCCAGGGCGACAAGGAATCGTTCCTGTTCCGCCTGCCCCAGGGTTTTACGGTGATGGCCCATGCCGTCGTCGAGCACATGAAGAAGCAGGGCGTCAAAACCGTCGGCTTTCTGGGTTATGCCGACGGCTACGGCCAGGGCTGGCTGGGCGCCATGGGGCCGATGCTGGAAAAGGCCGGCATCAAGATGGTTGACGTGGAGCGCTTTGCCCGCACCGATACCAGCGTGACCCCCCAGGCGCTCAAGCTGGTATCTGCCAATCCTGACGCAATCCTGGTTGTCGCATCCGGGTCAGGCGCTGCCATGCCCCAGCTGGCGCTGGCTGAACGCGGCTACAAGGGCAAGGTCTACCAGACCCATGCGGCGGCGACACCGGATTTGATGCGCATTGGTGGCAAGACGGTTGAAGGCACATACGTTGTCTCCGGCCCTGCGCTGCTGGGAGACCAGTTGCCCGAGAGCCACCCGTCCAAGAAGCAGGCGATCAACTTTGTCACCAACTTTGAAAAGGCAAACGGCCCCAATTCACGCAACCAGTTTGCGGGCCACGCCTACGACTTCCAGATTGCCATGGAAAAAGTGATTCCGGTGGCACTGAAGAGCGCCAAACCGGGCACGCCCGAGTTCCGCATGGCCATCCGTGATGGCCTGGAAAACATGGGGCGCACCGTCTTCTCGCACGGTGTCATGAACTGGACCGCCAAGGACCATGACGGCTACACACTGGAGACCGGCGTCATGACCCAGGTGGTGGACGGCAAGTTCATCGTCCAGTAAACCCTTGACAGCGGGGGCGTTGCAACACCGCTTGCAACGCCCCCGATGCTTATCCGGTGCTTCCATGAAACTTCCCGCACTCTCACAACAAGGCACGCCATGGACTCCTCGATAGCCAGCATTCTGATGCTGGATGGCGTGACCAACGGTGCCATCTACGCCCTGCTGGGACTGGCCACGGTACTGGTTTTCACCGTCACCCGGGTGATCTTCATCCCTCAGGGCGAGTTCGTTGCCTACGGGGCGCTGACACTGGCCATGCTGCAATCGGGCAAGACCCCCGGCACCGTCTGGCTGCTGATGATTGTGGCGGTCCTGGCTGCGTTGATGGAAACCGTCTCGCGCTGGCGTCACACAGGTCGTGTGGGCAATGCGCTGAAGGCCGCACTGAAGACCCTGCTGTTTCCCGCCATCGTTTCGGGTGTGTCCTTCTGGGCAGCACCGCAACAATTCCCGATGTGGATACAGGCCGCACTGAGCGTGGCCATCGTGACGGCGTTCGGGCCCCTGCTGTACCGGGTGGCCTACCAGTCGCTGGAATCGGCGCCGCCGCTGGTACTGCTGATTGTCTCGGTCGGTGTGCACTTTGCCATGACCGGCCTGGGCCTGCTTTTTTTCGGCGCGGAAGGTTTCCGCAATCCGCCCTTCTGGAACGAGCGCTTCAATCTGGGACCGGTCACGGTATCGGGCCAGATGATCATCATTTTTGCGGCTTCGCTGGCGCTGATTGTTCTGCTGTGGCTGTACTTCGAGCGATCCTTACGCGGCAAGGCCCTGCGAGCCACAGCCGTCAACCGGACAGGTGCCCGGCTGATGGGCATTTCCAGTCACAGCGCGGGCCAACTGACCTTCCTGGTTGCCGCTTTCATCGGAGCCTTGTCCGGCCTGCTGATCGGGCCGACCACCACGGTCTTCTATGACTCTGGCTTTCTGATCGGCCTAAAGGGCTTCGTGGCTGCGGTCATTGCCGGGCTGTCCAGTTACCCCGGAGCACTCGTCGGCGCACTTTTTGTGGGCATCGTTGAATCCTTTGGCGCGTTCTGGGCCAGTGCCTTCAAAGAGGTGATCGTCTTCACCATCATCCTGCCCGTCCTCCTCGCGCGCTCGCTGCTCGGCGGTCACTCAGACGAGGACCATTGACATGAAGTTCAAAAATCTCCCACTGGTATTGCTCGCACTGGCCGTCCCGGCAGCGGCCCTGTTGCCCTTGCCGGACTTCTGGATCGTGCAGCTCAACTACATCGGCCTGTATGCCCTGGTGTGCCTGGGTCTGGTCTTGCTCACCGGGGTGGGCGGACTGACTTCTTTCGGTCAGGCCGCTTTCGTGGGCATCGGCGCGTACACCACCGCCTGGCTGACACTGAATACCGGCATGTCCCCGTGGTTGACCCTTTTTGTGGGCCTGGGGATCACGGCAGCCAGCGCGTTGATCGTCGGCGCCATCACCCTGCGCATGTCCGGGCACTACCTGCCGCTGGCCACCATCGCCTGGGGACTGTCGCTCTACTATCTGATGGGCAACCTGGCGCCTTTGGGCAAATACGACGGCCTGCAGGGCTTGAAGAGCCTGTCGATTGGCGGCCTCGACATCGGTCAGGGACGGCTGTTCTTTGTGTTGACCTGGGTGATTGTTCTGGCCGGTGCCGCGGCGCTGCTGAATCTGCTGGATTCGCGCCCCGGACGTGCCATCCGCTCGCTCAAGGGCGCCTCGCAGATGGCCGAGGCGATGGGCATCAACACCTTCCAGTACAAGGTCAGCATCTTCCTGATCGCGGCCATTCTGGCTTCCATAGGCGGCTGGTTGCTGGCGCATTTCCAGCTGACGGTGAATCCTTCGGCCTTCGGTCTGAAGATGGGCATCGAATACCTGTTCATGACGGTGGTCGGCGGCGTGGGCTACGTCTGGGGTGCGATCGTGGGTGCCGGACTGATCAAACTGCTCGACGACTACCTGCAGGTGGCGTTGCCCGCCCTGATCGGCACCAGCGGGAGCTACGAAGTGATCGTGTTCGGCATTGCCATCGTGCTGGTGCTGAAGTACATGCCGGACGGGTTGTGGTCGCTGGTCGCGCGGTACTTCCCGAGCGCCCCGCGCCGGATCGACTGGCACAACGCCGGCAACCTGCCCAGCCGCAGCAAACCGGCCAAGGGCGAGCCGGTGCTGAAGGTGGAAAAGATCCGCAAGCAGTTTGGTGGCCTGACAGCGGTGAACGACATCAGCTTCCAGATTGCCGGCGGACAGATCGTCGGCCTGATCGGCCCCAACGGCGCCGGCAAGTCCACCACGTTCAACCTGATCACCGGGACGCTGTCCAAGACCAGCGGGCAGGTGCTGTTTCGCGGCCAGGACATCAGCAACCTGCAGGCGCGAGGCATTGCGCGCCAGGGAATGGCGCGCACCTTCCAGCACGTCAAGATGATTCCCGACATGACGGTGCTCGAAAACGTGGCCATGGGCGCCTACACGCGCGGGCGCAGCGGCATTCTTGCCTCGATGCTGCGCATCAACAAGGCCGAAGAGCAGCGCATGATGAAAGAAGCCCAGCGCCAGCTCGAGCGCATCGGCATGGGCGAGTACTTGCACGAGCAGGCAGGCAACCTGGCGATGGGACCCCAGCGCCTGATGGAAATTGCGCGCGCGCTGTGCTCCGATCCGGCGCTGCTGTTGCTCGACGAGCCCGCGGCCGGACTGCGCCACAAGGAGAAACAGGATCTCATCCAGGTGCTGCGCCAGCTCCAGAGCGAAGGCATGAGCATCTTGCTGGTGGAGCACGACATGGACCTGGTGATGGAGGTGTGCGAACACCTGGTGGTCATGGAATTCGGCACCTTGCTGACCGAAGGCACACCGGCGCAAATCCAGGCCAGCCCCGTCGTGCGCGCGGCCTATCTGGGAACGGAACACTGAAATGACCCACCCCTTGCTCAAAGTTACCGGTCTGCACGCGGGCTATGGCCGCGCCGAGGTCCTTCACGGCATCCAGCTTGAAGCCGCGAAGGGCAGCGTCATTACCGTGATCGGACCCAATGGCGCTGGCAAATCCACGCTGCTCAACACCCTGATGGGCCTTCTGCCCGGACGGGGTCAAATCGAATTTGAGGGACAGAACATCATCGACCTGTCGCTGGAGGAGCGCGTGATGATGGGCATCGCCCTGGTCCCGGAGAAGCGTGAACTGTTCGGCACCATGCCCGTTGAAGACAACCTGGTGCTGGGCGGCTACCGCCAGATGCGCCTGGGCAACAAGCGCTGGCGGGAAGGACTGGAACAGGTGTACGAACTGTTCCCGCGCCTGAAGGAGCGGCGCACACAACTGGCCGGCACCCTGTCGGGCGGAGAACGACAGATGCTGGCCGTGGGCCGTGCACTGATGTCGCAGCCCAGCTTGCTGATGCTCGACGAGCCCAGCCTGGGCCTGGCACCGCTGGTGGTGCGGGAAATCTTCCACACCGTCGAGAACCTTCGCAAGACCGGCGTCACCATCCTGCTGGTCGAGCAGAACGCCCGTGCCGCGCTGGAAACCGCCGACTACGGCTACGTGCTGGAAATGGGCGAGGTGGCGCTGAGCGGCGTGGCCGACGAGTTGGCGGTCGACTCCAGGGTCATCGACACCTACCTGGGCGCAGCGCGCAAAACCACAGCCTGAGACGCAAGCCCTGACCCCGGACCGCAGCGCCATCCCCACCAACATTCTCGACTGGCCAGCTTTGATCCGGCATCGGACGGTCGGCTGCAACCGAGCCTTGGATAGCGACCATGAACGCCTACCACCCCCCCACCGACGACATCGCCTTCATTCTGACTGCGGTCCTGCAGGTCCCGGCTCAACTGCAGGCGCTCAGTGCCTTCAACGAAGTCGACCCCGACCTGATGCAACAGGTGCTGGACGAGGCTGGCAAGTTCGTCGGCGAAGTGGTCGCTCCCCTCAATCGTGAGGGCGACGAAGTCGGCGCGCAATGGCGAGCCGGAACCGTGACCATGGCGCCAGGTTTTCGTGATGCCTACCAGGCATTCTGGCAAGCCGGCTGGCCGGCACTGGCCTGCGCGGTCGAAGATGGCGGACAGGGCCTGCCGACCGTGCTGGAGGCCACGTTGTACGAAATGCTGAGTGCAGCCAATCATGGCTGGACGATGGCACCGGGTCTGCTGCACGGCGCTTATGAATGTCTGCGGCACCATGCGTCCGACGCGCTCAAGGCGCGCTACCTGCAGAAGATCGCCACCGGCGAATGGCTGGCCACCATGTGTTTGACCGAGCCGCATGCCGGCAGCGATCTGGGCTTGTGCCGCACCAAGGCCGTGCCCCAGTCCGATGGCAGCCACCATTTGTCTGGTACCAAGATTTTCATCTCCGGTGGTGAACACGACCTGACCGACAACATCGTTCATCTGGTGCTGGCGCGCCTGCCCGATGCACCCCCCGGGCCGAAAGGGCTGTCGCTGTTCCTGGTGCCCAAGTTCTATGCCAATGGCGACCGAAGTGCCGTGGTCTGCGAGCGCATCGAGGAAAAAATGGGCTTGCACGGCAGCCCGACCTGCGTGATGCGCTTTGACGATGCCACCGGCTGGATCGTCGGCGAACCGGGCCGCGGTCTGAACGCCATGTTTGTCATGATGAATGCAGCGCGGCTGCACGTTGCCTTGCAAGGCGTTGGATTGCTCGATGCGGCCTGGCAAAAAGCAGACGCCTACGCAAGAGAACGCCGCCAGATGCGCGCGCCCGGCCGCGGCAGGTCCGCGGCCGAGGCAGACCTCATCGCCGAGCACCCCGCCATGCAGCGCATCCTGCAAACGCAGCGTGCCTGGATCGACGGCGGGCGCGTCATCGCCTACCGCACGGCGCTGGAACTGGATCTTGCCAAGTCCCACCCCGATGAGCAGCGGCGCGAGGCCGCGCAGCGCTGGTGCAGCCTGATCACCCCGGTCATCAAGGCAGCCTTCACACACCAGGCCTTCTACGGCGGGAGCGAGTGCCTGCAAGTATTCGGCGGCCACGGCTACGTGCGCGAGTGGGGCATCGAGCAGCATGTGCGGGACGCCCGTGTGGCCATGATCTACGAGGGCACCAACGAGATTCAGGCGATCGATCTGCTGGTTCGCAAGGTGCTGGCCGACGGTGGCGAGGGCTTGCGAGCGCTGCTGAGCGGGTTGCGCGCCGACCTGAACCCCGCCCGCACAGCCGAAGCGCAGACCCTGCGCCAGCTGGAAACGCTGGACGAGCTGACGCAGGAACTGGTCAAGGCGTCTGCGACCGAAGCCGCGCTGGCTTTCTGGGTCGCTGACGACTACCTGCGCGCGGTCGCCGTTGCCCTGCTGGGCTGGGGCTGGACGCGGATTGAAGCGGCGCTCACGCCCTCGACACCCGAGCTCCCCACACGCTGGCAAGCCCCTGCAAACGCCCTTCGCCACTGGGTGCTGCCCGAATTCGACATGCGCGTGGCGATCATTCGTTCGCGTTGCCGGTCCGGCGCGGCCCTCACCATGGTCTGATCCGCCCGCCTGCGCAGCGGCATTCAAACCCGATATGCTCGCCGATCCGATGACCACACGCGCCAACAGCAAAGCCCCCTCCGCTCGCCCGCCGCGATCAGCGGCCGGGGCGGCCGGTGACCCGCCCGCCCCGGCGGTGGAAGCGGTCGACACCAGCTACCTCGAAACGCTGCTGGGCTACAACGCCCGGCGCGCGGCGCTCGCCGTGATTGCCGAATTCCTGCCGCGCATGGCCGTCTACGGGCTGCGGCCAGTGGATTTTTCGGTGCTGTCGCTGATCACACACAACCCCGGCATCACCTCGCGCCAGCTGTGTGCGGCGCTGTTCATCCTGCCGCCCAACCTGGTCGGCATGATCAATGCGCTGGTCAAACGCGGGCTGATTCAGCGCCGACCCCACCCGCACGACCGGCGGGCGCTGGGGCTGCACCTGACCGCCGAAGGCCAGGCCTTGATGCGCAAGGCCGAGGTCACGGCCAGCGAACTGGAGGCGGAGGCGTCGCGCCGGCTTACGCCCGCCGAAAGCCGGACCCTGCTGCGCCTGTTGCGCAAGGTCTACCGGACCGACTGATTTCGCTCCCACTTTCGAGGCTGCTTGTCAATACAGGGATTGCTCGGAAGCTATGAATCTTGTAGCGAAAGGCAATTTGCGCTATAGTCGCCTCGCCCCCCTGCCACTGCCACGGGTCGGCTCCGATCACCGCCATGAGGAGACTTTCGATGAGTTCCAAGGAAAACGTCACCATCAGCCAGTTGCTGGCCCTGCTTGAAACCCGCTACGCGATGCGCGTGCTTTGGGCGCTCAAGGACGGCCATCCCCAGACTTTCCGCCTGCTGCAGGACAGCGTCGGCGGCATCACGCCCAACACGCTCAACACCCGCTTGAAGGCGCTGCGGGCCGCCGGCCTGATCGGCCATGGCAATGAAGGCTACAAGCTCACGCTGTCGGGCCTGGACCTGACCCGCCGCATGTCCGATCTGCAGGCTTTTTCGACCAAATGGGTGGCCAGCCAGGCCCGCAAGAAGTAAGCGCGTTTTGCCGGCCCGCCCCTGCGGCGCGGGCCGCGCCACCGGGTTGCCCATGACCTTGCGTCACAATCGGCACACGGCCAGCGGGTCGCACCCCCTCCCCGGTCTTTTTCAGCATTTCCCCCTGTTTTTGGCATCAACCCAGCGTCAAACAGTGGGTTATTGCTACTCTTTTCATACTTAAAAAGGATTCTCCATGATCACCACTGCAACCGGCTTGCAATATGACGACACCACCGTGGGCGAAGGCGCCGAGGCCACCAAGGGCCAGAGCGTGACCGTGCACTACACCGGCTGGCTCTTCAAGGACGGCGCCCAGGGCACCAAATTCGACTCCAGCAAAGACCGCAACGACCCCTTCGTCTTCTCGCTGGGCGCCGGCATGGTCATTCGCGGCTGGGACGAAGGCGTGGCCGGCATGAAGGTCGGCGGGCAGCGCACCCTGATCATTCCGGCCGAACTCGGCTATGGCGCACGTGGCGCCGGCGGCGTGATTCCGCCCAACGCCACCCTGAAGTTCGACGTCGAACTGCTCGGCGTCAAGGGCTGACGCCACGCCGGGCATCGCCCGGCGGTCCATGCCGGCATCAGCCGGTTGCTGCCCGTCCGTTTCCGCGCGGCCCTTGCCGGGCCGCGCCGGCGCGGTGCGGCGGCTGCCCTCCTTGCCCTGAAAAGTCGCCCGACCTGCTGCAAAAAGCCCTTGAAATGCCGGGGGCAAGCCCCCAAATCAGCAGGATTACGACCTTTCTTGCCACTTTTTTCAAAAAACGCCGCATGTCCGAGCAAAACCCCAACGCATCTGGCGCCCCGCTGAGCGGTGAGCCCAGTCCCGAAGAACTCGAAGCCGCTGCTGCCGCCGCGCTGGGCGGCAACGACGAACTGGCCTGGACCAAGGCCGAACTGGATACCCAGAAATCCAAGAACGCCGAACTGGCCGACCTGTACCTGCGCGCGCAGGCCGACGTGCAAAATGCCCGCCGCCGCGCCGAGGACGAAATCAGTAAATCGCGCAAGTTCGCACTGGAGGGCTTCGCCGAAAGCCTGCTGCCCGTCCTGGACAGCCTGGAGGCCGGCCTGGCGATCCAGAACGCCACCTCCGAGCAGATCCGCGAAGGCGCCGAAGCCACCTTGCGTCAGCTGAAAAGCGCACTGGAGCGCAACAAGGTCATCGAGATCAACCCGGCGGCGGGCGACAGGTTCGACCCGCACCACCACCAGGCCATCAGCATGGTTCCTGCCGAGCAGGAAGCCAACACCGTGGTCTCGGTGCTGCAGAAGGGCTACAGCATTGCCGAGCGCGTGCTGCGCCCGGCGCTGGTCACCGTGGCCGCACCGAAATAACAGAAGCAGACTTGAAACCGCTCAAGTTATCCACACGTTATTGACATTCCAACTTCATCAGATCTCGGAGAAACATCATGGGAAGAATCATCGGCATTGACCTGGGCACCACCAACAGCTGCGTGTCCATCATGGAGGGCAACACCACCAAGGTGATCGAGAACGCCGAAGGCGCGCGCACCACGCCCAGCATCGTCGCCTACCAGGAAGACGGCGAAGTGCTGGTCGGCGCTTCGGCCAAGCGCCAGGCGGTGACCAACCCGAAAAACACGCTGTACGCGATCAAGCGCCTGATCGGTCGCAAGTTCACCGAGAAGGAAGTGCAGAAGGACATCGATCTGATGCCCTACTCCATCGTGCCCGCCGACAACGGCGACGCCTGGGTCGAAGTGCGCGGCAAGAAGATCTCGGCCCAGCAGGTCAGCGCCGACATCCTGCGCAAGATGAAGAAGACCGCCGAGGACTACCTGGGCGAGACGGTGACCGAAGCGGTGATCACCGTGCCGGCCTACTTCAACGACGCACAGCGCCAGGCCACCAAGGACGCCGGCCGCATTGCCGGCCTGGACGTCAAGCGCATCATCAACGAGCCCACCGCTGCGGCGCTGGCGTTCGGCCTGGACAAGAACGAAAAGGGCGACCGCAAGATCGCCGTCTATGACCTGGGCGGCGGCACCTTCGACGTGTCCATCATCGAGATCGCCGACGTCGATGGCGAGAAGCAGTTCGAAGTGCTGTCCACCAACGGCGACACCTTCTTGGGCGGCGAAGACTTCGACCAGCGCATCATCGACTACATCATCTCCGAGTTCAAGAAGGACCAAGGCGTGGACCTGTCCAAGGACGTGCTGGCCCTGCAGCGACTGAAGGAAGCGGCCGAGAAGGCCAAGATCGAGCTGTCGAGCTCGGGTGCCACCGACGTCAACCTGCCCTACATCACGGCCGATGCGTCGGGCCCCAAGCACCTGAACATCAAGCTGACCCGCGCCAAGCTGGAAAGCCTGGTCGAGGAACTGATCGAGCGCACCATTGCGCCTTGCCGCACCGCCATCAAGGACGCCGGCATCAGCGTCTCGGACATCCACGACGTGATCCTGGTCGGCGGCATGACCCGCATGCCCAAGGTGCAGGAGAAGGTCAAGGAATTCTTCGGCAAG
>JACSRS010000155.1 GCA_014879655.1 Burkholderiaceae bacterium
GGCCCGTCACCGGCATGCCGGTGGTGAACATGTGGTGCGCCCAGACGATGAACGACAGGATGGCGATGGACGAGGTGGCATACACCATGGACGCATAGCCGAACAGCTTCTTGCGGGCGAACGCGGGAACGACCTGGCTGATGATGCCGAAGGCCGGCAAGATCATGATATAGACCTCCGGGTGGCCGAAGAACCAGAAGATGTGCTGGTACATTACCGGGTCGCCGCCGCCGGCAGGGTTGAAGAAACTGGTGCCGAAGTGGCGGTCGGTCAGCGTCATGGTGATGGCTCCGGCCAGCACCGGCATCACGGCGATCAGCAGGTAGGCGGTGATGAGCCAGGTCCAGGTGAACATCGGCATCTTCATCAGCGTCATGCCGGGCGCGCGCATGTTCAGGATGGTGACGATGATGTTGATCGACCCCATGATCGATGAAGCACCCAGGATGTGCATGGCAAAAATGCCGGCGTCCATCGACGGGCCCATCTGCAACGTCAGCGGTGCATAGAGCGTCCAGCCGGCGGCCGGTGCGCCACCGGGCATGAAGAACGAGCCGGCCAGCATGACGGCCGCTGGAATCATCAGCCAGAAGCTGAAGTTGTTCATCCGGGCGAACGCCATGTCGGACGCGCCGATCTGTAGCGGGATCATCCAGTTCGCGAAGCCCACAAAAGCCGGCATGATGGCGCCGAACACCATGATCAAGCCGTGCATCGTGGTGAGTTGGTTGAACAGTTCGGGGTTGACCAGTTGCAGCCCGGGCTGAAACAGCTCGGCACGGATCAGCAGCGCGAGCACACCACCGATCATCAGCATGGTGAACGCGAACAGCAGGTACAGCGTGCCAATGTCCTTGTGGTTGGTGGCATAGACCCAGCGCTGCCAGCCGGTGGGTGCATGGTGATGATCGTCGTGGGCGTGATCGCCGTGGCCGTGATTGTCCAGAACTGCGCTCATGTCGGTTTCCTTCTCAATGCTTCAATTCAATGCGGCGGCGCTTACTTGCGCGCTGCCTGCACGGCGGCTGGCTGCACAACCTGGCCGGTCTGGTTGGACCAATGGTTCTTGGTGTAAGTGATCACCGCAGCAATTTCGGTGTCGGACAGCTGCTTCCAAGCGGGCATGGAACCGTTGTTCTGGCCGTTGAGCAGCACCATGATCTGCTTGCCGGCATCGGAGTCGAGCACCACCGCCGCACCATCCAGCGGCTTGATCGGACCAGCACCCTTGCCGTTGGCCTGATGGCAGGCCGCGCAATTGGCAGCATAGACCTTTTCACCGCGGGCGATCAGGTCGGGCTGGGTCCAGACCTTGCTGGGATCGTCGGCCTTGGCGGCGAGTTTCTTCTTTTCACCATCGACCCACTGAGAGTAGTCCTGCGCTGACAGCACCTTCACGTGGATGGGCATGTAGGCGTGCTCCTTGCCACACAGTTCCTGACACTGACCGTAGAAGTCGCCAGTTTTTTCGGCCTTGAACCAGGTATCGCGCACAAAACCGGGGATGGCATCCTGCTTGATGCCGAACTGCGGCACCGCAAAGGCATGGATCACATCGGCTGCCGTGGTGATGATTCGCACCTTCTTGCCCACCGGCACGACCAGCGGGTTGTCGACCTTGAAAAGGTAATCGTCACCCTCGGGTTTGCCGGAGTTGGACATCACGCGCTGGGCGGTATCGAGCGTGGAGATGAAGCCAATGCCTTCACCCTCCCCCTTGATGTAGTCGTAACCCCATTTCCACTGATAGCCGGTCGCCTTGATCGTCAGGTCGGCATTGGAGGTGTCTTTCTGCGCCACCAGCAGTTTGGTGGCCGGCAAGGCCATGCCGATCACGATCAGGAAGGGAATGACGGTCCAGATGATTTCGACCGTCACCGATTCATGAAAGTTGGCCGCCTTGTGACCGACCGACTTGCGGTGCTTCCAGATGGAATAGAACATGACCGAGAACACGGCCACAAAGATGACCGTGCACAGGATCAGCATCATCCAGTGCAGCGAGTTCTGTTCGGCCGCAATCCTGGTCGCCGGTTCCGGCAAGTTGAGCTGCATCACCGAGGGGCCACCCTTGAGGTCGCCCACCGCGTGCGCCGCCGTTGCCGCCCAGGCACCCGCCCACATACCCGCAAGACGCAGTCCTGAAGCCAGCTTGTTGGGAAAGTTCTTCATCGTGTTCACTTCTCTTGCATCAATTAAAGCCGCCACCACCATCCGGCGTCACGCATGGCGCAACGCCCGCCGTATCTCGTGCGCCAGCACCGGGCGCAATTCGGGGCGCACGAAGCGCCCCACCTTGACTGATCGACCCTGACCGGACACCTCGATCAACGAGTTGTCCCCAGCCTTGGGCTCCACGCGGACCCGGTCACGGCTGAATTCCGCGCGTTCGTGGCGACCGGCCGTTTCCAGCTCGACCACCAGCTGACTGCCCCGCAGCGAGATCGTCTCGCCATCGGTTGCGTGGCGCGAAAACACCAGCAGCGCAAACCCTACCGCCAGCACCTCAATGCCGGCGAACCCCAGCACGAACCAGGCACCCATCGACCAGAACCAAACCCCGATGCCCAGCGACACCACGCACAGTGGTCCGTACATCCAGGCCAGCTGGACCGGGGTCACGGAGCAATTGCGTTTGAGCAACCAGTCAATGTTCTGACCGGAAACCCTGGCGAAGCGAAACACTGGATTTGACACGCGTCAAGCTTGAAAAACGGTACTTCGGGAATCAGCCCGACGGGATATATCTCTAGCGGCTGATTTTAGCCCAACCCGGAGGGACATTGATTTTTCTCAACGATCGGCGTGATTCTTGTTGCGCTGCCGCAAAGCGTCCCGCATTTGCTCCAGGCTCACCGCTGTCTCCGTGTGCACCGGCAAACGCGGCGCCGGCTTGAAGGCGTGGCCATAAATGACCTCGAACGTCACGGTCAGCCGCCCGTCCTCCTCGGCGCTGACCAGCTGCTGCGCAAGGGCCTGCTGCAGAGCGCCATGCCAGCGGCGTCCGCGCAGTCCGGCAAAACGGTGCCGGCTCAGGTTGCGGCCAAGGCCGCGCAGCTCCTGCAGCAGCCGCTCGGGGGTGGCAAAGCTCAGGCGGATGCGTTCCATGTCCATCACCGGCTCGGCAAAGCCGGCCTGCACCAGCATGTCGCCCCAGTCGTGCATGTCGGTGAATTCATGCGTCGGCGCCGGCCAGCCCAGCGCTGCGTAGACGGTGCGCAGCTCGCGCAGTGTGTCCGGCCCCAGGCAGGAAAACATCAGAAAGCCGTCCACTGCGATGGCCTGCTGCCAGTTCGCCAGCAGCGCCTGGGGGTCGGCCGCCATGTGCAGCGCCATGTTGGCCCAGAGCATCTGCACGCTGGCGGGCTCCAGCGCGCCGGCGATCCGGGTGGATGGCGCGCCCCAGCCCGAGGGCTGCCACCAGGGTGTCTTCAGGTGATCCCGGACCTGGCGCAGATGGGCGGCCGCCGGCTCTACCACCAGCGCCTGTGCCTTCGGGTAGCGCCGGCCCAGCAGCCCATGCGCGGTCAGCCCGCCGCGCAGCGGCGCCCAATGCGCCCAGTTGCGCGGCTGCAGCTTGATCCACTGCAGCCGCTCTTCCATGCGCCGCGCCACTTCTTCGTGCAGCCAGGGCGAAGCGAGTTCCTCGCCCGTCCGCAGCGGCCGTTGCGCCCAGCGCTCGGCAGCGGCGGCATCCAATGTGGGCGGGCGTTCGTTGGCCATCAAGGGTGGTCGGGGTTGAAAATGCAAAGAATGTGCGGCGGGTTGGCCGATCGGCGCGCTGCCGGCTCGCAGTGCCGTGGCAGTATAGGGACTCCATGTTCCGCCAGCTCATTCTCGGGGCGCTGGACCGCCTGCCCGCCCGTTGCGCCATCTGCCACGCCTGGCCTTCGCGCGTGTTGTGTGATGGCTGCGTGGCGCGATTTGCCCAGCCGGTGCCCCGCTGCAGCACCTGCGCGCTGAAAGTGCCCGACGGCGTGCGTCAGTGCGGTGCCTGCCTGACCCACCCGCCGCCACTGGATGCCTGCCTGGCTGCGGTGGACTACGCCTGGCCGTGGAGCGACTGCGTGGCTCAGTTCAAGTTCGGCGGCCAGCCCGGCTGGGCGGGTGCTTTGTCCACCGTGCTGCGCAGCACGCCCTGGGTCGAGCCGGCGCTGGAGCAGGCTGACCGGGTGCTGCCCATGCCGTTGTCGCGCGAGCGGCTGGCCGAACGCGGCTTCAACCAGGCCTTGCTGCTGGCCCGCAAACTTGATGCGAACAAGACCGAAGCCGCCCTGCTGCTGCGAACCCGCGACACCCCCCACCAGACCGCCCTGCCCCGTGAAGAACGCCAGCGCAACGTGCGCGGCGCCTTTGCAGTCGAGCCGCTGCGGGTGCGCGAAATCACCGGCCGCCGGATCGTGCTGGTCGACGACGTAATGACCAGCGGCGCATCGTTGTACGCGGCGGCCAGCGCCTTGCGACTGGCCGGCGCCGCCCACATCACCGCGCTGGTGCTGGCGCGGACCGAGTGATTGCCCCCACGCTTGCCACTGCGTGTGCTGCGCTGCCCCCCGAGGGGGCTGGCCTTGCTTGGGGCGGCCCTGCGCGGCGGCCGATGCCCCCACGCTTGCCGCTGCGCAACCTGTGCTGCTTGCGCCCGAGGCGGCGACAATTCGCCCATGTTCCACATCGTCCTGGTCGAGCCCGAGATTCCGCCCAACACCGGCAACGTGATCCGGCTGGCGGCCAACACTGGCTGCAAGCTGCACCTGATCGAACCGCTGGGTTTTTCGATGGACGACAAGCACATGCGCCGCGCGGGGCTCGACTACCACGAGTACGCCGAGGTGCGCCGCCACGCCGGCTGGGACGCTTTCCTGGCCAGCGAGAAGCCCAATCCGGCGCGCCTGTTCGCGCTCACCACCCGCGGCACCCGCGCCGTACACGATGTGGCTTTTTTGCCGGGCGACTGGCTGGTGTTCGGGGCCGAGACACGCGGCCTGCCACCGCATGTGCGAGAGGCTATCTCAACATCGCAGCAGTTGCGCCTGCCCATGCGCGAGGGCCAGCGCAGCCTCAACCTGTCGAACGCAGTGGCGGTGACGGTGTTCGAGGCGTGGCGGCAGAACGACTTTGGAAACTACGATTTCAATAGCTGAAAAGCACCAACTGACGCTGGATTAGTGCCGAAAAGTCTCTACAAATGCCTACTGGATGGCCAGGGGGTCCCCCTCGGCAGGGGACATGTCCTGCCGATTCCGATCAGTACCGGCGCGACAGCGATTCGGCCACGCAGACGGGCCGGTCGGCGCCTTCGCGCTCGATGATCACTTCCCAGGCCATCTGCAGGCCGTTGTTGTCGATCGGGTCGGCGCTGAGCAATTTCATGCGGGCGCGCAGGCGGCTGCCCACTGGCACCGGCGCGGTAAAGCGCACCTTGTTCAGCCCGTAGTTCACACCCATCTTCGACTCGGTGATTTCGAACGTCGATTCAAAAAACTGCGGAATCAGTGACAACGTGAAGAAACCATGCGCGATGGGTGCCCCGAACGGGCCGGCTTTGGCTCTTTCCACATCGATATGGATCCACTGGCGGTCACCCGTTGCCTCTGCAAACTGGTTGACGTGTTCCTGCGTGATGAGAATCCAGTCGCTGACGGCGATCTCCTGGCCCACGCAAGCGGCCAGGTCCTGAAGGGTTTGAAACGTTTTCATGGGCGCGACTGTAGCCGGGCGGCGGCTCAGGGTGTGTCGAGCCAGCGACACAACTCCTGCCACTGCGCCAGGTCTTTCTCGACCCGCGCCGGCGCCACGTCGAACAGCGTCAGCCCGCGCGCGGCCAGGTGCACATAGTTCTGCGTGTTGCGCAGCATGCCCAGCACCGGCACGCCCAGCGCGTCGGTGAACTCGCGCAGCTTGTCGGCCGATAGCGCCCGTGCGTCGACCCGCATGCCCACCAGCGCCACATGCAGGCGGCTGGCATGGCGGGTGGCGGCCAGGTCGTCCAGAAACGCCCGGGTGGCAAAGATGTCGAACACGCTGGGCTGCAACGGCACGATCACCTTGTCGGCCAGTTTCAGGATGTCCTTGAAACGCCCGCCGCGCAGGCCGCCCGGCGTGTCGAGCACCACATGTGTCGTGCCCTTGGGCGGGCGGGCGATCTGGTCCGCAGACAGGTCCCAACTGGTGATGGGCGCCACCGACTCGGGCCGCAGCGACAGCCACAGCCGGCTCGACTGCTGCCGGTCCGCGTCGCCCAGCATCACCGCATGGCCCCGGCTCGCCAGGTAGCCCGCGACGTTGGTGGCGATGGTGGTTTTTCCCACCCCACCCTTCGGGTTGACGACGACGATCACCGGCATCTGTGGCCTCCTTGCCTGTTCTGACGACCGGCTGCATCGCCTGCAGGCGCCGCAGTACCGCTTGCTGCAGCCGGTTTCAGGTATGTTAGCGCGATGGAACACGCACCCACCTGGCTGCTCAACAGCGTCATCTACCTGAGCGCGGCCGTCATCGTCGTGCCGCTTTCCCGTGCGCTGGGACTGGGCGCCATCATCGGCTATCTGGCTGCCGGCATGGCGATCGGGCCGTGGGGACTGGCGCTGGTGAACAACGTGGACGACATCCTGCACTTTGCCGAGTTCGGCGTGGTGCTGATGCTGTTTCTGGTCGGTCTGGAGCTGGAGCCGCGGCGGCTGTGGGCGCTGCGCCGCCCGATCTTCGGCTGGGGCAGCGCGCAGGTGCTGGGCTGTGCGGCGGTGCTGACCGCCGTGGCGATGGCGGCCGGCGTCAGCTGGACGGTGGCGCTGGTGGCGGGGCTGGGGCTGGCGCTGTCGTCCACCGCGATCGCGCTGCAGGTGCTGCAGGAGCGCAACCAGATGCGCACCGCCAGCGGGCAGACGGCCTTTTCCATCCTGCTGTTCCAGGACATGGCGGCCATTCCCATCCTCGCGCTGCTGCCGCTGCTGGCAGGCCTGAACGGCGGCGCGGCCGGCGCCGCCACGGGAACCGGCGATGCGAGCCACTGGCTGGAGGCGCTGCGCGTGCTGGCCATCATTGCCGCCGTGGTGCTGGGCGGGCGGCTGCTGCTGCGCCCGGCGCTGCGCTGGATTGCCAACAGCGACACACCGGAAATCTTCACCGCCGCCGCGCTGCTGCTGGTGGTGGGCATCGCCGCGCTGATGCAGTCATTGGGCCTGTCGATGGCGCTGGGCGCGTTTCTGGCCGGTGTGCTGCTGGCCGAAAGCGAATACCGGCGCGCGCTGGAGACCGACATCGAGCCGTTCAAAGGGCTGCTGCTGGGGCTGTTTTTCATCGCCGTGGGCATGAGCATCGACTTCGGTGTGCTGCTGGGCGCGCCTGGCGTGATGGCGGCCATCGTGCTGGGGTTCCTGCTGGTCAAGCTGGCGCTGATCTGGGGGCTGGCGCGGGCGGCTGGCCTGCCGTTTCAGGAGCGGCCGGTTTTTGCGCTGCTGCTGGCGCAGGGCGGCGAGTTTGCGTTCGTCGTGTTCCAGGCCGCCGCCGGCTCGAAGCTGCTGACACCCGAGGCGGCGTCGCTGCTCAATGGTGCGGTGGCGGTGTCGATGCTGCTGAGCCCGCTGCTTCTGGTGGCGGTGGACCGCTTGCTGCTGCCGCGCTGGGCCAACGGCAATGCGCCGGCACTGGAGGAAATCTCCGAGCCGCAGGACGCGCCGGTGATCATGGCCGGCTTTGGCCGCTATGGCCAGATCGTCGGGCGCACGCTGCTGGCCCAGGGCATCCCGGTCACCGTGCTGGACCACAACGCCGAGATGATCGAGGCGGCGCGCACCTTCGGCTACCGGGTGTTCTACGGCGACGCCACGCGGCTGGACCTGCTGCGCACCGCCGGCGCGGCGCACGCGAGGGTGCTGGTGGTGGCGGTGGACGATGTGGAGCAGTCCCTTGAAATCGTCGACCTGGCGCGCGAGCACTTTGCGCACCTGACCATCGTGGCGCGGGCGCGCGACGTGACGCACTGGCACGGTCTGCGCGACCGCGGCGTCACGCTGGTCCAGCGCGAGCTGTTCGAATCCAGCCTGGTCAGCACCCGCAGCGTGCTGGAGCTGCTGGGCCAGACGCCGGCCGAGGCGCTCGACGCGGTGAACCGGTTCCGGGAACACAACCTGCAACTGGCCGACCAGATCTACCCGCACTACAAGGACAACGACAAGCTGATTGCCACCGTGCGCCAGGGGCGCGAGCAGCTAGAGGCCCAGATGGCGGCCGAGCGCCGGGCGCGCCAGCAACCGGTAGCCGCCGACTCAGCGGCCGCACCTGCCGCCCGATTGCCCCCTTCCGGCTGAACCTGGCAGCTTGTCGCCCCGCATCCGGACCACCAGCGGGCCGCGGGGAAACCGGCACCCCCTGCAGGTCAAACAGCTGCTTTCAGCATGAAAACCGGGTTGATCCAGCGTCAAATGGTTCTTCGATGCTATGAAATGATGCGTTCAGTGCACCGCGTCCCACAGCAACTTGACGCCCGTAAGGAACATGCCGATGTAGATGAAACGGTAGAAGACGTCGGCACTGATGCGCCGGGCAATGCGCACGCCCAGCCACACACCCAGCGGCGCCAGCGGCAGCAACACCATTGACGTGGCGAAATTGCGCAGGTCCAGCAGGCCCAGCCAGGCGTAGGGCACCCACTTGGCCATGTTGATGAAGAAAAAGAAAAACGCCATGGTCCCGGCAAATGCAACGGGCTTGAGGTTCAACGGGATCACGTAGGCGTTCAGCGGCGGGCTGCCCGCGTGCGAGATGAAACTGGTGAAGCCCGACATCACCGTCAGAAGGGCGCCGACCCAGCGCGGCGGCGGCCGGCTGTCGCGGTTGGGCGGAAAAAGCAGGCGCTGCGCCAGAAACAGCAACGTGAACGCGCCGACGATGCCGGCGACGATCTTCGGGTCCATCACCTTGAACAGCAGCGTCCCCACCAGCGTGCCCAGCAACCCGAACGGGATCAGAAACCGCAGCAGCGCGCGGTCGAAGTCGGCACGAAACGCCCGCATGCTCAGCAAGTCCATCACCAGCAGCACAGGCATCATGATGGCCGCCGCCTGCGGCACGCTCACCGCCAGTGCCATCATCGGCACCGCCAGCGACCCGAAGCCGGCGCCAAACCCGCTTTTGCTGACGCCCATCAGCAGCACGGCCGGAATGGCGACGGCGTAGAAAAACGGTTCGGTGATCAGCGGGAAGTTCACAGGAGCTTTCGGATCCGGCCGCCCGGATCGCGTGGGCAGCCGTGCGACGCAGCGCGGGGAGCGCGATGTTACCCCGGCCCTGATATTGCCGCCCGGCAGCGACAATCGCCGCATGCAAGCCATTCACACATGGGGCGAAGCCCTGCGACTGCTGCTGGAGATCCTGGCCACGGTGGCTTTTGCCCTGTCGGGGGTAATGGCGGCAGCGCGCAAGAAGCTCGACGCGGTGGGCGTGTGCGTGGTGGCTTTTCTGGCAGCCTTCGGCGGCGGCACCTTGCGCGACCTGCTGCTCGACCAGCGGCCGTTCTTCTGGGTCGGCCATGTGGACTGGCTCTGGGGCCTGCTGCTGCTGTGTGTGCTGGCGATGCTGTTCATGCGCGGGCGCCACTTCGAGCCGACCGAGCGCGCCATGCTTTGGCCCGACGCACTCGGTCTGGGGCTGTTCACGTCGATCGGTGTCGACCGGGCGCTCGATTCCGGCTCGCCGGCGCTGGTGGCTGTGCTGATGGGCCTGATCACCGGCGTCTTCGGCGGCGTGCTGCGCGATGTGGTGTGCAACGAAATTCCCACCGCCTTCCGTGATCACCGGCCCTACGCCATCTGCGCATTTCTGGGCGGCTGGACCTATATCGGCCTGTTGCAGGCGCAGGCACCGGCCTGGGCCGCGCTGCTGGCCTGCCTGCTCGTTACCGCCGGCCTGCGCGGCCTGGCGCTGTGGCGCAACTGGCAACTGCCGGCCTGGCAGGAGTGAGGTACCCGGCCTACCGCAACCGCAGCGCCATGTGAACCTTGGCGTAGTGGTGCCCGTCCACTCGGATCGCATCCGTCAGCACGCCGAAAGCGGCAAACCCGCAGCGTTCGTAGAAGGCCTGCGCCCCGCCCTCCCCCTGCGTGACGGTCAGGTCCAGTTGCTCCAGCGCCGGCAGCGTGCGCGCGTGCGCCAGCAGTGCCTGCATCAGCGCCTTGCCCAGGCCACGCCCGGCCGCCTCGGTGGCGACATACATCCCCACCACGGTGGCGTTGTGCAGCTCTTTGCGCCGGTAGCGGCCCAGCAGCCCGACCATGCCCACAAGGGTGCCGGCGTTGTGAAAAGCGCCGAGGAAAAAATCGTGCGGGCGCAGCGGGTCGGGCTGCAGGCGCGCTTGCGACCAGGCCAGCGGGCGCTGCGATTCTTCGTCAAAACAGGAAGTGAACGCCAGCGGGTGCTCGCGCAGTGCGCGCAAACGCATGGCGCGGTAAGCGCCGGCGTCGGCCGGTGTCAGCAGGCGGATCGACGCCTGCGTCAAACGCGCTCCAGCACCAGCGCGATGCCCTGCCCCACGCCGATGCACATGGTGCACAGCGCGTAGCGCCCGCCGGTG
>JACSRS010000129.1 GCA_014879655.1 Burkholderiaceae bacterium
CACGAACAGCTGCAGCGGGATCAGGTACAGCGCCACGCGGTCCACCGCGGTGGAAGCGAGCGACACCAGTGGCAGGCACAGCAGTGCCAGCAAGGCGATGATGGTCCACAGCCTGCGTTCCTGCCTGTCGGGGGCCAGGCGCTTGCCGTACAGCAGCATCAGCAGTGCCGGTACCGCGTTCATCAGAACGCGGATCTTCGCGCCCTGGGACTGCATCTGGTACTCGACGTAGTTGGTCCACAGCGCATCGGCGTCTTCGGCCAGCAGCAGGAAGTAGAGCAGCACGAAGGTGGCACCGACCATGCCGGCGGTCAGGAAGCGATTGCGGCTGTTGGCCAGTACCGCGATCGGCAGCAGCAGCACGGCGGACTTGTGGAACAGTGCGCCGAGCGCGATGCAAACCACGAAGGCGCGGACGCGGTGCTCGCCCAGCGCCGCCAACCCCACCAATGCGAAGCCCAGCGCCATCGCCTGGCGGCTGTAGCCCATGCCGACCACGATCAGTAGGTAGGGCACCGCCACCAGCAGCGCCAGCCAGGGCCAGGGCTGCTTGCGGCAGAACATCACCGTGCCCCACATCAGCACCGAGCCGTAAAGCAGATTGACCCATTGGACGTCGCCGCCCAGGCGGGCGACGGCCCAGTTGACGAAGTAGTGGCCGGGATCGCCCTTGCCGAAAACTTCGGAGAAGCGCAGGTGCGAGGTGATCTTGAAGTGCTCAATGTAGTTGAGCCAGTCGCCACCCACCTCGTAGCGGAAGCCGATCATCAGTGCGAACACGACGCCGATGACCCATCAGGCAAACACCACCTACTTCTGCGGCAGTCGCGAGGGAGACAGGGTGGCCCATACCGGAACCAGGAACATCAGCCAGAACGGCCACATCAGCCCGCCGCTCCCTGTGCTTCCAGCCAGGCCTGGAACATCAGCACCGACCACAGGCGATAGCCGAACGAAGCCTGCCCGGCCAGGTGCCGCTTCCAAGTCTCACGAATCGGCTCAGGCTGCAGAAAACCTTCGCGGCGCAGGCGAGTTTCATCCAGCAAGGCCTCGGCCCAATCGCGCAGTGGCCCGCGCAGCCAGTCGTCCAGCGGAATGCCGAAGCCCATCTTGGGGCGCTCCACCAGCTCGCGCGGCACGTGCCGGTCCAGCAACTGGCGCAGGAGCCACTTGCCACGTCCGTCACGCAGCTTCATCGACATCGGCAGCGACCAGGCGAACTCGACCACGTCGCGATCCAGGAACGGGGCGCGAGTTTCCAGCGACACCGCCATCGACGCGCGATCCACCTTCACAAGAATGTCGTCGGGCATGTAGGTGAGGCCGTCGAGCGCCATCATCCGTGCCACCGGATCGGCAAGGCGCGGCCAACGGGAGCGATCGTCGAGCAGGTTGGGTGGCATGAAACCACCCAACACCAAGCCAGCCGGGTTCGGCCACTCGCTCACCAGCGAGACGTACAGATCGTCCGGGTCACGCACATGGCGCAGGCGCGCCCCAAGCTTGTGCGCCTTGTCGCCGGGCAGGGCGATGCCAGCGCGCCGGGCCAGTGGCCCCAGCCAGCGATTGAGTGTGGAGGCAGGCAACGCGGTCAGGCCCGCACCCACCGCGCGTCGCATCACCAGCGGCATCCAGCCGATCCGCGACCAGGCCTTGGGCCCGAGGAAATAGCGGTTGTAGCCGCCGAACATCTCATCGCCCGCATCGCCGGACAGGGCCACGGTCACG
>JACSRS010000104.1 GCA_014879655.1 Burkholderiaceae bacterium
GGTGATGGCGGCGGCGCAGGAGCGCGGCAAGATGGCCGTGGCCTACCACTCCGACATGCGCAAGGTGGCACCGGACGCGCAGATCATCGCCGTCACGCATCAGTGGGGCGATTACTACACGCGCCGGGTGAAGGAGGTGATGGACGGCAGCTGGAAAACCGGCAACGTCTGGGGCGGCGTCAGGCAGGGCATGGTGCGCGTCGGCGACTTCGGCCCGAAAGTGCCCAAGGCGGTGCAGACCGAGGTGCTGGCCCGCCAGCAGGACATCGCCGCCGGCAAGCTGCTGCCGTTTGCCGGCCCGATCACCGACAACGAGGGGCGCGAAGTGCTGGCTAAGGGGCAGGTCATGACCGATGCGCAGATACTGGCTATGAACTTTCTCGTATCGGGCGTGCAGGGCAAGATTGCAAAATAGTCGTCATGAAAGCCTGGCGCGCCTCCCTGTTGCGATTTGATGCCGACGGCCGCGCCGTCCTGGATACCGATGGCCTGCTGGTCACCGCGCCGGCACACACAGCCAACGGCGGTGGCCGGCGCGTGGTGCAGGCCGCTGGCGATTTCGCCACGCTGGCGCCGCAGTACGCGGGCGTGCCGGTCACGCACCTGCCGGGACGGATTTTGGCGCCCGGCTTCATCGACCTGCACATTCACTACCCGCAGACCGACGTGATCGGCTCCCCGGCCGAGGGGCTGCTGCCCTGGCTGGAGAACTACACCTTCCCGCACGAATCGCAGTTCATTGACGCGCACCACGCGGCGCAGGTGGCGGAATTTTTTCTGGACGAGCTGGCGCGCAACGGTGTCACCACCGCGCTGACTTTTGCCACCTCGCACCCGCAATCCGTGAACGCGCTGTTTGCCGCTGCCCGCCAGCGCCAGTTGCGCCTGATCACCGGCAAGGTGCTGCAAGACCGCCACAGCCCGGACGGCGTGCGCGACGAGACAGCGCAGAGCCTGGCGGATACCGAGGAATTGGTCAAACAATGGCACGGCGTGGACCGGCTGGGCTACGCCATCACGCCGCGCTTTGCGCCCAGTTGCAGCGCGGCGCAGCTGCGCGGTGCGGGTGAGCTGGCAGCGCGCTACCCGGACGTGTGGATCCAGTCGCACGTGGCCGAGAACCTGGACGAAGTGCGCTGGGCGCACGAGCTGTTTCCGGATTCGCGCAGCTACCTGTCCATCTACGACGATTTCGGCCTGATGCGCGAGCGTGCGGTGTACGCGCACTGCATCCATTTCGACGACGAAGACCGTGCGCTGATGCGGCGCACCGGCGCGGTAGCCGCCATCAGCCCGACCAGCAACCAGTTTCTGGGCAGCGGCTTTTTTGACTACGCCGGTGCTGACCGCGTGGGCTTTGGCTACGGCCTGGCCAGCGATGTGGGTGGCGGCACCAGTTTCAGCCCGTTTCGCACCATGCTGGCCGCCTACGCGGTGGGCCGGGAAGGCCAGACCAAGCTGGGGCTGAGCCTGTCGCCGCAGCACCTGTGGTGGCAGCACACGGCCGGCGCCGCCCGCGCACTGGGGCTGGAAGGCGTGGTGGGCAACCTGCAGCCGGGCAACGAGTCGGACTTTCTGGTGCTGAACCCGGCTGCCACGCCGCTGCTGGCGCGCCGGACGGCTCAGGCATCGAGCCTGGACGAACTGCTGTTCGCGATGATCGTGCTGGGCGACGACCGTCTGGTCGAAAAAACGGTAATTATGGGCTGAATTGGTCTCTATCCAGCGTCAGATGGACATTTGATGCTATTGATAAAGAAGTTCATGCAAGGCAGTCAGTTGAGCTTCTTGTCGCGGATGTATTTGGCCAGCCCGCAGTAGCCGTCCTTGAACAGGATCTCGTTTTCCAGCTTGGCCGGCAGCAGCTTTTCTTTCAGCTCCGCCGCTGCCTTGTTGCCCTGTGTCTGGCGGATGAAGCCGATCGTCTGCTCAAACTTCGACACTTCCTGCTTGCAGGCGTCGGGGGCCTGAAGCTGGGGCGTGAGCGCCGCCGAATTGCCTTGTGCCCAGGCGGCCGTCGAAGCCAGCGTCAGCAGCATGCAGCTCGTTTGCAGGTGGCAGGTCAATCGCATCATGGGCTTTCAGAGTGGGTCGCTGACGTGCAAGCATGAATCATTCCACAAAGCCTGCATGCCCGCCTGCGCGTGGCGCCGATTCGCCTGCTCATATGCCCGAACTTCCGGGCAGCCATCGGCGGGCTCGTTCATGTGCCCGCCTACAATCGTCAGCAGGAGTGTGAAGCATGAGCATCAAGAGCGACAAGTGGATTCGGCGCATGGCCGAGCAGCACGGCATGATTGAGCCGTTCGAGCCCGGCCAGATCCGCCAGGACGCCAGCGGCAACAAGATCGTGAGCTACGGCACCAGCAGCTACGGCTACGACATCCGCTGCGCGCCCGAGTTCAAGGTCTTCACCAACATCTACAGCACGGTGGTGGACCCGAAGAACTTTGACGAGCGCAGCTTTGTCGATATCGAGGGTGACTCGTGCGTGATTCCGCCCAACAGCTTTGCGCTGGCCCGCACGATGGAGTATTTCCGCATTCCGCGCAACGTGCTGACCATCTGCCTGGGCAAGAGCACCTACGCGCGCTGCGGCATCATCGTCAACGTGACGCCGTTCGAGCCGGAATGGGAAGGCTATGTGACGCTGGAGTTCTCCAACACCACACCGCTGCCGGCCCGCATCTACGCCGGTGAGGGCTGCGCCCAGGTGCTGTTCTTCGAAAGCGACAAGGACGACGTCTGTGAGACCAGCTACAAAGACCGCGGCGGCAAGTACCAGGGCCAGCGCGGCGTGACCCTGCCCAAGACCTGAGTCATTCCCCGCAGCGGCGAGCCTGAACGGTGCGCTGCGGCATCCCTGCTACGCGGCAGGCAGCGCAACCCGGGCAGCGGCCAGATCCCAGCCGGCCCAGCCGCAACTTTTGAACAGCACCGGCCCGGCGGGGCGGACGGCATCGCCGGTTTTTTGCTCTGCCAGAACCTCGGCCAGCGTGGCGAAAGCCGCCACATCCAGCCCGGCTTGAATCAGGTCGCCCGCCTCGTGCAGCGCGTCGGCGGTGTCCACCACCACCCGGCCTTGTGCGGCAACGTGTCTGCAAAGCGCGGGGGCCAGTTCCACCATGGTTGGCGTAAAGGCGCCAACGGCGGCGATGAAGTGCCCGGCGCCCGGCAAGTTTGTCAGCACCACGCCGCTGGCGGGTGTGCAGGTGACGACCAGCGGGCAGTCGGCCAGCGCGGCGTTGGCGTCGGGCGCCACGCGGGCGCGCAGGCCCAGCGTGCGGGCGTGCGCGGCCAGTGCTTCGGCGCTGGTGCTGCTGCGTGAGGCAATCACGACTTCTTTCACGCCCAGGCATTCGGCAAAGGCCTCCAGGTGCGACCGCCCCTGCACGCCGGCGCCGACGATCAGCAGCGGGCCGTCGGTGCGCGGCGCCAGCAGCGTGGCGGCCAGCGCTGAAACAGCGGCCGTTCGCCGGGCGGTGACGGTGGGTCCGTCCAGCAGCCGCGCCCGCACGCCCGTTGCCATGTCAAACACCACCACGTCGCCCTGAATGGTCGGGCGCCCGCTGCCTGCGTTGGCGGGAGTGAAACTGATCAGCTTGGTGATCGCCACGCGGCGGTCGTGCGCGGGCATCACGAACAGGCTGGCGCCGCCGGGCAGCGGCTGCACGAGGCGCGGCGGCACGGTCACGCTGGCGTCGGCCAGCAAGGCGGCGATTTCCCGCGTCAGTATGGGCCAGGGCAGGGCGGCGGCCGTGTCGGCGGGGGACAGCACGCCGTGCGCAGCGATGGACGGGGCGGGAGTGTTCATGGTGTCGGGGCGGGTTTGGCTGAATTTGGCGGCAGACGGCCCGGTCAACTGAGCTGACCGGCCGCCTGCCGGATGTCGGTGTCAGTGGTCAGGGCCACCTGGAGGGCCAGTCGCAGGCCGCGGGCCAGATCCGCAAGCGGCATCGACGGGTTACCTTGCTGCGGCAGCCACGGCACGTGGATGAAGCCGCCACGCGTGCTGGCAAACGCCGGCTCGGTGGCCAGGGCGTGCATCAGCGCGTAGAACACGTGGTTGCAGACGAAGGTGCCGGCGGTCTGCGATACCTCGGCAGTGATGCCGGCATCCAGCAGCGCAGCCCGCATGGCCTTGATCGGCAGGGTGCTGAAGTGCGCGGCCGGCCCGCCGGGCACCACCGGCGAGTCGATGGGCTGGCGGCCGGCGTTGTCGGCAATACGCGCGTCGTCAATGTTGATGGCGATGCGTTCAAGGGAAATGGCGCTGCGCCCGCCAGCCTGGCCCACGCAGATCACCAGCCGGGGCTGGTGGCGGACGATATGCGCCCGCAGGGCTGCCGGCGCCTGGCTGAAGACAGTGGGCAACAGGGCGGCGACGACCCTGTGGCCGGCCACCTGGCGTCCGTGCAGCGGCTGCACGGCCAGCTAGCTGGGGTTGACGGTTTCTCCATCGAAGGGCTCGAACCCGGTCAGCAACACGCACGGGCGAGGGTTGACCCCTGTGCGGCGGTGAGGGCGGGCGGTTGGCGCGGCTACCATCGGCGCAATGTATCGCAGAGTGATATCAGCAGGAGAACTCATATGAAGTGGGAAGGCAACCGGGAATCGGACAACGTGGAAGACCGGCGCGACGGTGGAGGCGGCGGGATGATCGGAGGGCGAGGCATCGGCATCGGCACCATCGTCATCGCCCTGGTGGGAGGCTGGATCTTCGGCATCAATCCGATGACCATTCTCAGCGCGCTCAGCGGCGGCGCGCCCACCGTGCAAGTGCAGCAGGCACCCGCGCACAAGCCACCGGCCGATGACCGTCTGGCGCGATTCGTTTCCACCGTGCTGGCCGATACCGAAGACGTGTGGAAAGACATCTTTTCCAAAGGTGGTGCGCACTACCAGGAGCCCCGGCTGGTGCTGTTTCGGGGTGCAACGTCCACGGCCTGTGGTGCCGGTCAGGCGGCGATGGGGCCGTTTTACTGCCCGGCGGACCAGAAGGTCTACATCGATCTGGGTTTCTACGAGACCCTGCGCAAGCAACTGGGTGCACCGGGCGAGTTTGCGCAGGCCTACGTGATTGCGCACGAGGTGGGCCACCATGTGCAGAACCTGCTCGGCGTCAGCGGCAAGGTCGAGGAGGCGCGCCGGCGCGCCAGCCCGGCGCAGGCGAACGCGCTGAGCGTGCGGCTGGAGTTGCAGGCGGACTGCTTTGCCGGCGTCTGGGCCAACCACGCCCAGTCGGCGCGGCAGATTCTGGAACGCGGGGACATCGAGTCGGCCATGAACGCGGCGGCGAAGATCGGTGATGACGCGCTGCAGCAACAGTCGCAGGGCCGGGTGGTTCCCGAGAGCTTCACCCACGGCACCAGCGCGCAGCGCACCCACTGGTTCAACACCGGGCTGCAGACCGGCAGCGTCAAGGCGTGCGACACCTTCAGCGCCCGCAATCTTTAAGGTCCGTTGCCCGGTATTGTTGTTTGGGCCGCAGCCGGGTTGTGGCCCGAAAATTGCCGCTCCAGGCGCCTGTGCGGGCAATGGAGAGCCGACTCTTTTGCGAATTGGCACCCCCGATGCGACAATAGAAGGCTAAATGACATCATCTTTTTCGAATTTATCGCTGGCGCCGCCGCTGGCCCGCGCCGTAGCCGAAATGGGCTACGAGACCATGACCCCCATCCAGGAACAGGCCATTCCGGTGGTTCTGACCGGCCAGGACGTGATGGGCGCCGCCCAGACCGGCACTGGCAAGACGGCGGCTTTTTCGCTACCGCTGCTGCAGCGCCTGCTCAAGCACGAAAACACCTCGACCTCGCCCGCCCGCCATCCGGTGAGGGCGCTGGTGCTGCTGCCCACGCGCGAACTGGCCGACCAGGTCGCGCAGCAAGTGGCGATGTACGCCAAGTACACCAACCTGCGCAGCACCGTGGTTTTTGGCGGAATGGACATGAAGCCGCAGACGCTGGAGCTGAAAAAGGGCGTTGAGGTGCTGGTGGCTACCCCCGGGCGGCTGCTGGACCATATCGAGGCCAAGAACGCGGTGCTGAACCAGGTCGAGTACGTGGTGCTTGACGAGGCCGACCGCATGCTCGACATCGGTTTTCTGCCCGACCTGCAGCGCATCCTGTCTTTCCTGCCCAAGCAGCGCACCACGCTGCTGTTTTCGGCGACGTTCTCGCCGGAGATCAAGCGGCTGGCCGGCAGCTACCTGCAGGACCCGGTCACGATCGAGGTGGCGCGTCCGAACGAAACCGCATCGACGGTGGAGCAGCGCTTCTACAGCGCCAACGACGACGACAAGCGCCGCGCCATCCATCAGGTGCTGAAAACGCGCGACATCAAGCAGGCCTTCATCTTCGTCAACAGCAAGCTCGGTTGCGCGCGGCTGGCCCGCAGCCTGGAGCGCGAAGGCCTGAAAACCACCGCGCTGCACGGCGACAAGAGCCAGGACGAACGCCTGAAGGCGCTGAACGCCTTCAAGGCCGGCGAAGTCGATCTGCTGGTGGCCACCGACGTGGCTGCGCGCGGGCTGGACATCAAGGACGTGCCGGCAGTGTTCAACTTCGACGTGCCTTTCAATGCCGAAGACTATGTGCACCGCATCGGCCGCACCGGCCGCGCCGGCGCTTCGGGCCTGGCGGTTACGCTGGTCTCGGGTTCGGACGCCCGGCTGATTGCCGATATCGAAAAGCTGCTGAAGACCAAGATCGAGATCGAGGCGCTGGAGTACGACGAAGACCGCCCGCGCGAACGCATCAACACCGGCCGCCGTGCCTGGGGTGGCGACGATCCGCGCGACGTGCTCGACGCGCCCCGCGAGCGGCGCGAACGCCCGCAACGCAGCGAGCGCGGTGAGCGCAGCGAAAGGGGCGAGTCTTCCCGGGGTTTCCGGCCCGCAGTCGCGTCGCGTGATCCGTTTTTCGACAAGCCCTATGTCGAACCCGATGTGGCCGAAGTGGCCGAGGCGCCAGCCTGGGAGCGCGGCGCTGCCACCCAGCCGGCACGCGCCGGTGTGTCGGCCAACATCAAGTCGCGGCGCAAAGTCGCGGCCCTGTTCAAGACCACGGCCTGAGCCTGGAAATCAGAGGGGGGTGACCCCCTTTTTCAGTGATTTTAGGTTCTTTTGGCGTCAAACCAGCGTCGAACGGTCGTTTTCAGCTATCAAAAAGTGATTTTCAGAGCCGGGCCGCCGGCGCTGGCAGGCGCGGCTTCTGGTGCAGCGGCTTCGTCAGATGCCCGGCGCCATCGCCTGCGGGCATTTCACCTCGATTCGCTCATGCATGCCGCTGGCCTCCAGTCGCAGCGCGGTCAGCGAGCCGCCCCAGACACAGCCCGAATCGAGTGCGAAAACGTCGGTGCGGTCCAGCCAGCCCAGCGTGGACCAGTGGCCGAACGCCACCGCGTCACCGGCGGTGCGCCGGCCGGGCACGTCAAACCAGGGCATGAAACCCGGCGGCGCGGCGTGGGCGCCTTCCTTGGTGTCGAACTCCATCTTGCCGCGCGCGTTGCAAAAGCGCAGCCGCGTCAGCGCGTTGATGATCACGCGCAGGCGTTCGGCGCCTTGCAGGTCGTCGCGCCAGCGCCCGGGCTTGTTGCCGTACATCTCGGGCAGAAAGCTCCCCAGATCAGGCCCGGCCAGCACGTCTTCGACCTCGGCGGCCACCGCCAGCACCTGCTGCGCGCTCCACTGCGGCAGCACGCCGGCGTGCACCATCAGCAGCGGCCCCTGCATCATCGCCATGCGCTGCCGGCGCAACCAGTCGAGCATGGCCGCGCGGTCGGGCGCGTTCAGGATGTCTGCCACTGTGTCGTTGCGGTGCGGTTTGCGCACGCCGTGCGCCACCGCCAGCAGGTGCAGGTCGTGATTACCGAGAAGGCAGCGGGCCGCGTCGCCCAGCTTCATCAGCCTGCGCAGCACGCCGGCGTTGTCGGGCCCGCGGTTGACCAGGTCGCCGAGCATGAAGAGGGTGTCGCGGCTCGGTGAAAAGTCGAGCCGCTCAAGCAGACGCTCCAGCGCGCCATTGCAACCTTGAACGTCACCAATACAGTAAAGTGCCATGTTGCTGATTTTCCTCCGGCCTCTCGCCGGTTCTTGATGGATGCCCTGCTGATTCTGTTTCTCACGCTGCTCAACGGCGTGTTCGCGATGTCGGAGCTGGCGCTCGCCTCCAGCCGCAAGGCCCGACTGATGTCGATGGCCGAATCGGGCGACAAGGGTGCGTCCGTTGCGCTGAAGCTGCTGGAAGACCCCACGCAGTTCCTCTCCAGCGTGCAGGTGGGCATCACGTCGATCGGTGTGCTCAACGGGATTGTCGGCGAGGCGGCCTTCAGCGCCGGCGTCGCGGTCTGGTTGCAGGGCTTTGGCGTCACGGAGTCTGCGTCGGCCATCGCCGCCACGGCGCTGGTGGTCACGGTCATCACGTTCACCACCATCATCTTCGGCGAGCTGGTGCCCAAACGCATCGGCCAGTTGTATCCGGAGACCGTGTCGCGCTGGGTGGCACCACCGATGCAGTGGGTCGCCACCATTGCCAAGCCTTTTGTGAAGCTGCTGACGCTCACCACGCATGCAGTGCTGAAGCTGCTGCGCATCGACACCACCGCTACCCGGGCGGTGACCGAGGCAGAAATCTCTGCCAGTCTGGAAGAGGGCGTGGACGCCGGCCTGATCGAGGAGCACGAACACCAGATGGTGCAGAACCTGTTCCACCTCGACGACCGCCCGCTGACGTCGCTGATGGTGCCCTACGCCGACATCGACTGGCTCGACGAAGCCGACACCGTGCAGCAGGCCTTGCACAAGGCGGCGCATGCCGAGAAGGGAACCCATTCCTGGTACCCGGTGTGCCGTGGCGGGCTGGACGACGTGCGCGGCGTCATAAGCCTGGCGCAACTGCTCAAGCTCGGCTCGGATCACGACGGCCCCATCCGCGATCACGTGACGGCTGCGACATTTGTTCCCGAAACGCTTTCGGCGATGTCGCTGCTGGAGCAGTTGCGCCGGCGCTCAGGGCGCATGGTCTTTGTCGTCGATGAATATGGCGTGGTGCAGGGTCTGGTAACGCCGAAGGATTTTCTGGAAGCGATTACCGGCGAGTTGCAGCCGGGCGCACAGATTGACGCCTGGGCGACGCAGCGGGACGATGGCTCCTGGCTGCTTGACGGCCTGATGCCGGTGAATGAACTGAAGTCACGCCTGGATATCTGGGAATTGCCCGATGAAGACAAGGGCCGCTACAACACGCTGGCGGGTTTGCTGATGGCCGTTTCAGGCAGATTGCCGGCAGTCGCAGAGAAAATCGAATGCGCCGGCTGGGTATTTGAAATTGTCGATCTGGATGGCAAACGCATTGACAAGGTATTGGCTGACCGGCTGGCTTTGCCGGGTGAACAGGGTATCAAAGTCGTTCAGGAAAGCGAAAGCCGACTCTGAATAACCGTTGAAAATCAGACTTTTCTTATAATCTGAACATATAATCCACTTTCAATTATTCATTCCTTCACCTCACAGGAGATGCCATGACAAGCCTTCAGGAATTGCTGCAACAGCGCGAAGCCCTTGAGAAACAGATTTCGGATGCGCGCCAGCGGGAAATCAGTCAGGCGGTCAGTCAGGTCCGGGCGCTGGTTGCCCAGTTCGGCCTGACCGCGCAAGACGTGTTCCCGACCGGTAAAGGCCGCTCGGCGTCGGCTGGCAGCAAGGTTGCCCCCAAATATCGCGACCCGGTGACCGGAAAAACCTGGACCGGTCGGGGCAAGGCACCGAAATGGATTGACGGTCAGGACCGCAACAAATTTCTGATCGGCTGATTACTTCCGAGGCCACCCTGCGCGGCCTTCGCCGTTCCCGTGTGAAATGGTGCAGAACAAATTGAGAAGCCCCGCATGGCGACATGACGGGGCTTTTTTTTGAACGGCGATTCCGAAAATCTGGTGATTTTGCAAGCCCGCCCGTCAACAAAAAATCAGGGCCAGCCAGACGGGATCATCCATGAAAGAGGTTTGAAGGTAGATCGCGAGCCGATAGGCCCACCATGGAATCGTGATGTTCATTCTCGGGAGTGCAAAGAGTTCTTCTGGGGTACCGGTGGACCTGGAATCGGCTCTTTAATTATCGCCCATCGTTTATTGAATTCGGGCAGGACCGTGTGAGAAATGCCCTGTCTGTTCAACAGGTGCAGCCGCTTGGTTTGATCGCTGTAACTGATCTCCGGAAAATTGCCGGCCAGGCAGAGGATCAAAGCGCATCCGGCGATATTCAAGACATGCCTGTGGCAATTCGGAAGCATCGCTTTGGTTGTCAGAAAAGGTCTGAATTTCAATGCGACGTCAATCTATGAGTCCGTACTTTTCAAGCCTGGAGGACTGCAAGATTCGGACAAGCCGACGACAGGTTGCCGTGACGGTCAAAAAAGAAACCCCGTTACTTTTTGAGCAGCGGGGTTTCTTTTTTTTTTATTGGTGCCGGAGAGATGAATCGAACACCCGACCTTCTCATTACGAATGA
>JACSRS010000006.1 GCA_014879655.1 Burkholderiaceae bacterium
GCCAGCACCGGCTCGCGCATGGCGGCAGCTCAGCCTTCCGACGCGCCCGGACCCGCCCCGCCCTCGCCGCTGCCTTGCGGCTTGCGGCGCCGGCGCCGACGTTTGCGAGGCGCGCCGGTCCCGTCGCCGGTTTCATCTCCCTCCCCGTCCTGGGCGCCTTCACCAGCGGCGGTCTGGGCCTGTCCGGATCGGGCAGCGGGGCTGCGCTCGTCCGACGCGGTACCTGCGGCATCACCCGCGCCGCCCTGACGCGCAGGCGAGCGCGGCGCACGCGGCGGCCGGTTCTTCTGCTGCTCGGCCTTGGCCTGAGCGACCAGGTCTTCGCGGGTCAGGTCGTCCGCAAGACTGAACTCCTGCCACCAGTCGGCCAGCACAACATCGACTTCGCCGACGTCGGCGCGCAGCCGCATGAAATCGAAGCCGGCCCGAAAGCGCGGCTGCTCCACCAGTCCGAACGGCGCGCTGCCCGAGCGCTTTTCAAAACGCGTCTGCATCAGCCAGATCTCGCGCATGTCGGCGGCCAGCTTGCCCCGGCCGGACACATCGCCGATGCGGGCGTTGAAGACTTCGTCGATGGCGTCCTGCAACGCCGGAAACGGGTGTTCGCGCCGCGCCAGCCGCACAGCCCAGCCATCGCGCACGTCCGCCCACAGCACGCAGGCGAGCAGAAAGCTCGGTGCCACCGGCTTGCCTTCCCCGACGCGGCGATCGGTGTCCTGCAGGGCCGCATTGACAAACGGGGTTTCCGCGCGCTCGACCACCAGGTCCAGCAGCGGGTAGATGCCGCGCGACAGACCCAGCTTGCGCAGCTGCCCGATCGTTGCCAGCGCATGGCCGGTCTGCAGCAGCTTGAGCATTTCGTCAAACAGCCGGCTTTGCGGCACATCGGCCAGCAAGGCCTGCGACGCCACCAGCGGTTTGGCGGTTTTGGCATCCAGCGAAAAGCCCAGCGCTGCCAGCTTGGCTGAAAACCGCACAGCGCGAATGATGCGGACCGGGTCTTCCCGGTAGCGCGTGGCGGCGTCGCCGATCATGCGCAAGCTGCGGTTCTTCACGTCCTGCAGGCCCTTGTGGTAGTCCACCAAGATCTGGGTCTGCGGGTCGTAATACATGGCGTTGATGGTGAAGTCGCGCCGCACAGCGTCTTCTTCCTGCGGGCCCCAGACGTTGTCGCGCAGCACGCGCCCGCTGGCATCGACTGCATGCTTCATACCAGCCAGTTCGCTCTTGCTGGTCTTTTCGTTGCCGGTCACCTGGCCGGCGGCGGCATTGTCCAGATAGGCGCGGAAGGTTGAAACCTCAATGACCTCGTTTTCGCGACCGCGGCCATAGACCACGTGCACGATGCGAAATCGCCGTCCGATGATGAAGGCGCGCCGGAACAGGCCCTTGACCTGCTCGGGCGTGGCATTGGTGGCCACGTCGAAATCCTTGGGTCGCAGGCCCACCAGCAGGTCACGCACCGCACCGCCCACGATGTAGGCTTCGTAGCCGGCCTGTTGCAGCGTGCGGCACACGTGCACCGCGCGCTCATCGACCAGCGTCGGGTCGATGCCGTGCACGCTGGGCGGCACCTCTTCGCGCCTGCCGAAATTGGGTTTGCGGCTGCCGCCGGGCGACTTGCCCAGCAGTTTGTCGATGAATTTCTTGATCATGCGGATCGGTGGGGAGAGGATTTCAGATGGGAGCGGACACGCTGTCGCTGTCGCT
>JACSRS010000005.1 GCA_014879655.1 Burkholderiaceae bacterium
GGTCTCGATACGCTGGAATCGGCGTCCCTCATGCGAATCGCGTCCCCTCAACCCGCTACTCGACCTACGTTACATGCGTCATGAAGACCTATCGTCACCTCTACGACCAGATCACCGACTTTGCCACTCTCTTGGATGCCTTTCGCAAGGCCCGGCGCGGCAAGCGCGACCGGGCTGAAGTGGCCGAGTTCGAGTTCAACCTGGAACCCAATCTCTTCCTGCTACAAGAGGAACTGCGTAATAGAACCTACCGGCCCGGCGCCTACCGCAACTTCTACATCATGGAGCGCAAGCTGCGCCTGATCAGCGCCGCGCCCTTTCGGGACCGGGTGGTGCATCACGCCCTGTGCAGCGTGCTGGATCCGATCTGGGAGCGACGCTTCATCCATGACACCTATGCCTGTCGTCCAGGTAAAGGCACCCACCGCGCGCTAGACCGCTGTCAGGAGTTCGCCCGGCGCTACCCTTACGTGCTGCAGTGCGATGTGCATCAGTTCTTCCCCGCCATCGACCACGCCATCTTGCGCGCCAAGCTGGCGCGCTATGTGGCCGACCCCGATGCGCTGTGGCTGATCGACCGCATTCTGGCCAGCGGTGCCGGCGTGCTGGCGCCCATGTACCAGATGGAGTGGTTCCCTGGCGACGACTTGCTGGCCGCCGACAGGCCACGCGGCCTGCCCGTGGGCAACCTCACCTCGCAGACCTGGGCCAACATCTACCTGGACTCGCTGGACCAGTTCGTCAAACGCGAGCTAAAGTGCCCGGCGTATGTGCGCTACTGCGATGATTTTCTGCTCTTCGGCGACGACAAGGCGCAACTTCATGCCTGGAAGACGCAGGCACAGGCGCATCTGGACGGCCTGCGCCTGTGCCTCAATTGGCGGCGCTCCACCATCTACCCCACCAGCACCGGCATTCCTTTCTTGGGTTTGCGCGTCTTTCCCACGCACCGCCGCCTGCGCGCTGACAACATACAACTGGCCCGACGCCGGCTGCGCCACCATCGCGACGCCTTTCAGGCTGGCCGGATGAGCGCTGAGCAATTCCGTCAGTCGCTCAAGGCGTGGATCGCCCATGCGCGCCATGCAGACAGCTATCGTCTCCGCCGCGCCTTGCTGTCAGATATCGTGATAAGGCCTATGCACTCGTGAGGAATGCGTCAATCTGGAGTCCACCATGGCAGATTCGTCCATCGAGTTTCCCATCTTCCCCCTCTTCGCCAACTTCATGGCCTGGCTTGTACCGGTGATCGAGAAATTTCCCCGTTCTCAGCGCTTCATCCTGGGCAGCCGCTTGTTGGATACCAGCTACTACTGCCAGCGGGACCTGATCCGGGCTCGCAAGGTCAGGGGCGCGGCCAGGGCTGATGCTTTGCTCAGCGCTGACGTGGAACTGGAGATCCTGCGCTTGCAGTTGCGAACAGCCCACGAGCTGCACTGCCTGACCGTGCGCCAATACGAGCACGGCGCAGGTATACTCAACCAGATCGGCGGCTTCCTGGGCAGTTGGCGCAACTGACCGCAAGGTTTCGTTACGACGCGGGCACCCATTTAACCCAAGCAGACGCTCTCCCTGCGAATGTTTCTTTCCTGTTTCGCCACTCATTGTGTACAATGACGCCGGGCAAGGGCCGCAAGCGCTGCGCCTACCGTAACAGGAACAATCCCAGGAACAGGAACAACAAC
>JACSRS010000004.1 GCA_014879655.1 Burkholderiaceae bacterium
GCGTGAAACGTGAGGCGTGAAACGTGAGGCGTGAAACGTGAGGCGTGAGGCAACCGATTGCTCTTCACGTCCCTGTGCAACTCAAGGACGATTCTCGTCCTCGCACACTCCGGGTTACGCATTACGCATTACGCATTACTCGTTACGCATCACGTCCGCTTCACGTTTCACCCCTAGCTTAGCGCATCGCAGGTCACATAGCACAGTGCCGAAGGTCATGCGTTGGGTCATGCGCTGCGCTGCCGTTGTGTTGTTCAGAAACCGGGTTTTTCTCGTGCGCCGTCGGGTGTGAGCACGTTGATTTCGATACGGCGGCCTACTCAATCAACGTGCTCACACCCGACGGCGCACGAGCAGTCTCCCTGATTTTACCATAGATTCAGGCTGACGGCGCGGCAGTCTTGATGCTGCGCGATATTTCCCTTACAGTTCACAAATTGACAGGAAAGGCTTAGGCTCGTACAATGGGACATGTCTGAGACAATGAGGTCGCGACACTGTGAATCGGCCTGTCTCAGGCCGATTTTTTCGTTTGACACGCAGACTTCGGAAGTCGCCGGGAAGCAATCTGGCAGACACAGCGACAATCGCCTTCCCGGCGACTTCCGAAGTCTTGCCCGGATTATCCCATGCCCACCAACAACGAACCCTACGTGCTGCACACCTGGCAGCAGCGACAGACCGACTGGCGCGCGCCCACCGTCACCGGCGGCGCGGGCGCGTGGTTCTGGGACGAGGAGGGCCGCCGCTACCTCGACCTGAGCAGCCAGGCCCAGTGCAACCATCTGGGCCACCAGCACCCCGATCTGGTGGCGGCCATCCAGCGCCAGGCCGGCGAGCTCTGCTTCATCCACAACGCCTGGGGCGCACAGCCGCGGGCCGAGCTGGCCGAGCGTATCGTCGCCAAGAGCGGGCTGGCCGGCGGCAAGGTCTTCTTCACCACCAGCGGCGCCGAGTCCACCGAGCACGCGATCAAGATGGCGCGCTGGATCACCGGCCGGCGCAAGATCATCGGCCGCCATCGCTCCTACCACGGCGCCACCAGCAACGCCATCACCCTCAGCGGCGACAACCGCAACTGGGACACGGTGGCCGCGCCCGATTTGGTGCATGCGCTGCCCCCCTACTGCTACCATTGCCCCTTCGGCCAGAGCTACCCGGCCTGCAACCTGCGCTGCGCCCAGCACATGGCCGAGCTGATCGAGTGGGAGGGGCCGGAGACCATCGCGGCGCTCTTCGTGGAGCCGGTGGTGGGCACCAACGGCCTCTTCTTCGGCCCCGGCGATTACTGGCGGGAGCTGCGCGCGATCTGCGACCGCTACGGCATCCTGCTGGTGGCCGACGAGGTGATGACCGGCTTTGGCCGCACCGGCCAGTGGTTCGCCTGGCAGCACTGGCCTGAGGCTGCACCTGACATGATGCTGCTGGCCAAGGGGCTGACCGCGGCGCACCTGCCGCTGGGCGCGGTGACGCTCAACCGGCGCTGCGCCGCCTTTTTCGACGACCATCCGCTGCCCACCGGCCTGACCTACGCCGGCCACCCGCTCTGCTGCGCGGCCGGCGTGGCCGCCATGGAGGTGTACGAGCGCGAGGGCCTGGTGCGGCGCAGCCGCGAGCTGGGCGATTGGCTGCTGGCGCGGCTGCAAGAGATGGCCGCGCG
>JACSRS010000137.1 GCA_014879655.1 Burkholderiaceae bacterium
GGCCACGGCCGGCTCGACCAGCAGGATCTTCTTGTATTCCTCGGCCACCGGCAGCATGGCCAGCGCCACCGGCGAGGCGGTCGGGCCGACGGCGATGTCGACCTTGTCGTCACCGTAGGCGGCGGCCAGTGCGGCCTTGCCCACGTCGGGCTTGCCCTGGTCGTCTTTCTCGATCACCACCAGTTTCTTGCCGGCGACCATCATGGTGCCGCCCGTGGCGTATTCCAGCCCCAGGTTGAAGCCGGTGATGGTCTGCTTGGCATAGGCTTCCAGCGGCCCGGTCTTGCTGGCGATCAGGGCGATCTTGATTTCCTTGGCCTGTGCCAGTGCCACCGGTGCGGCGAGGCTGGAGGCGAGAACGGTGGCCAGAGCCAAGAGGTTTCGACGTTGCATGAGGGTCTCCTTGTTGAACAAGCTTGTTTCGCACAGACCGTGCCAGCCTGCATGTCATTGATTGATAACGATTTTTTATTTTTTCGACCAGAATATGTCTCAAGTTTAGACATACTCACTGTCTAACCTTCGGACATCTGTTCAATCAGCGATCAGGGTTTTCCAGACGTTCGTACAGCGTGGCACGCGAGATGCCGAGCTGCCGGGCCGCCGCCTGTTTGTTTCCACCGCTGGCCTGCAACGCCGCCGCAATGGCGCGCCGCTCCAGCTGCGCGATCTGCTCGGGCAGCGGGCGCAGCAGCTCCGACGCACCATCAAAGGCGTCCTCACCCTGCGGGAGCGCCGGCGCGACCTGCCCGAGCCCGGAGTCTTGCAGGATTTGCGCGAGCTGCGCGGCATCGACGGTCGATCCTTCACATCCCAGCGTGGCCTGCTCCAGCACGTTGCGCAACTCGCGGATGTTGCCGCGCCACTCCTGCCCCGCCAGCAACGCCAGCGCGTCGGGCAGGACTTCGGGCTGCAGCATGCCGTTGCGCTGCGCGATGCCTTCGCCCAACACCTCGACCAGCGCCGGGATGTCGCTGCGCCGCTCGCGCAGCGGCGGCACCCGGATCGGCAGCACGTTGAGGCGGTAGTACAGATCCTCGCGAAACCGCCCTTCCCGCACCAGCGCGGCCAGATCGCGCGACGTGGCGGCGATCACCCGTGCGTCAAACGGCACCAGCCGGTTGGAGCCCAGCGGCTCGATTTCCCCCTCCTGCAGCGCGCGCAGCAGCTTGGCCTGCAGGCCGGCCGGCATGTCGCCGATCTCGTCCAGAAACAGCGTGCCGCCGTCGGCCAGCTTGAACTTGCCGTCCCGCCCCCGACGGTCGGCGCCGGTGTAGGCGCCCGGTGCCACGCCGAAGAACTCGGCCTCCAGCAGCGTCTCGGGCACGGCGGCGATGTTGACGCCCACGAAGGGCCCGCCCGAGCGGCCCGATGACGCGTGAATGGCGTGGGCCAGCAGTTCCTTGCCGGTGCCGGTCTCGCCCAGCAGCAGCACCGGGCTGCTCGACTGCGCCGCCCGCCGCGACTGGCGCTTGACCTCGACGGCCGCCGCGCTGGTGCCGACAAAGCTGGCAAAGGTGTATTTGGACTGGCGCATGCCGGCGCCGGGCTGGCTGCGCTGCGCCGCCAGTTCCTGCCGGGCTTCGTCCAGATCGCGCTGCAGCAGCGAGAACTTGGCAATCAACGGCTGCAGGTTGGCGTGGGCCTGTCCGAACAACACGATGCCCAGGGCGCCGATCACCGCGCCCGCGTCGTCACGCAGCGGAATGCGACTGACCACAAAAGTGCCGGCCCGGTTGGTGAGCAGGTCCATCAGGATGGGCTGGCCGGTCTCCAGCACCTTGTGCATCTGGGTGTTCTGCACCACGGCCGACACCGGGTGGCCGACAAAGTCTTCTTCGCGCTCGATGCCCAGCGCCGGCAGGTAGCGCCGGTAGTGGTCGTTGATCCAGACCACGCGCGCCTCGCGATCCACCAGCAACATGCCGTCGCTGGCGCTGTCGAACAGGTCGAACATCGAGCGCGCGGCCAGCTCCAGGATGCTCTGCGCATCGGTGGGCAGCGCGGCTGCGGGGCGAGGTGCGTCGGCTCGGGTGGCGGTCATCGGGTCAGCCCCGGTCATCGCGTAAAGGACTGTTTTCCAGCCACTGGCAATCGCATCCAAAAACTACTGGAAAGATAGCAACAGATATCCATTCGACGCTGGATTGATCCCGAAAAGTACCAAAAAAGCAGGTTCAGGCGGTGCCAGGGGCCACCGCCCGTCCGTGCCACCATTTCACCAGACGCGGCAGCAGCAGCACCGACAGCACCACCACGATCAGCGCCACCGACACCGGCCGCTGCAGGAAGATGGTCCACTTGCCCTCGCCGATCGAGAGCGCGTTGCGCATCTGCGCCTCGGCCAGCGGCCCGAGGATCATGCCGACGACGACGGGCGCGGTCGGAAAGTCGAAACGCCGCATTAGCACGCCCAGCAACCCGATGAAATACAGCAGCACCAGATCAAACGCCGACTGACGCATGCCGTACACGCCCACGGTGGCAAAGATCAGGATGCCGGCGTAGAGCTGCGGTTTGGGGATCTTCAGCAACTTGACCCACAGGCCGACCAGCGGCAGGTTCAGGATCAGCAGCATCACGTTGCCGATGTAGAGCGAGGCGATCAGCGCCCAGACCAGGTTGGCCGAGGTCTGGAACAACTGCGGCCCCGGCTGGATGCCGTAATTCTGGAACGCCCCCAGCAGGATGGCGGTGGTGTTGGAAGTGGGAATACCCAGCGTGAGCAGCGGAATCAGCGTGGCGGTGATGGCCGCGTTGTTGGCCGCCTCGGGACCGGCCACACCTTCGATGGCGCCGGTGGTGCCGAATTCCTCCGGAAATTTCGACAGCTTTTTCTCGGTGGCGTAGCTCAGGAAGGTCGGAATCTCGCTGCCGCCGGCCGGAATCGTGCCAAACGGCACGCCGATCGCCGTCGCACGCAGCCACGCGGGCCAGGAGCGCTTCCAGTCCTGGCGTGTCATGTGCACCCGGCTCATGGCGTTGGCGGTTTCGGTGGTCCGGCCCTCGTAGAGCACGCCATACAGCGCCTCGCCCACAGCAAACAGGCCGACCGCGATCAGCACCACCTCGATACCGTCCATGAATTCCGGTACGCCGCCGGTGTAACGGGCCTGCGCCGATATCTGGTCGATGCCGACCAGGCCCATGGCCAGCCCGACGAACAGCGCCGTCAGTCCGCGCAGCGTGCTCTGGCCGAGCACCGCGCTGACGGTGGTGAAGGCCAGCACCATGAGCAGGAAGTACTCGGGCGGGCCCAGTCGCACCGCGTACTCGGCCACGATGGGAGCAAAGAACGTCACCAGTACCGTCGCAATCGTCCCGGCCACGAACGAACCGATGGCCGAGGTGGCCAGCGCCGCACCGGCGCGACCACTCTTGGCCATCTTGTTGCCTTCCATCGCGGTGACCATCGAGCCCGACTCGCCAGGGGTGTTGAGCAGGATGGACGTGGTCGAGCCGCCGTACATGGCGCCGTAGTAGATGCCGGCAAAGAAGATCATCGACGCCGTGGCGTCAACCTTGGTGGTGATCGGCAACAGCATCGCCACCGCAACGGCCGGGCCGATGCCGGGCAGCACCCCCACAGCGGTGCCGATGACGCAGCCGACGAATGCCCACATCAGGTTGATCGGCGTGGCCGCAATCGCAAAACCGTTCAGCAGCAGGTTCAGGGTGTCCACGATCGGTCTTTCAGAGCCAGCCGGTGGCGGTCAGGCCCGGCAGGTTGATGGCCAGCAACTGCGTGAACATCCAGTACACCGGCGCGGCAATGAAGGCGCCGGTCAGCGCGTCCTGCAACCAGGTGCGCAGCCGCCGGTCGGGCCGGCCGGCCGAGATGCGAAAGCCTTGCACGGCCAGCACGAAGCAAAGCGTGCAGCTGAGGATGAACCCAGCCGTGGTGATCAGCATCGCGTTGGCCAGCAGACCGGCCGACACCCAGGCGAAACCCGCCCAGTCGCCACGCGCGGCGCCGGTGGGTTCTTCCATGTTGCGGTAACCGCTGGCGCGCGCCTCCCACACCAGCCAGAGGCCGCAACCGATCAGCGCCAGCGACACCACCCACGGGAAGAAATTGGGCCCGACTCCGCTGTAGCCCGCCTCGGACGACAGCTGGCTCGCGCCGATGGCCATTGCGGCGCCGACCAGCGCCGCGCCGGCACCGATCAGTCCTTGAAGCGGCCGGGAGTGAGAACTTGAACGGGTCATGAGGCGCCTTTACAGAGCGGGAGAAGGTCCGGGCGTCGGCTTGCGGCCACCCCGGTGTGAACCCGATGGCGTGACAACCCGCCCGCGCACGGTGCCGAACGCGGGCGTCCGGCCGTCACACCATGCCCGCCTTGACCATGGTTGCGCGAAGGCTGGCGAACGAGTCGTCAACGAACTTGTCGAACGCCGCGCCGGTCAATACGGCCGGCGTCCAGTTGTTCCTCTCCAGCGCTTCTTCCCAGGCCTTGTTCTTCAGCGCCTTGAGCACCATGTCGGTGAGCGCCTTGCGCTGGGCTGCGTCAATGCCCTGTGCACCGTAAACACCGCGCCAGTTGCCGATCTCCACATCGATGCCCAGCTCCTTCAGCGTGGGAATGTTGACCCCTTTCAGACGGGTGCCCGAGGTGACCGCGAGCGCGCGCATCTTGCCGGTGGTGATGTATTCGGCAAACTCGCTGTAGCCGCTGCCACCGACAGTGACGTTGCCGCCCAGAATGGCCGCCGTGGCTTCGCCGCCGCCTCGGAAGGGTACGTAGTTGATCTTGGAGGCGTCAACACCAACGGCGCGCGCAATCATCGCAGCGGCGATGTGCTCGGTTGAGCCGCGCGATCCGCCGCCCCATTTCACGCTGGCAGGGTCTTTTTTCATCTGCTCGATCACCTCGTTCATGGTCTTGAACGGCGAATTGGCCGGCAGCACGAACACGTTGTATTCGCTGGTCAGGCGGGCAATCGGCGTGACCTTGTCGAGGCCGACAGGGGGCTTGGCCGTGATGATGCCGCCCAGCATCACCGCGCCCATCACCATCAGGGCGTTCGGGTCACCCTTGCTGGCGTTGGCAAACTGCGCCAGGCCGATGGCACCGGCTGCGCCACCCTTGTTTTCGTAGGTGACCGAAGCGGCCGCGCCAGCGTCAAGCAAAGCCTTGCCCAGCGCGCGTCCGGTGGTATCCCAGCCGCCGCCCGGGTTGGCGGGAATCATCATCTTGATGTTGGCTCCGGCGGCCAGCGCCTGCAGTGGCAAGGCGCCCGCAGCAGCGAGCGCCGCCATGGATTTGAGGAAAGTATCGCGACGCATGAGGCAGATCTCCTGAGTGATTGAACAGACCCCCCGATCTTGCGGCATCCGCGGGCGGTGCGCGGCCGCAAATCATCGGGGAAAACGCTGATCGGCGCCCGCGCTGACAAGCGCCCCTTCAATGGCTCCAATCAGCCTTCACGGCAAAATGCCCTCCCATGGACCGACTGCGAATCGACAAGTGGCTCTGGGCCGCCCGCTTCTACAAGACCCGCTCGATCGCGGTCGACGAGATCGGCAAGGGGCGGGTGCAGATCAACCAGCTGGCGGCAAGACCCTCGCGCGAGGTCCGCCCCGGCGACACGGTTGTGCTGCAGCAGGGGCCGGTGCAGCGCACCGTCGTCGTGCGCGGCCTGTCGGGCCAGCGCGGGCCGGCGCCGGTGGCCCAGCAGCTATATGAAGAAACCGCCGACAGCATCGCAGCGCGGGAAAAAGCCGCTGAAATGCGCCGCCTCGCACCGGAACCCGCCCTGGGTATCCAGCAGGGCCGCCCGACCAAGCGCGACCGGCGCGACCTGGGCAAAGCCTGGGGCGACCGTTGGAGTGCGTCGATCGACGACTGAATGACTTCTTTTTCAATAGCTAAAAGTCACCATTTGACGATGGATTGATCAAGTTTTTGTTGAATTTTTCTATCCAGACGACCCTGGGGGTCCCCGTCGGCCAGCACCCCGCAGCGACCCCGGCGTTGGGGCTAACACCGAGACAAGTGGTGCGCCGACTGTGCTGTACTGCCAGTTTCGTCAATTGGCCTTTACCGTTTCGCAGGAGTTCCCCATGAAAAGCCGCTTCGTCGCCGCCGCCTTGCTGGCCGCCGCCTCCCTGATTGCCGTGCCAGCCAGCGCGCAGCAGTTCTTCCGCATTGGCACCGGCGGTACCGCCGGCACCTACTATCCGGTGGGCGGCATGATCGCCAACGCCGTTTCGATTCCCGGCAAGGTCGTGGTTACCGCGCAGGCCAGCAACGGCTCGGTCGGCAACGTCAATGGCATTGCCAGCGGCTCGCTGGAGTCGGGCTTCAGTCAGTCCGACGTGGCCACCTGGGCGCAGAAAGGCACCGGCATTTTCGAAGGCAAGCCCAACGTGCCGGGGCTGCGCATGATCGCCAACCTGTACCCCGAGAGCATCCACATCGTGGTCAAGAAGGGCTCGGGCATCAAATCGGTGTCGGACCTGAAGGGCAAGCGCGTGGCGTTGGACGAGCCGGGATCGGGCACGCTGATCAACGCCCGCCTGGTGCTGGCTGCCTACGGCATCAAGGAGTCGGACATCAAGCCCGAGTACATCAAGCCCAACCAGGCCGGCGACAAGATGAAAGACGGCTCGCTCGACGCCTTCTTCTTCACCGGGGGCGCGCCCGCCGGCGCGATTGCCGAACTGGCCTCCAGCGGCGCCGGCATCGAACTGCTGCCCATCGACGGCCCGCAGGCCGAGGGTCTGCGCATGGCCAGCCCGTTCTTTGCAGTGGACTCGATTCCCGCCAACACCTACAAGGACGTGGCGGCGGTCAACACGCTGGCAGTGGGCGCCCAGTGGGTCACCAGCGACAAGGCAGATGCCGAAACCGTCTACCTGATCACCAAGGCGCTGTACAGCGAGCCGGCGCAGAAAATGCTGGCCGCCGGTCACGCCAAGGGCAAGATGATCACGCTGCAAAACGCTGTCAAGGGCGTGGGCATTCCCTACCACCCGGGCGCCGAGCGCTTCTACAAGGAAGCGGGCGTCCTGAAGTAAGCTCCGGCCACCCTTGAACTCCCGAACGGGCGGCCTTCACCGCCCGTTTTTTCGTTTTTGCTCCGGGCGTCCACCCGGCCCGTCCGCCAATCGCCCCATGCCATGACCCCATCGCACGCACTGCCCGACAGCAAGAAGCTGCAGGAACTGGAAGAACAGTTCGACCCGGAAATGCGCTTTCGGCCGACGGTGCCGCCAGCCACCCAGATCGTCAAGTGGCTGCTGATCGTCCTGAGCTGCTTCCACTTCTACACGGCGGGCTTCGGCCTGCTGCGCGAGACGACGCACCGCAGCGTGCACATGTCTTTCGTGCTGGGCCTGATCTTTCTGGTGTTCGCCTTCAACGCAAAAAGCGCGGCGAGCAAACCGGTGAGCCGATGGTATGCGCCGGGCGGCGTGCCGCTGGCTGACTGGCTGCTGGCGCTGCTCTGCGCCACCAGCGTGATGTACATCCCCTACATCTTCGAAGACCTCGCGATGCGGGTCGGCAACCCCAGCACGCTGGATGTGGTGATGGGCAGCATCCTGTTTTTCACGCTGCTCGAAGCCACCCGCCGCAGCATGGGCTGGCCACTGCCCATCATTGCGCTGATCTTCACCGGCTATTCGCTGTTCGGCCCGGTGTTCCCCGGCCTGCTGCAGCACGCGGGCGCCAGTTGGTCGGTCTTCATCAATCACCAGTACCTGACCAGCCAGGGCATTTACGGCGTGGCCATCGGCGTGGTCGCCACCTATGTCTTTCACTTCGTGCTGTTTGGCGTGCTGGCCACCCGGGTCGGCCTGGGGCAGCTGTTTCTGGACATTGCCGCCAGCGTGGCTGGCCGCTACGCCGGCGGCCCGGCCAAGGTCAGCGTGTTCGGCTCCGCGATGTTCGGCATGTTGTCGGGTTCGTCGGTGGCCAACACGGTCACGGTCGGCTCGCTGACGATCCCCGCAATGATCCGCGTCGGTTACAAGCGCGAATTTGCCGGCGCGGTTGAAGCGGCTGCCTCGACCGGGGGCCAGATCACCCCGCCGGTGCTGGGCGCGGCCGCCTTCCTGATGATCGAATTCCTGAACGTGCCGTACCAGACCATCATCGCGGCGGCGGCGGTTCCAGCATTCATGCATTTCTTCGGCGTCTTCATGCAGGTGCATTTCGAAGCCAAACGCTACGGTCTGCGCGGGCTGAACGACGACGAAATGCCCAAGTTGCGCGAAAGCCTGGCGCTGCGCTGGCCCACGCTGATCCCGCTGGTGCTGCTGATTGCAATTCTGGTCAGCGGGCGCACCCCTTACCTGGCAGCTTTTGTCGGCATCACGTCCTGCGCCATCGTCGGCCTGGTGACGCCGACCAAGGCCATCCGTCCGGTCAGCTGGGTGCTGCTCGTCGTGCTGCATGGCCTGCTGATGCTGATGGCCTTCGGCGGTTTTGACGAAGGCGTGAAGATGGCGCTTTTTGCCGTCGGCGCGGTGCTGACGTTCCTGGGCACGCGCTTTGGCCGCATCACCGGGCGAATCCACTACGGCACGCTGGTCGAAGCCTTCGAGACCGGCGCCAAATACGCGCTGGCCGTCGGCGCGGCGGCGGCGACGGTGGGCATCGTGATCGGCGTGGTCACGCTCACCGGCGTGGGCTTCAAGATCAGCTTCATCATCACCGGCGCGGCGCAGGCGCTGGCGGGCGGCTTGTCCACGTTCGTGCCCGAGATGCTGATGAGTACCCAGACGCTCACCCTGCTGGCGGCGCTGGTGATGACCGGCGTGGTGTGCATCCTGATGGGTTGCGGCATTCCGACCACGGCCAACTACATCATCATGGTGACGGTGGCCGCGCCCACGCTGGTGCAACTGGGGGTGGAGCCGCTGGTGGCGCACTTCTTCGTCTTCTATTACGGCGTGCTGGCCGACATCACGCCACCGGTGGCGCTGGCCGCCTACGCCGCAGCCGGCATGGCGGGCAGCGACCCGTTCCGCACCGGCACGACGGCGTTCAGGCTCGGACTGGGCAAGGCGCTGGTGCCCTTCGTCTTCGTCTTCTCGCCCTCGCTGATCCTCGTCGCCAAGGGCTTCACCTGGCCCGACTTCCTGATGACCTTCACCGGTTGCATCCTGGGCATCCTGCTGCTGGCGGCCGCTTTGTCCAAGTTCTTCCTGGTCGAGATGAAACGCTGGGAGCAGCTGATGTGTCTGGCCGGCGCCCTGCTGATGGTCGCGCCAAGCTTCAATGCCACCTTGGTGGGGCTGGCACTGGCTGCGCCGATGGTGGTGCGGCACCTGGCGGCGCGCAAACGAGCGCTGTTGCCGGGTTGAATCCGGGCGTCGCGGTCGCCAGGTCGTCGCACCGACCGCCCACAGGCCCGCTGCAGGCGCCAGACAGGCCCCGTATCAAGTGCCGCCCAACCGGCGCCTGAGTTCAACAATGGCGCTGCCGGGCGTCGTCAGTACCGGCAGCCCGGTCAGCCGTGCCACTTCGTCGCCTGCCCTTGCCATGCTGAACTGCGCCAGTGCGACAACCGCAGCGCCTCTGTTCTTCAGGCGAAAAGCCGCCGCTGCGACGGCGGCATCGTGCGCTGCGAGATCACCCGCATTCAAGGCTTCCATTGCGCCCTCTGCCATCTCGAAGCCCATCAGCACCCCGGCCGGAAACTCCGCCGGCATGGACTGCAGCGTCGGCGCAAAGCTGGCCACCAGGCCCACAGGCTTGCGCGCGCGAACAGCATCCCGGATCGTCGCTTCGTTGGGCTTGAGAACCGGCAGGTCCGGGTAACGCTGCGCAACCGCTTCGATGCAGGGTCCGAAAGCCGAGCAGGTGAACAGCAAGGCGTGCGCCCCGGTACCCACGGCATAGTCTGCCAGTGCCAGGAAGCGGCCGGTCATCGCGGCATCCAAGCCTGTTGCAGAACGCGCCAGATCGGCGGAAAGGCTGTCATCCAGCAGGTTCATGCGCGAGGCATCCGGCCACTGCCGCTGCAGGGCTTCGTTGATCGGCGCCACGGAGTGGGCCAGGGCATGGATCAGGGCGATTCGGTGGTTCATGCGTCATGGACCCTCTGTTTGCAGGACCGGGCCCGGGGGGCTGGCTTGCGGAAAGAAAGACGAAGCTGAAAACAAAAAACCCCAAGCAGTTGAACTGCTCAGGGTTGATCTTGGCGGAAACGGAGGGATTCGAACCCTCGATGAGGCTCTACACCCCATACTCCCTTAGCAGGGGA
>JACSRS010000003.1 GCA_014879655.1 Burkholderiaceae bacterium
TTTGAGCGGGCGCACCATCACCTTGAAGCGGGTGATCTGACCGGCGCCGTCCCAGCTGATCATGTCCACCCCGTTGATGAGAATGCCCTGCTCGCGGTTCAGTTCTGGCTTGATCTTGAATCGGACCTTCAGTGGTAGTTGCCGACTTCGGGAAAGTTGGCACCGGCAACGCAAATGACCGGCGCATCGCTGGCACCCGTTGTCGACGGTCTGACCGGCCGCGCTCGGACGCTTGGGCTCACTGCGAAGGACACAAAAAGTCGCATCGTCGACGATCTGGACCAGGTTTTGCGGTATGTTTGCCTCACGCGATCAGCGCAGAGACGTTCAACGTGATCGCAAGGGTGCGAGGCTGACCACGCCGCCATCATGTCTATCGGAGGAGAAGAACTTGAAGCTCGGAACAATGACTGTCGGCGCTGCGGTTGCAGTGACTGCAGCTGTCAATGGCTCAATCGTGAATACCTTACCGGCGGGTTGTGTGCCGTTCGCTTGAGGTGGGTGCAGCAATGGCGACGCCCCCCATTTCCTTCAGTGCATTCAAGACGGAGTGAGTGAAACCATGAAGCAGATACTGGTGCCGCTGACCAGGGCGATATTTCGAGGTCTGTTCATCATTGTGCCTGCGTACCTCGCGTTGCTGCTGCTGTTGAAGGGCATGAAGTCGGTGGGGAATCTGGTGAGTCCCCTTACCCGGCTTCTTCCGGCCTGGCTGCCCGCCGATGAAGTCCTTTCACTGCTCCTTTTTCTCGCGATCTGTGCCCTGATCGGCGCTGTCGTCAGTACGCGCGTCGGGCATGACGGCCAGAGCTGGATTGAAAAAACGATCTTTGAAAAGATCCCCGGCTATGGACTCCTGCGCGGACTCACGCACCAGGCGGCTGGCAAAAGCCTGGAAAACACTTGGAAACCTGCGTTGTTCCAGAGCGACGAAGCCCTGATTCCGGCTTTCATCATCGAAGAGCTCGACGACGGCCGTTTCACGGTATTCGTGCCGTCGATCCCCACACCGTTTGCGGGCGCCGTCTTTGTTCTGGAGCGGAACCGGGTGTTTCCGGTCGATGTGCCTTTCACCGACGCGGTCAAGGTTGTTTCCCGGTGGGGCTCGGGCGCCAAGCACATGGTTGCGGCCATGCGCAGCTGCGACAAACCCGCCGGGCCGTCATCGGCTGCATAGCGTTCGGGCTGCGTTTCGCGCACGCAGGAAGGAGGTGCGCATGGATTCGGCCTGCGCCGCCGTGCTGGGCTGTTGGTTGGTTCGCCATGCCACCACGCCGCACTCGCGGCATATCTGCGACGCTGTACTGGCGATTGCCTACCGAATCCTTCGCGCGCTGTGCGGCGATGACTTCGTGCCTGTTGGCTTGCAGTTCCCATCTCATCGACCGGAGAGTGTGGATGCCTGCCAGCGGTTGTTTCGCGCCCCTTTGAACTTTGACGCCGAGGGCGCGGCGGATGCCGTGGCGAGCCACTTCAGCATCAGCGCACGCACCTTGCGACGCCGGCCCGCCGTCGACGGCAGAAGTTTCAGGCGATGATCAACCAAGCGCGGTACGAGCGGGCTTGCCAGCTGTTGCTCAACACCCGGTTGCCGGTGTTGCACATTGCAGCGACCTTGCAATACGCCGA
>JACSRS010000157.1 GCA_014879655.1 Burkholderiaceae bacterium
CCCCCGGCCATCCGGGCAGCTGGCGGCCAGCGCCTGGGTGAAATTGGGCAGGTATTCCAGCGGCGTCACAAAGGGCGTGTAGCGGCGGCGGGGGAAACGGGACAGGTCCATGGCGGGTTGATCTTGTAACGAGGATGAAAAGCAGGTGAGTCGCCGGATCAGGCCGGTTTCCAGTCCGCCTCAGTGTCCAGCGGATACACCGGCCGCGGCATCCGCGTCCAGGGCAGCGTGGCCAGGTTGGGTGTGGTCAAACCAGGGCAATCGACTTCCAGAATACGCTCCGGCAGCGCAAAGTCCGAAAAGGCTGCCCGGAAATGACCGCGACTCTTGACCACCAGTGTGCGCACCGTGGCGAGGTCAACGCCCAGCACTTCCAGTTGGGCGGGATCCAGCAGTTGCTGGCGCTGCGAGATCACGGCCACACGTACGCCGCCCAGATCCAGCAAGGCCGACGGTCCCATGTCCGTCTGCGATCCCTTGAGCATGCCGCGGCGCCCCGTGAATTGACCGTCAGAAAGTGCCAGTACCCGTGCCGCATGGCTGAGTGACGGCGCAAGTATCGGGTCGGTGCTTTCGCTGTTGAAGCAGGCCGTGAATTCGGCGCCTTCTCCCAGGGCATGGGCTTTCCGCGCCAGCGCCGAGTCGGTGAAGACGCCCAGCAAGACGCCCTGAGCACCGGCGCTAAGCAGGGCGAGCAACAAGGCGATTGTGTTACCCCCCCCGCCGGCGCCTGGGTTATCGGCCACGTCCGCCAGGATCAGTGGTTCGCCACCGGGCCGCCCGGCAGCCACGGCGGCGCAAACCGCGTCAGGCAATAGCGAGAGACGGGAGGTGAAACGCTCCCGCGCCGCCCAGACCTCAGCAGCCAGTTCCCTGGCAACGGCCCGCGCCTTCGCGCGGTCATTGTGTCGCGCCGTGACCACCACGGCAAAGCCGCATTTGTCGCTGTCTGCCAGCGCAAAACCACCGCACAGCGAAACATTCAGGATGGCACCGCCCACGCGGGTCTGGCCCCGGGCAATCAGTTCGGCGAAGGGCGTGTCGGGTGCCACAAGCTGTGTCGTGGCGGGCGGTACGAAAGGCAGCTTGACCATTTCCACCACACCGGGACCGTCAGCCAGCAGCGTGTGCAGGTGGCGAGCAGCCTCCTCGCCACATTCGCGAAGGTCGGTATGCGGATTGGTGCGGTAAGCGACGAACGCCGACAACGCGTCTGTCATGCGCCGTGACACATTGGTGTGCAGGTCGAATACCGCGACGATGGGAATCCCGGGACCGACGACGGTCCGGATGCGCGCGAAAAGCTCACCATCGGGGTCGTCGATGACGGTCGTCAGTGCGGCCCCGTGCGACGAGATGAACACCGCGTCCAACGGACCCGCCGCGCGCAGGCGCTTTTCGATATCCGCCGCCAGTTCCTCGAAATACGCGTGATCCACCGGCCCGCCCGGCTGGGCCGCTGCGATGCGCAGCGGCACCGGCTCCCACGGGCCGGTCGCGTTCATGGCCGCCACAAAACCGGCGGAGTCGGGCAGCAGTCGGGGTTGCTCGCGCGACAGTTCGGCGCCCAGTGCGGTTCCGGCCAAATCCAGCGATGCGGCAAAATCCTCACCCGTGGTCACCGGGGACCAGCGGTTGCATTCGATGAAGAAGCCGCAGATGCCGACGCGCAACAGCGCACCTGGCATCGTGGCCGCCGCACCGCCGTTCAAGGGGTCCGCCATGTCTATTCCGGCTTCACGCGGCCGGCCGCCGGGCGGTAGGTGTCGCGCTCGTGCAGCACGAAGGCCTGGGACTGCGCCGGTGTCAGGGTGGCGTCCAGCGTGGAGCCCAGTTTGCGGCGCTGCTCCACCATGCCGGGCTGCATCAGGATGGCGTTGATGGCGGCGTTGAGCGTTTGCTGCACCGAGTCCGGCACACCCTTCGGGCCAAAAATCACGCCCCAGGTCTGCAGGTCCATGCCCTTGAGGGCGGGCGTTTCACCCAGGCTCGGGACCTTGGGCAGCACGGGCAGTCGCGCGGCCGACGTCACACCCAGCACCTTGACCCGTCCCTGGGCCACCAGTCCGACCACGTTCGGTGCCGTGGTCACGCCAACGTCAATCTGACCGGCGACCACGTCAGTCATGATGTTACTGCCACCGCGATAGGGTATGTGTAGCAGGAAAGTGCCCGACTTCAGTTTCACGGTTTCGGCCACGAGATGCTGAAAGGTGCCAATGCCGGGTGAGCCATAGCTGTATGTGCCGGGCTGCTTGCGCGCCAGGTCCAGAAGTTCCGACATCGAACTGGCCGGAAAGTCGGGCCGGGTCACGAACGCCGCAGGGGTGGCACCGACAAACGCGATGGCCGACATATCTTCCAGCCTGTAGTTCGCAGCGGGATTGATCAGCGGCACCAGCACGGTTTCGCTGAGCGAGCCATACAACAGTGTGTAGCCGTCAGCCGGGGCTCGCAAAAATTTCTGTACCCCCAGGGCACCGCCGGCACCACCGACGTTGTCCACGACCACCGACTGCCCGAGTGCCTTGCCCAGTTCGGTCGACAACATGCGTGCGCCAACGTCAGACGCGCCACCGGCCGGATAGGGAACGACGATGGTGACGGGTTTCGTGGGGTAGGCGCCCTGCGCCCGCAGGGCCGGAGCGGCCAGCGCGCCAACGCCCGCCACCAGCAGAAGGCGGCGCGAAAGGCCGGCTTTTTGCGGGCGCTCTACTGGTCGAAGTGGGTGTTGCAGGCTCATTTTTGCTCCAGTGCAAGTTGTTGTGACTTTGCATCGTAGGCTTGGTGTGCGGTGGGTTAAAGTGCATTCATCGCCAACGTAGGAGGTTATTTCGCCATGACGGCCGATGCCTGTGGCAACCGGCGACCCTTACGGATCGAATTGTTCTGGGGCCCGGAGGTGCTGGCCGGTGCCGCGCTGACCGTGGTCGATGTGCTGCGCACGATCAACGCGCTGGCCGCCATGCGCACGCCGAGGGCCCCCGAGCCTGTGAAATGGCGCTGGCGCCCGATGACCGCGATGGGGCGCGTGCCGGCTCTCTTGCCACGCAGCACGGGATTTCGTGGCGTGGCGGATGTGTGTGTCGTCCCAGGCTGGCATGCCCATAGCGGACCGCATCTGGACCGCCTCGTCCAGGAAGCACGTGGCACGGCCTCGCGCCTGGCACAGGTTCATGCGGGTGGCGGGCTGATAGCAGGACTGGCCAATGGCGTGGCACTGCTCGGTGAGGCGGGCCTCTTGACGGGGCGACAGGCCGTCGCGCCCTGGCCTTTTGTGGCACCGGTGCTGCGCCACAGCGACGGCGTCGAACTCGTGTCAGATCGGGCCTGGATGATGCATGAACGGCTGTGGACCTGCGATTCACCGGTGCTGGCCACGGAGGTGATCCTGGACCTCTTGCGTCACACCGTACTGGCTGAACTGGCTGCAGCAACGGCGCCGCTGTATATGCATTCCGCCGAACGCCAGCAGGTGGCGGCGCGCATCGTCAAGGGTGCCCACCAGCACATCCTGCCTACCGGGGCGCTGGAGCGCGCGCGGCGCTGGCTGGAGAGCCATCTGGCCGAACCCTACAGCCTGGAGGCTACGGCGCAGGCGGCATCCACCAGTTCGCGCACACTGTTGCGACATTTCGCCGCCACCTACGGTCAAAGCCCACTGGATCACCTGCACGCACTGCGTGTGGCGCGGGCCCGCGTTTTGCTGGAAACCACCTACCTGCCGGTGGAACAGGTGGCGCAGGCCTGTGGCTATCAGGATGTTGGAACTTTCAGGCGGATCTTTCTACGTGCGACGGGCAAACGCCCCGCTGATTACCGCGATCAGCATCGCCTGCGTACCAGCCGCAAGCGCTGGAGCGGCAAGAGCCAGGCCTGAGCCGACTTCACCGTGCGGACCATTTCGCTGCCTCGGCCTTGATCAGGTGTCGGCCCGGCGGGTGCATCAGGCGATCCATGGCGCCTGGTTTCAGCGTGATCGCGTGGTGCGCCGCCAGCGCCGCCAAAGGCGCAGTGCCAGCAGCACCAGCGGCGTGACGTGCAGCAGCAGATCGAAGATATCGAGCGGACGCACCAGCGTACCGGCAGCCAGCATGCGCAGTTTTTCAACCAGGTGCGGCTCGGGCGAGATCGGCGCAATCGCCATCCACAAGGCCAGCAACGCCAGCCAGGGCAACGGGAAACGGTCGAGCCACTTCATCGGCCAACACCCCGGGCGCAGGCGGGGCACAGGCAGGCCACGCCCACCGCAGCGGCCGGGATGCGTGCCAGCTGGGCGGGGTCGATGTCCACGCCGGTGCACCAGCACGGCGGCTGCGGCTCGTCGGTGGCGCGCGACAGTTCCATTGCACAACGGTTTGACCGGCCACACAGCGGGCACCGGCTCGGATCAACGCCCGCCCCGGAGGCAGTTTTGACAGCTGTCTCGACAGGAGCTTCGGCAGGCGCGCCGGCGGGCAGCGTTGGGTCGGAGGGTACTACGGTGTTCATGCGTTCATCGGTCTGCGGTTCAAGCATACCCCCTGGCCGCTTTTCGCATGATATTCAGGTGCTTTTGGCATCCATCCAGCGTCAAATCGTCTGTTTCAGCTACCAATAACAGAGCGACAAGGCACGGGCATCAGCGACGCTTCTTGGGCACTTTTTCGGCCAGCGCAGCTTCGAGCCGGTCGCACAGGTGGGTCAGCACCTCGATGCGTGCAAACAGCTTGTCATCTGAAGCGACGATGTACCAGGGCGCTCCGGCCGAGGACGTGCGGTCGGTCATGTCGCCGACGGCGCGCGCGTAGTCGGGCCACTTGTCGCGGTTGCGCCAGTCGTCGTCGGTGATCTTGTAGTTCTTGTGCGGCGTCGCCTTGCGCTCCTGAAAGCGCCGCAGCTGCTCGTCGGGGGTGATCGCCATCCAGAACTTCACCACCACCGCCCCCGCCTGGGTCAGCTGCGCTTCGAAGGCGTTGATTTCATCGTAGGCACGCATCCAGTCGGCCTCGGAGCAAAAGCCCTCCACCCGCTCCACCAGCACACGGCCGTACCAGGAGCGGTCGAACAGCACGCTGTGGCCCAGCCCCGGAATGTGCCGCCAGAACCGCCACAGATAGGGTTGGGCGCGTTCCTCGTCAGTCGGCGCCGCGATCGGCACCACCCGGTAGCGGCTGGCGTCCATCGCCTGCGTGACGCGGCGGATCGTGCTGCCCTTGCCCGCCGCGTCCATGCCCTCAAAGACCACCACCAGCGAGCGGTGCAACATGCGCTCGTCGCGCGTCAGCGCATTCAGCCGCGCCTGCAGCTGCGCGAGCTTGCGTGCGTAGGACTTGCCGGCGAGTGAACGGCTGTAGTCGAACGCATCAAGCAGCGTGCGACTGTCCAGCGGCGGCGGCGGCACCGGCGCGGCGGTGCCCAGCATCGGCGCATGGCCATCGAGCCGCTGGCGCATCGCGTCAAGCAGGTACTGGCCGGCGGTGAGCGAGCGGTAGGCCGGATCGGTGCCTTCGATCACCATCCAAGGCGCCTCGCCGGTGCTGGTCTTGCGCAGCGCGATTTCGCAGGCTTTGATGAAGTCATCGTAGCGGTCCAGCCGCTCGCGCCCCTGCGGTGTCAGCCGCCAGGCGTTGATCGGGTCCTTGTCCAGCGTTTCATAGTGGCGAACCGCAGCTTTCTTGGGCAGGTGCAGCCACAGTTTGACCAGCAGCACACCCTCGGCCACCAGCATGCGCTCGAAATGGCGGATTGCGTCAAGCCGCTGGTCGTAGATCGCTTTCTTCTCGCGCTGCTGCACCTGCGCCAGTATCGGTTCGGTGTACCAGGAGCCCAGAAACACGCCGATGCGCCCCTTGCGCGGCAGTGCCTGCCAGAAGCGCCACATCTCCGGGCGCACGCGATCTTCGTCGCGGGTGTGCACAAAGGCCTCGGTGCGGATGTGGCGCGGGTCCATCCACTCGTTGAACAGGTTCACCGTCGCGCGCTTGCCGGCGCCGTCGACACCATTGATCAGGATCAGCACCGGGAAACCGGATTTTTCCAGCAGCTGGTACTGGGCGCTCAGCAGTGACTGGCGCAGCATGGGCACGCTCTGCCGGTAGTCCTTTTTGCCGATGCGATGGCCGATCTCGGCAGATTCAAACATCTGGGAAGTCTCGTTCATGGTCTGGACGGGCTGAGCCAGCCTGTACCTCGCATGCCCATCCGGAGACAGAGCACGCACAGCTTCTATGGGCCCGATCCTCAGTTTTTCAGCTTACCGTCGCGGCTGACCATCGACAACTCGACAAACTTGCTGCCGTGGTTCTGATTGGAGCCATAGCTCACGACGAAACCGCCAGCGTCATAGCGCCCCAGACTCTGGAAGGCTGCCAGCACCGCGCGCGCATCGCCCGGTTTCTTGGTGCGCCGCAAGGCCTCGGTCAGCACCTTGGCGCCGATGCACGACTCCAGGTGCGCGCTGTTCATCGGCTGCGTCATGCCGGCTTCCTGCATGACCTTTGCACATTCGGCCACGACAGGCTGGCGCGAAGTCGGGTTGGGCACCACTTGGGTGATGGACACACCGGCGCCCGACTCCCCGGCGGCCTTGATGTATTGATCGGCCCCGACGAATGACAGGCTGGACATCGGAATCATCGTGTTGCTGGCGACCAGATTCCTTGAAATGACCGCCGCCGGTGTGGAGAGCACGGTGTTGATGATGACGTCAGGCTTCAGCGCCTTGAGCTTTTCGACGTCGGTGGCTTCAAGCTTCTGGTTGCGGGTGATGGAAAACGCCTGCGGCGTCTTGCCCTGCTTCTTCAGGTAGTCCGCGACCACGGCAAAGTTCTGCTTTCCGACCTCGTCGTCATAGTGCACCACCACAACCTGTCTGGCGCCAACGCCAGTCCAGAAGGCCAGCATTTTCTCCAATTCGTCGGCATAGGACGCGCGCAACGTGAACACCACCGGCGGGCCAGTTCGCACCGGCGTGGCACCCGAGAACGGCGCAAAAAACAGCACACCGGCTTTTTCCGCCTGCGGCATTGCGTCCAGACTCAGCGTGGCCGAGGCGTAGCCGAACAGCGCCACAGCGCCGTCAGCCAGCAGCTTCTGCGTGTTGGCGCCGGCTTTCTTGCGGTCGTTGGCGTCATCCAGCGTGATCAGCTCGATGTTCTTGCCGTTGACGCCACCGCGGGCGTTGACGGACCTGAAATAGGCCAGCGCACCGTCGTGAATGTCCTTGCCAAACGCGGCATTGCTGCCGGTCAGCGGGGCCGACTGCCCGATGATCCAGGCTTCTTGCGCGCCGGCTGCTGTCACGACACTGAACAGCGTGGCCGCCAACAGGCGGTTGAGGGTGGTGTGCATCATGAATGACCCAAATTTGTAACGAACGATTTCATCGTGATTCGTCCCGAATGCAACGTCAAGAGGACAAGCCCATGCCTGACGTGCAAAAACCCGCGCAGCCGACCGCTGTCAGGCAGTTGGTGTTGCAAAGGTGACACCGCATTCCGGCCCACGTCCGCCACCGCCACGGCAACAACCAGCTGTCACGCGGGTGCCAGCGCCGGGCGCGCGGCATTTGCCGCCGGGCGCCGGATGCGTTAACTTGCTGCCATGACCTCAACCACCCGACTGCTCGTCCGCAAGGACCACCTGGCCACCACGCAATGGCAGGACCAGCCCGACACCCCCCTGACCGACGGCCAGGTGCGCCTGACCATCGACCACTTTGCGCTGACTTCCAACAACATCACCTACGCAGCCTTTGGCGACGCGATGAACTACTGGCGCTTCTACCCGACCAATGACCCTGCCTGGGGCGTCATTCCGGTCTGGGGCTTTGCCACCGTGACCGAATCCACCGTGGACGCCGTGCCCGTGGGCGAGCGCGTCTATGGCTACTTCCCGATGGCCTCCAGCGTGGTGATGACGCCGGTGCGCATCAACCCGGCCGGCTGGAGCGACGGCGCGCCCCACCGGGCCGAGCTGCACCCGGTCTACAACCAGCTCACCCGCTGCGCCGCCGATCCGTTCTACACCGCCGACACCGAAGACGTTCAGGCGTTGCTGCGCCCACTGTTCATAACCTCGTGGCTGATCGACGACTTCCTGGCCGACAACGACTTTTTCGGCGCCAGGGTGATGCTGCTGTCCAGCGCCTCCAGCAAGACGGCGTACGGCACGGCCTTTCAGCTGGCGCAGCGCGAAGGCATCGAGGTGATCGGCCTGACCTCGCCCGGCAACGTGGCGTTTTGCGAAGGGCTGGGTTGTTACAGCCGCGTGCTGACCTATGACCAGCTCGACGCCGTCGCCGCCGATGCACCCTGCGTCTACATCGACTTCGCCGGCAACGCCGACTTGCGCCGCGCCATCCACACGCGCTTTGCCAATCTGAAGCACAGCAGTTCGATCGGCGGCACCCATGTCGAAAACCTCGGCGGCAACAGCAAAGACCTGCCCGGCCCCCGCGCCACGCTGTTCTTTGCGCCGGCGCAGATCAAGAAACGCGCCACCGAATGGGGTCCCGCCGGCCTCAACGAGCGCCTGGTCGCCGCCTGGCAGGCGTTCTCGAAAACCGTCAGCCGGCCCAACGCGCCTTGGCTGGTGGTGGAACCGCACAGCGGCCGCGCCGCCGTCGAAGCCGCCTACGCCACGGTGCTGGCCGGTCGCGGCGACCCGCGACTGGGGCACATGCTGCAGATTCCTGCCCCCGCAAACTGAGCGGTCGGCAACAGGCCCGTCGGCGGCGCATGCCCTCAAAACCAAACGGCACCCCCAGGTGCCGTTTTCCGCATCTTTATAGAAGAAATCGAATCCATCCAGCGTCAAATGGTACTTTGCTGCTATGACTTCAGCAGTAAACCCGCTTCCCGCCGGCGCCGCTGACGGGCGCTCCGGTCAGTCTTTGTGTTTGCCTTTGCCGTTGTTGCCTTTGCCACCCTTTTCGTGTCCATAGGCATGGCCATTTCCATGGCCGCGGCCGCGGTGTTCGTCGTAGCGCTCCCGGACCCAGTCTTCCCGGACGAAATAGACCGGCTGTCCACAGGCGTTGTAGCGCCGGCAGTCATGCTTCCAGTTTTTCTGGTGGTTCGGCGGCACATACAGATAGATCGGCTGCCGATACACCGCCACAGGGGACGGCGCAACGACCACGGGCTGGGCGTAGATCAACCGAGGCTGCGGGTAGTTGCCGATGTCGACGCGGCCGTACAAGCCCGGTTGCATGATGCTGACCGAAACGCCGACGTTGGTCTGTGCGAAAGCCGGTGCCAGTGCAAAGGCACACAGCGCAAGTAAGATTTTTTTCATCAAGACTCTCCAAGGGGATGCTGAAACCGACGCAGGGATTCGCGTCGCTGTGTAAAGGTGGGAAGGGAGCCAACTGCGCGCTTCCCGAGACAACTGCAGGTTCCAACATTCTGCAGGGCGAGTCTGTGGGCTTGCGTACACAGGCCGAATCCGCCCGGTAAAGTTTGTGACCAATCGAACGGCCGCAGCCAGAGACAGACTTTCCAGCGACGGAGATAGGCACGGGCACAGGCGCTTCCCGCTTCACCTGACGGCGCCGGGCGAACAGGACACGGCAAAGCCCCCAACAAAAACGGCACCCCCCGGTGCCGTTTTCTTCCTTTTTGGCACTCAGAATGCCATCAGGCCAGCGTCAAATGGTCTTTCATTGCTATTCATATAATAGTTATCTGACGCTGAATACTGACAGCAAGCCGCTCAAGCCGCCGCCTTCACCTTCAACCGCCACGCATGCAGCAGCGGCTCGGTGTAGCCGCTGGGCTGGGCCATGCCCTTGAAGACCAGGTCGCAGGCGGCCTGGTAGGCCATCGACGTGTCGAAGTGGCCGGCCATGGGGTTGTAGAGCGGGTCGCCGGCGTTCTGGGCGTCGACCACTGCGGCCATGCGCTCGAAGGTTTCCTTCACCTGCGCCTCGGTCACCACGCCGTGGTGCAGCCAGTTGGCCATGTGCTGGCTGCTGATGCGCAGCGTGGCACGGTCTTCCATCAGGCCGACGTTGTGGATGTCGGGCACCTTGGAGCAGCCCACGCCCTGGTCCACCCAGCGCACCACGTAGCCCAGGATGCC
>JACSRS010000204.1 GCA_014879655.1 Burkholderiaceae bacterium
CAGAGGTTGAACAGGATGGTCTCGCTCCTGCCTTCGCGCTTGCAGCGCAGGGCTTCCTCGATCGCGCCCTTGACCGCATGGTTGGCCTCCGGCGCGGGAACGATGCCTTCGGTACGGGCAAACTGCACGCCCGCTGCAAAGCACTCGCCCTGGGTATAGGCAGTGGCCTCGATCAGATCGAGTTGCCGCAGGTGCGAAACCAGCGGCGCCATGCCGTGGTAGCGCAATCCACCCGCGTGGAAACCCGGCGGCGTGAAGGTCGAACCCAGCGTGTGCATCTTGGTCAGCGGCGTCATGTGGCCGGTGTCGCCGAAGTCGTAGGCATACTTGCCGCGGGTCAGCGACGGACAGGCGGCCGGCTCCACCGCCACGATTCGCGGCTTGGCCCCGCCGCGCAGGCCGTGCCCGATGAACGGGAAGGCAATGCCGGCAAAGTTGGAGCCGCCGCCGGTGCAGCCGACCACCACGTCGGGCCAGGCGTCGGCCATCTGCATCTGCTCCATCGCTTCCAGACCGATGATGGTCTGGTGCATCAGCACATGGTTGAGCACCGAACCCAGCGCGTATTTGGTGTCATCCCGCTGCGCGGCCAGTTCCACCGCTTCCGAAATCGCAATGCCCAGGCTGCCCGGATGGTCGGGCCGCGCGGCGAGCACACTGCGGCCGTAGACGGTCTCGTTCGACGGTGACGGCAGGCAGCGGGCGCCGTAGGTCTCCATCACGGCGCGGCGGTAGGGCTTCTGGTCGTAGGAAACCCGCACCTGAAACACCAGCACTTCCAGATCGAACAACGAGCCGGCAAACGCCAGCGACGTGCCCCACTGGCCGGCACCGGTTTCGGTGGTCAGCCGCTTGATGCCGGCTTCCATGTTGTAGAAGGCCTGCGGAATCGCGGTGTTGGGCTTGTGGCTGCCGGCCGGGCTGACACCTTCGTATTTGTAGAAGATGCGCGCCGGGGTGCCAAGCGCCTTTTCCAGCCGGTGGGCGCGAAACAGCGGTGCGGGCCGCCAGAGTTTGAACACCTCGCGCACCGGCGCGGGGATCTCGATTTCCCGCTCGGTACTCACCTCCTGGGCGATCAGGGCCATCGGAAAGAGCGGCGCCAGATCGTCCGGGCCGATCGGCTGCATCGTTCCGGGGTGCAGCACCGGCGGCAGCGGTTTGGGCAAATCGGCCTGAATGTTGTACCAGAACTTGGGCATCTGGTTCTCGTTCAACAGGTACTTGGTCTGCGTGCTCATCGGTCAGTCTCCTTGGTTCTGCAATCAATAAATGGCCCTTGCGGGCGAACGGGAACGGTCAGTATGACATCGGTCGCCAACCCTCCGGGCGATGCCTGCCGCACCGGCGGGCAGCTGGACAGACAGGAATTCACACTCTTGCCGCGCCGATTTCACTACGTTTTCAATAGCTGAATCTGTCCATTTGACGCTGGATGAGGGCGAATTTCATTCAAAAAACGCTCAGAAAGGACTCAGGGGGTCCCCTTGTCCCTTGGCGCTGATGGTCGGACCACGACAGGAATGGCGCGCATGGGCATGGGAGGAACCATGCCTTCAGGGTGCTGCATCAGATCGGCCAGGGTGACGCCGTCCAGCACCTTGCAAAACGCCTGCAAGGCGTCGAAAAGCACGTTCTTGAGCACACAGTGCGGGCTGAGCCGGCAGGTGTTGGTTTCGCGATCAAAACACTCGACCAGCTGGCAGTCGCTTTCGGTGTTGCGCACCACGTCGCCGATGACGATCTCGCCTGCCGGCTTGAGCAGCCGCAGTCCACCGCCCCGCCCGCGCGTGGTTTCCAGCAGGCCCTGGGCAGACAGGTCCATCACGATCTTGGTCAGATGGCTGCGCGAGATGCCATGCGCGTCGGCGATTTCGCCTATCGTGACGGGTTCCTCCCGCCCCTGGCAACCCGCGCAATACATCAGCACGCGCAGCGTGTAGTCGGTCCAGTTGGTCAGTCGCACCGCCCCTCCCTTGGTCAAAGTTTGTGGTGAATAAGCCTGCTGGGAGACTGGTCAAAAGATTCACCTCAAATTCATTTTAGGCAATAATAAGATTCACTTTCAATGAATATTAAAAGGACCCCTGATGAACGCCGTGATGGAAGCCCCCACCTTCGCTCCCGCAACCGCGACAGCCGACCAGGCCATCGGCCAGATCGCCGTGGCCCTGCCCGGCGCAACCGCCGTGTTTCGCCGCCTGAAGCTCGATTTCTGCTGCGGCGGCCAGATCAGCCTGCGTCAGGCGGTGCAGGACAAGCAACTGGATCTCGACGCAGTTTTGCGTGAACTGGGCAGCCTGCAACGCAGCGACACCCTGCCCGAAACACCGACACCGGCTGCGCTGATCGACCACATCCTGACGCGCTATCACGCGGTGCACCGCGAGCAGCTGCCCGAGCTGATCCGCATGGCCCGCCGGGTGGAAGCCGTGCACCGGGACCACCCGCAAGTGCCTGCCGGCCTGGCCGACCTGCTGGAGCGGGCCGAGGGCGAACTGCTGGAGCACATGCAGAAGGAAGAAGAAATCCTGTTTCCGGCCCTCAAGGGCGGCCAGTCGGCGCTGGCCACTTATCCGATCCTGGTGATGCGCGACGAACACACGAGCCATGGCGAGATGCTGGAGCAGCTGATGGCGCTGACCCATGACGCCGTGCCGCCCGCCGGCGCCTGCAACACCTGGCGCGCGCTCTACGCCGGCATCGGCCAGCTCGGTGATGACCTGATCAACCACATTCACCTGGAGAACAACGTGTTGTTCCCGCAGTTCGAAGCGGCCAAGGCCACAGGCGGCGGATGCGGTGGTGGCGGCTGCGGCTGCGCCGGCTGAACATCTTCCCGCGCGCTCGCGCACTCAAAAAAGGCCACCTGCGAGGTGGCCTTTTTCTTGAAGGCGGCGCGTTCAGTACGGCATCGCGACCAGCCGCTCGCGGGCCTCGTGATACTCGCGGCGCAGCCGCGCGACCAGCTCGGCCGTGCTGGTGACTGCCGTGATGGCGCCGATGCCCTGACCGCAGCCCCAGATGTCTTTCCAGGCCTTGGCCGCACCGCCACCACCAAAATTCATCTTGCTTGGATCGCTCTCGGGCAGGTGATCGGGGTCCATGCCGGCGTTGCGGATGCTGCCCTTGAGGTAGTTGCCGTGGATGCCCGTGTAGAAGTTGGAGTAGACGATGTCGTCGGAATTGCACTCGGTGATCATCTGCTTGTAGGCGTCAACGGCGCGCGCTTCGTGGGTGGCAATGAAGGCCGAGCCGATGTAGGCGAAGTCCGCACCCATGGCTTGCGCAGCCAGCACGGCGCCGCCGCTGGCCATCGAGCCCGACAGCGCCAGCGGACCATCGAACCACTGGCGGATCTCCTGGATCATCGCAAACGGGCTCTTCACGCTGGCATGGCCGCCTGCGCCCGCCGCCACGGCGATCAGGCCGTTGGCACCTTTTTCAATGGCCTTGTGCGCAAACACGTTGTTGATGACGTCGTGCATGACCACGCCACCCCAGGCCTGCACCGCCTTGTTGACGTCTTCGCGTGCGCCCAGGCTGGTGATGATGATCGGCACCTTGTATTTTTCGCACACGGCCATGTCGTGCTCGAGCCGGTCGTTGCTCTTGTGCACGATCTGGTTGATCGCAAACGGCGCGGCCGGCCGATCCGGATGCGCCTTGTCGTGGGCGGCCAGCGCCTCGGTGATTTCAGCCAGCCATTCCTCCAGTTGCTCTGCCGGGCGTGCATTGAGCGCCGGCATCGACCCCACCACCCCGGCTTTGCATTGCTCGATGACCAGTTTCGGGTTGCTGATGATGAAGAGAGGCGCCCCGATCACGGGAAACGGCAACTGGTTCAGGGGCGGTGGCAGATTGGACATGGAAACTCCGTAAAAACGATGCGGGATTCTGGACGGACGACGCCGGATTCCTTGTCAAGCAAGGGACAAGCGCCGACCGGTCGGATGCGGGCAACCGGCGATCAGAAGGCTTCAAGTGCCATCGACGTCACACTGTCCGCACCTTCGACGATGCTGTCGCGGATGCCCGGCACCCGACTGAGGATGTGGTCGGCATAGAACCGCGCTGTCGCGATCTTGGCATTCATGAAGCCGGCGTCGTGGCCGGCGGCGATCTGCTCCTGCGCCACCAGCAGGGCGCGGGCCATCTGCCAGCCCGCCATCAGATTGCCGGCCAGCATCAGGTACGGAACACTGCCCGCATAGGCAGCGGCCGGATTGCCGGACGCCTGCGCCGCGACGAAGTCGACCACCTGAACGAATGCTTCTCGCGCCGCCTGCAGGCGCCGGGCCATGGCCAGCGCATCGGCACTGCCGTTGTTGACCAGTTGGCGTTCGGTGGCCTCGATCTGGCTCGCAATGGCTTTGGCGCTCTGGCCACCGTCACGCGCGGTCTTGCGGCCGATCAGGTCGTTGGCCTGAATGGCGGTGGTGCCTTCGTAGATCGGCAGAATCCGGGCATCCCGGTAATACTGAGCCACGCCGGTTTCTTCGATGAAACCCATTCCGCCGTGAACCTGCACGGCCAGTGACGTCACTTCCAGGCTCATCTCGGTGCTGAAACCCTTGATCAGCGGAACCATGAATTCATAGAAGGTCTGGTTGGGTTTGCGCACCTCGGCGTCCGGGTGGTGATGCGCGGCGTCATAGGCCGCGGCCGCAACACTGGCCAGCGCGCGGCAGCCTTCGACCAGCGCACGCATGGTCATCAGCATGCGTCGCACATCCGGGTGGTGAATGATGGGCGCCGCGCTGGGCGCCGATCCGTCGACCGGGCGGCTCTGCACCCGGTCACGGGCGAAATTGACGGCCTTCTGGTAGGCGCGCTCGGCGATCGCAATGCCCTGCACGCCCACCCCGTAGCGGGCCGCGTTCATCATGATGAACATGTATTCCAGACCGCGGTTTTCCTGGCCGACCAGGTAACCCACGGCACCAGGTCCGGCGCCGTTCACATCTTTTGCCGCCGTGCCGTCGCCGAACTGCAGCACCGCCGTCGGGCTGGCCTTGATGCCCATCTTGTGCTCGATGCTCACGCAATGCACGTCGTTGCGCGCACCGATGCTGCCGTCGGGCTTGACCAGAAACTTGGGCACGACGAACAGGCTGATGCCCTTGACGCCGGCCGGTGCACCCACCACCCGGGCCAGCACCAGATGGACGATGTTTTCGGCCATGTCGTGCTCACCCCAGGTGATGAAGATCTTGGTGCCGAAAAGCTTGTAAGTGCCGTCCGGCTGTGGCTCGGCGCGGGTGCGAACCGCCGCCAGGTCACTGCCCGCCTGGGGCTCGGTCAGGTTCATCGTGCCGGTCCATTGTCCAGACACGAGCTTTTCCAGATAGATGGCCTTGAGTTCGTCGCTGCCGGCCGTCATCAGCGCTTCGATGGCGCCGTCGGTCAGCAAGGGGCACAGCGCGAAGCTCATGTTGGCCGAGTTCTGGATTTCCCCGCAAGCCGCCCCGATGGTCTTGGGCAGGCCCTGCCCGCCGAAGTCGACCGGATGCTGCAGACCCTGCCAGCCGCCGGCGGTGAACTGCCGGAAAGCGTCCTTGAAGCCCGGGGTGGCCGTGACCTTGCCATCATGGTAGGAGGACGGGTACTTGTCGCCCTCCCAGTTCAGCGGTGCCAGCACGCCTTCATTGAGCTTGGCGCATTCTTCCAGCACCGCCTGCGCGGTCTCCAGTCCGGCATCTTCGAAGCCGGGCAGTTGCGCCACCTGGTCGATGCGCGCCAGGTGCTCGATGTTGAACAGCATGTCCTTGACAGGTGCGGTGTAGCTCATGGGTGTCTCCTCGCAAGATGGAATCCGGAAATGAAAAAGGCATCGCGAACGATGCCCCAGCCGTCAGGCCCGTTGGATCAGAGTGCGCTGACCAGTTCTGGCACCGCCACGAACAGGTCGGCTTCCAGACCGTAGTCGGCCACGGAGAAAATCGGCGCCTCGGGGTCCTTGTTGATCGCCACGATAACCTTGGAATCCTTCATGCCGGCCAGATGCTGGATGGCACCCGAAATGCCGGCCGCGATGTACAGCTGCGGTGCCACGATCTTGCCGGTCTGGCCGACCTGCCAGTCGTTCGGTGCGTAGCCCGCATCGACGGCCGCGCGGCTGGCTCCCAATGCCGCGCCGAGCTTGTCCGCCAGCGGCGTCAGCACTTCGTTGAATTTTTCGGAGCTGCCCATGGCGCGCCCGCCCGAGACGATGATCTTGGCGGCCGTCAGTTCCGGGCGGTCGCTGGTGGCGATTTCGCTGCCGACGAACTGGCTCTTGCCGCTGTCGGCCACCGCAGTCACCGTCTCGACCGCGGCGCTGCCACCGCTGGCGGCTGCCGGATCGAATCCGGTGGTGCGAACCGTGATGACCTTGGTGGCATCGCCACTTTGCACCGTCGCCATCGCGTTGCCGGCATAGATCGGGCGCTCGAAGGTGTCGGGCGAATCCACGCGGGTGATGTCGCTGATCTGCGCGACGTCAAGCAAGGCCGCCACACGGGGTGCAACGTTCTTGCCGCCGGCCGTTGCCGGGAACAGGATGTGGCTGTAGCCACTGGCGATCGCCAGCACCTGGGCGGCGACGTTTTCTGCCAGACCGTGGGCAAAGGGTTCACCGTCGGCATGAATCACTTTGGACACGCCGGCGATCTGCGCGGCTGCCTGCGCGGCGGCGCCAGCGTTGGCGCCGGCTACCAGCACGTGCACATCGCCACCACAGGCGACCGCTGCAGTCACGGTGTTGAGCGTCGTGCCCTTGATGGTGTTGTGGTCGTGTTCAGCAATTACGAGAGATGTCATGGATTTCTTTCTTGAAGGGTTGGCAGCAGCCGGACCTGGCAGGCAGGTCCCTCATGGCGCCTCAGGACTTTCAGATGACTTTGGCTTCGTTTTTCAGCTTGTCGACCAGCGTGGCGACGTCGGGCACCTTGATGCCGGCACCGCGCTTGGGCGGCTCGGACACTTTCAGCGTCTTGATGCGCGGCGAGACATCCACACCCAAGTCTTCCGGCGTCATCGTGTCCAGCTGCTTCTTCTTGGCCTTCATGATGTTGGGCAGGGTCACATAGCGCGGTTCGTTCAGGCGCAGGTCGGTGGTGATGACCGCCGGCAGCGACACCGACAGCGTCTCCAGCCCGCCGTCGACCTCGCGGGTCACGCTGGCCTTGCCATCGGCAATTTCGACCTTGCTGGCAAAGGTGGCCTGCGGAAGATTCGCCAGTGCGGCGAGCATCTGGCCGGTCTGGTTGCAGTCGTCGTCGATCGCCTGCTTGCCCAGAATGATCAGTCCCGGCTGCTCCTTGTCCACCAGGGCCTTCAGCAGTTTGGCGACGGCCAGCGGCTGCAGTTCGACGTCGGTCTGAACGAGGATCGCGCGGTCGGCGCCGATGGCCATTGCCGTGCGCAGCGTCTCCTGGCACTGGGCGACGCCGCAGCTCACGGCGACCACCTCGGTGACGACGCCCTTTTCCTTCAGCCGCACGGCTTCTTCGACCGAAATTTCGTCAAAAGGGTTCATGCTCATCTTGACGTTGGCGATGTCGACGCCGGAATTGTCCGACTTGACGCGGACTTTCACGTTGTAGTCGACAACGCGCTTGACGGGGACCAGAACTTTCATGACGGGGGCTCCAGACAGTAAAGAAAACCGAAATGATGTCGACGGATTGCTGGCGGTGAGCACAGATTGACGTTGACGTAAACGTCATTTTAGCCCGGCAGACATCAAAAAAACGAACGATCGTGCTTTTTCAAATTATACGAACTTCGGTGGACGAGTTTAGGGCCAACGCCTCAGTCGGACTGTCATGCCCCGGACAAAACCGCATCCGCACCGCATGCACAAATTAACCGACCGACGGGTTGGTTAATTCGGGAAAGTCACTACATTCAAAATGGCCAATACGGCTTACAGTGTGAGTTGAAGCAATTATCTGAGGATTCCGCACATGAAAAATTTCCGCCTGCCCCTGATCGCCGCCGCTGCGATCATCACCTGCAGTTCCGCTTCCGCACAGACCGTCTTGACCGTCTCGAGCTGGTTGCCGCCGACACACACGTTGAGCATGGCGCAGAAGGAATGGTGCGACCTGCTGGAGAAAAACACCACTGGCAAGGTCAAGTGCAACATCCTGCCACGTGGCGTGACCGCCGCCCCTGGGACCTTTGACGCGGTCAAGAACGGCCTGGCCGACGTGTCCTACACCGTGCATGGCTATACGCCGGGTCGATTTGTGGCGACGCAGATGGCCGAGTTCCCCTTCCTGGGCAACACCTCCGAACCGATTTCGATCGCGTTCAACCGGGTTGCCAGCAAACACCCGCAGTTCGCCGCTGAGCACGAGGGCGTGCATGTGCTGGGCTATTTCGTTCACGGCCCTGGCATCATTTTCAACACCAAGCGGCCCATCAATGGCGTTGAAGACCTGAACGGCCTGAAGTTCCGTGTCGGCGGCGGCATGGTCAATGAGATCTCCAAGAGCCTGGGCATGAACGTCACGCTCAAGCCAGCGCCCGACTCGTACGAACTGTTGTCCACCGGCGTGATGGACGGCACCCTGTTCCCCGCTGAATCGATCGAGTCCTTCAAGATCGACAAGATCATCAAGTACGCCACGACCTTTCCCGGCGGCCTCTACAACACCAGCTTCGTTTTCATGATGAATGAAGCCAAGTACAACAAGCTGCCGCCGGATCAGAAGAAGGCCGTCGACGCGGTCTCCGGCGAGGTGGCCGCCCGCATTTTTGGCCGCGGCTGGGACAAGGTCGACACCCGTGCCTACGGTCTGATGCAGGCCCAGGGCGTGAAAGTCACCAAGGCCGACGCCAAGTTCGTTGCCGATGTGAAGGCCAAGACCGCCCCGCTTGAGCAGAACTGGATCAAGCAGGCCGACGCCAAAGGCTTGAAGGATCCCGCCAAAGTGCTGGCCGAGTTCCGCGCTGAAATCGCAAAACTGGAGAAGTAAACTTCGGATGCGGACCGGCGATTGGCCGATCCGCGCCACCAGCGGCACCGGCCTGCCAGGTCGTGTGCCGTTTTTTTGCATCATCGGATCCGCGTCTTGAAAAAGCTTGTCGAAACTACCTGCGGCCTGCTCGCCGCCGTCGCCCTCTTTGCGATCATGACGCTGACGTTTTTTGACGTCGGCGGCCGAAAACTCCTTGCCAATTCGATTACCGGGTCACTGGAGATGACCGAACTGCTGATGGTCGTCGTCATCTTTGCGTCGCTGCCGCTGGTGTCGCTGAAAGGCGAACACGTGGTCTTCGATTCACTTGACGGGTTGTTGCCGCGCACGGCCCGCGCAGTGCAACGGGTTCTGATCAACCTGCTGTGCGCAGCGGCCATGCTGGCGCTTGGCTGGCTGATGTGGCGGACCGGCGGTGAATTCCTGGAAACGGGCGAGACCACAGCGCAGTTGCACATCCTGAAGGCGCCCTTCATTTACGGCATGGGCGTGCTGTGTGCGCTGACGGGCCTGATCCATCTCGCCCTGGCACTGTGGCCGGGCTTCGACAACAGCGCCCGCCATTCGGGTGACGCCGCATGACGGAAGCGCTGATCGGTTTTGTCGCCATCTTTGCGATGGCATTGGTTCGGGTGCCGCTGGCTTTTGCCATGGGACTGGTCGGCGTCGCCGGTATGGGCCTGACCCGCGGCTGGACGCCTGCGGTCTACAGCACGGTCCAGGTTGTGCAGGAAACCGGCTTTGCCTACCTGCTGTCGGTCATTCCGTTGTTCATCCTGATGGGCAATTTTGTCGCCCGCGCAGGGCTGGCGCACGAGTTGTTCCGGGCGGCCTACGTATTCATCGGTCACCTGCGCGGCGGACTGGCCCACGCCACCATCGTTGCCTGCGCGGGTTTTGGCGCCATCTGTGGTTCGTCGATCGCGACCGCCGCCACCATGAGCAAGGTGGCCTACCCGTCGATGAAGCGCCTCGGCTACAGCGACTCGTTGTCAGCTGGCGTGATCGCAGCCGGCGGCACCCTGGGCATCATGATTCCGCCGTCGACCATCATGGTGATCTACGGCATCGTCACCGAAACCCACATTGGCAAACTGTTTGCCGCGGGGGTGATTCCGGGGCTGATCACGGCCCTGCTGATGATGGTCGGCGTGGTGCTGATGGCTTCGCACGACCCCGAACACGCGCCGGCCGGCGAAAAATCCGACTGGAAGGAGCGCTGGGTGGCATTGCGCGGCATCTGGGGCGTGCTGCTGCTGGTCATCGTGGTGCTGGGCGGGATCTACGGCGGCGTCTTCACCGCCACCGAAGGTGCAGGCATGGGCGCAGCCGGTGCCTTCCTGTTCGCGCTGGCGCGCCGGTCACTGACCTGGAAAGTGCTGCTGGAGGTGCTGGTGGAGTCGGCGCGGACCACCGGCATGCTGTTCACGCTGCTGATCGCCGCCAACCTGTTTGCCAACTTCGTCAACTACACGACGATGCCCGGTGACCTGAAGGAATGGATCGTGCACCTGGACATGCCGCCGGTGATGCTGATGGCCGCGATGATGCTGATCTACATCGTGCTTGGCACGGTGATGGAAGAGCTCAGCATGGTGCTGCTGACACTGCCGCTGTTCTTTCCCATCGTCGTGTCGCTCGGCTACGACCCGATCTGGTTCGGTGTGCTGATCGTGATGGTGATCCAGATCGGACTGATCTCGCCGCCAGTGGGCATGAACCTGTTTGTGCTGAACACACTGCTACCGGACGTCAAGCTCGGCGACATCTACCGTGGTGTCTGGCCGCTGGTCGTGGTGCAGATCGTCACGCTGGGCATCCTGCTGGCGTTCCCGGTGCTCAGTCTCTGGCTCCCGTCATTCATGCGCTGACGGCTGCGGCACGCTTTCTTCCCGGACGGCCCGGATCACCCGCTGCGGATACGGAATCTCGATCTGGCGGGCCTGCAGCGCCCGCAGAATGGCCAGATTGATCATGGAACGCAGATTCAGCTGGCCGTTTTGCGGGTCGGCTATCCAGTAGCCCAATGTGAACTGCAGGCCATCGGCTGCGAACGCGGCCAGCGCCGCGCTGGGAGCCGGCTCGCGAAGCACCCGCGGCTGCGACAGCGCAGCCTCCTGCAACAGGTTCATCACCAGCGTGACATCGCTGTCGTAGCCCACGGTGACCGATGTGGATTGCCAGATCAACGGGTCGGCCAGCGAGAGATTTTCCACCCGGCTGGTGATCAGCATTTCGTTGGGCACGATGGACTCGCTGCCCGACAGTGAGCGGATCACCGCATAGCGTGCATTGATGTTGGTGATGCGGCCCTCGAAACCGTCAACCTTCACGTTGTCGCCGATGCGCAGGCTGCGCTCGGCCAGAATGACAAAGCCGCTGACATAGTTGGCGGCCAGCTTCTGCAGGCCAAAACCGATGCCCACGCCAATTGCTCCGCCGAGCACGGACAGCGCTGACATGTCGATCCCCACGGAAGACAGTGCCAGCAGCAGACCGATGAACACCAGGATCGCCCGGTTCGCATTGCTCAGGGCCTTTCGAACCGACAGTTCGCTGCCCGTGGCGTTGCGCAGCAGCCGATCTTCAATGACCGACGAAATCCACAGCGTCACGATCATCACGGCGCCGGCGGTCAGAAAGCCTTCGAGAATCTTCCGCAGCGACAGCGTTTCAGACCCGAACGTCCAGCGGATCTGGTCCAGTTCGTTCAGGAACAGGGGCAAAAAGCCGCTGACCCACAGCACCATCAGCAACCACGCAGCCCAGGACAGCGTTCGCTCCAGCAGACGCACGGCTGGCGAGGTCCGAAAGGCCACCTGCAGCACCTTGACCCCAATCCGGATGAGCACCAGCACCACCAGCGCGGGGATGGCCACCCGAAGCGCCACCAGCGGCAACCAGGGCGCCAGCGCCAGCTTGGAGGCATAGACGGTACTGAGCAGCACGAACGGAAAAAGCACCCCGTCCCAGGTTCGCCGCCCGAAGAAGATGGACGGTCCTTGTAACGCCAGGGCATTGCGAAGCCCGCGGCAAAGCCCCCAGGACAGCGCGGCGCACACCAGCAAAATGCCGAAATCGACCAGTGTCAAAGGCTGAAAGAAAGCCTCCATCCACTGGGAAAAATCGTCAATGCCGGGCGGCGGCCCCAGCTTCATGCCGGCCATTTCGGCGTCCTTTTCTCGATGAATGCCAGCACGCCCTCCTGCGCCACCGGATGTACCATGTTCACGGCCATGGTCTGAGCGGCCAATTGATAGGCCGCTTCGATGCCCATCTCGCGCTGCGAATAGAACAACTGCTTGCCCATCTGAATGGCCTCACGCGGCCGCGCCAGGATGGCATCGACCAGCATCTGCACTTCAGCATCCAGCGCATCATCGGCGACCACCCGGTTCACCAGTCCCCTTGCACGCGCCTCCGCAGCACTGATGAAGCCACCCGTCACCAGCATTTCCATCGCCAGCTTGGGTGCCATGTTGCGCACCAGCGGAACGCTGGGGGTGGCGCAGAAAAGACCGGCGTCGATGCCGTTGACACCGAACTGCGCGGTGTCAGCGGCCACCGCCAGGTCGCACTGCGCAACGAGCTGGCAGCCGGCTGCGGTGGCCAGACCCTGCACCCGTGCAATCACCGGCACCGGGAGCTTCTGCAAACCCAGCATGAAACGCGAGCAGCGATTGAACAGCTGCTGGTAATAGGTCAGTTCGGGACTCGCACGCATTTCTTTCAGGTCGTGGCCGGCGCAAAACGCCTTGCCGCTGGCGGCGAGCACCACGGCACGCGCCTGCTCGTCGGCACGCACCTGCTCCAGTGCCCGCTCCAGCGCGTCCAACATCGCTTCGCCCAGCACATTGAAGCGGGCCGGCGTGTTCAGGGTCAGGGTGTGAACGCCACTGGCGTCACGCACGTGCAGCAGCGGCGAATCCGGCGTTGCAAGGTTCTGATAGGCTGTTTCTGTCATGCGCCCAATTTTGCCGCATGCAAGGCAAGTCGGCCGAAGCATGCGCCGGGAATCGCGTGTTGCAGACGCCCCCTCAGGCGCCCGCCATCACCCGCACATGCTGCTCGACACTGCGAGCCAGTGCGCTCAGGTTGTAGCCGCCCTCCAGGCAACTCACCACCCGCCCTTTGGCATGGCGGTCGGCCACTTCCATGATGCGCTGCGTGATCCAGGTGTAGTCGTGTTCGACCAGCCCGAGCTGGCCCAGATCGTCGTCGCGGTGCGCGTCAAAGCCTGCGCTGACAAAAATCATCTGGGGTCGATGGGCCTCCAGTCGGGGGAGCCAGATCATGTCGATCAGTTCGCGCACGTCCATGCCCCGGGTACGGGCCGGCACCGGCAGGTTGACCAGATTGGCCGCGTTGCTTCTGGCCCCACCTTCGGGGTAGAACGGGTGCTGGTAGAAACTGGCCATCAGGATGCGTTCGTCACCGGCGACGATGTCTTCGGTGCCATTGCCGTGGTGCACGTCGAAGTCGATGATCGCCACCCGCTGCAGGCCGTGTCGGGCCAAGGCGTATTTCGCTGCAATGGCCACATTGTTGAAAAAGCAGAAACCCATGGCCTGGTCGCGGCACGCATGGTGTCCCGGCGGACGCACCGCGCAAAAAGCGTTGGACAGTTCGCCGGCCATCACCGCGTCGGTGGCCGCAATGGCCGCGCCGGCAGCCCGCAGCGCTGCCTGCCAGGTGTGGATGTTGAGCGACGTGTCGGGGTCGACCATCGTGTGCGACGGACCGCCGGCTTCGATTTCATCAATCAGCGCGTCGGTCAGCCCACGGATGGACGCGACATGCATGCGCCCATGGGCAAGCTCGATATCGGCCAGCGGTGCCGGGTCGGCTTCGCGCCGGTCCAGCATTTCGAGAAGACCGCTGCTCCTCAATTGTTCGTCGATGGCCACCAGCCGCTGCGGGCATTCCGGGTGCCATTCACCCATCTCGTGTTTGTGACAGTCTGGATGGGTGAAATAGCCGGTTTTATTCACGGTCGGATTCCATGTCTCGGTTTTTCGGATAACGTCGTGCCATGGATGCACAACAAAAAATCAGCGCCCTGCTGGGCCAGCTTAACACGGTGCTGGTGGGCAAATCGACCCAGGTCCAGGATTGCGTGGCCTGCCTGCTGGCTGGCGGCCACCTGCTGATCGAAGATGTTCCCGGCGTCGGCAAGACGACGCTGGCGCACGCGCTGGCGCGCACCTTCGGGCTGCAGTTTTCGCGCGTGCAGTTCACCGCCGACCTGATGCCCAGCGACCTGTCGGGCGTGTCGGTCTACGAGCGCGGCCAGGAACGTTTTGTCTTTCACCCAGGCCCGGTGTTTGCCCAGGTGCTGCTGGCGGATGAAATCAACCGCGCCAGTCCCAAGACACAAAGCGCGCTGCTCGAAGCCATGGAAGAAAAACAGGTCACGGTGGAAGGCGAGACGCGCGCCCTGCCCTCGCCGTTTTTTGTCATCGCCACGCAGAATCCGCACGACCAGCTCGGCACCTACGCGCTGCCCGAGTCGCAGATGGACCGTTTCCTGATGCGCATCTCGCTGGGTTATCCCGACCGCGCAGCCGAACGCCAGCTGCTCGATGGCAGCGACCGCCGTGACATGGTCGAGCACCTGCAGCCGCTGCTGACGGCTGCCGAACTCACGCTGCTGCAGCAGGCGGTGCGCGACGTGCACGCGTCGCCGCCGCTGTTGGACTATATGCAGGACCTGATCGCCGCCACGCGCTCGGGCCGCTGGTTCTTGCAGGGACTGTCGCCACGCGCAGGCGTGGCGCTGCTGCGCGCTGCCCGCGCCCAGGCGCTGCTGGCCGGACGCGACTATGTCGCCCCCGACGACGTGCAGGCGATCCTGCCGCAGACCGTTGCGCACCGGATGATTCCCGTCAGCGATGCGGGCCGCGGCGCGGTGGAGCAGGTGCGGGCGATGATCGAGGCGGTTCCGCTGTCATGACCGCACCGCCCGCCGTTGCAGCCGGCGGTGACGCAATCCGCCCCGCCCGGGCAGAACCCGCCGGAAAGCACGGCGTCCTTGACGTGCGAGGACGCTTTGACCATTGGCTGCAGTCGCGCCTGCCCCTGAACGACACCCAGGTGCTGACCCAGCGCAACGTCTACATCCTGCCCACCCGCCCCGGTCTGATGATGGCCGCCACGCTGCTGGTGCTGCTGGTGGCGTCGATCAACTACCAGCTGAACCTGGGCTATCTGCTGACCTTTCTGCTCGCCGGCTGTGCGCTGGTGGGCATGCACGTCTGCCACGCCACGCTGCGCGGATTGACTTTGCATCTGATAGCACCTGACGACCATTTCGCAATGGCTGTTGCCAATATTGACATCCAATTGATGAATGAAGGCCGCTCCCACCGCCGTGCCATCGGGCTGAGCGTGATGGGCACCGGCCACTGGGTCTGGACCGACGTGCCGGCACAGGGCTCGGCTACCGTGCAGGTGGCGTTCCAGCCGGGCCGCCGCGGGCGCCACCGGGTGCCGGCGATCACTGCCGAGACGCGTTATCCGCTGGGCACCTTCCGCGTCTGGACCGTGTGGCGGCCAGCAGCCGAGTTGCTGGTCTACCCCACACCCGAGCCCCTGCCGCCGCCGCTGCCGCCGGGCGAGCCGCGCTCGGGCAGTGCCAGCGCCGCCAGCAGCCAGAACACCGGCGAGTTCGATGGCGTTCGGGCCTACCGGCGCGGCGACCCGATGAAACTGGTGGTCTGGAAAAAGCTCGCCAAGGCCGACGAACTGGTCAGCCGCGACACCCAGCAGGCGCAGCGCTACGAACTGTGGCTGGACTTTGCCCAGACCGGCGTGGCCGACACCGAAGGCCGGCTGTCGCGCCTGTGCGCCTGGGTGCTGGCCGCCGACCGGCTGGGCGTGGACTACGGCCTGCGGCTACCGGGCCAGCAGATCGCGCCGGGCTGTGGCGCGGCGCACCGGCTGGCCTGCCTGGAGGCGCTGGCGCTGTGCTGAACCTGCATCGCCTCGCCGCCCTGCCGCGCGACGCCCGCGACACGTTGTTTCTGCTGCTCGTGATCGCCTGGGTGGTGCTGCCGCAGACGGCCAACCTGCCGCTGTGGTGCAGCGCGCTGACCGGCGCCATCCTGCTGTGGCGGGCCTGGGCGGCCGTCGGGGCGCGGTCGCTGCCGGGCACCTGGTGGCTGCTGGGTCTGCTGGCGCTGACGCTGGCGGCTACTTTGTTCACGCACCGCACGCTGCTGGGGCGCGACGCGGGCGTGACGCTGATCGTCGTGCTGCTGGCGCTGAAGACGCTCGAACTGCGGGCCCGCCGCGACGCCTTCGTGATCTTTTTCCTGGGCTTCTTCACGATGCTCACCAATTTCTTCTTCTCGCAGTCGCTACTCACCGCGGCAGCCATGCTGATTGCGCTGCTGGGGCTGCTCACGGCGCTGGTCAACGCCCACCTCGTCGTCGGACGTCCGCCGCTGACCGAGGCGCTGAAGACAGCCGGCTGGATGGCGCTGCTGGGCGCGCCGATCATGGCGGTGCTGTTCGTGCTGTTCCCCCGCATGGCGCCGCTGTGGGGCATTCCGTCTGACGCCATGACCGGGCGCAGCGGATTGTCAAGCACGATGCAGGTCGGCAACATCGCCAGACTCGTGCTCGACAGTTCGATCGCGCTGCGCGTCAAGTTCAGCGGCCCGCCGCCGCCGCAGTCCAGCCTGTATTTCCGTGGCCCGGTGCTGTCGGACTTTGACGGCCGCGAATGGCGACCGCTTGCGCCCCGCCCCGGCAGACGGGTGAGTCTGGGCGGCGAAATGACCGTTGCCGGCAGCGCGGTGAATTACCAGGTGACGCTGGAGCCGAACAACCGGCCGTGGATCTTTGTGATCGACGCGGCGCCGCGGGCGCCCGCCCTGCCGGGGTTCGAGATGCGCCTGACGCCCGACTTCCAGTGGCAGGCCAACCGCCCGGTCACCGACGTCGTCCGCTACACCGCGGCCAGCTACCTGGACTACACACTCGGCCCTACCAGCGCCAGCGGCAGTGCGCGGATTGCACTGCAGGACTACGTGACGCTGCCGCCCGGCTTCAATCCGCGCACCCTGCAGCTGGCGCTGGACATGCGGCGCGAGCCGCGTCTGGCCACCGCCAGTGCCCAGACACTGGTTGACGAAGTGTTGCAGCGCCTGCGCAACGGCGGCTACCGCTACACGCTGGCGCCCGGCGTCAGCGGCGAACACACCGCCGACGAGTTCTGGTTCGACGCCAAAGAAGGTTTCTGCGAACACATCGCGTCCGCCTTCGTGATCCTGATGCGGGGCCTCGATGTGCCGGCGCGCATCATCACCGGCTACCAGGGTGGCGAGGTCAACAACGTCGACGGCTTCTGGGTCGTCCGCCAGAGCGACGCCCACGCATGGGCCGAGGTCTGGATCGCCGGCCAGGGCTGGGTGCGCGTCGACCCGACGGCGGCGATTGCACCCTCGCGCATCGGCGAGTTCCAGCGGCTGCAGGCGCCGCGCGGCGCCATTGCCGGCGCGCTGGTCGAAATCAGCCCTGATCTGGCCGAAAAGCTGCGCCAGGGCTGGGAGGCGCTGAACAACAGCTGGAACCAGTGGGTGCTGAACTACACGCAGAGCAAGCAGCTCGATCTGCTGAAAAACCTGGGCTTCGAGTCGCCCAGCTGGGAGGACCTGAGCTACGTGCTGATCGGCATCGTGGTGGTGGCCAGCCTGGCCGGCGCCGCCTGGACGCTGTGGGAGCGCAGCCAGCACGACCCCTGGCTGCGCCTGCTGGCCAGTGTGCAGCGCAGGTTGCGGGCCAGCGGCGTCGCCGTCAGCGCGCAGGCGCCCCCGCGTGAACTGGCGCGGGCGCTACAAGCCACTTTTGGCGCCAGCGACCCGACGCGCACCGCCGCGCTTTGCAACTGGCTGCTGCAGCTGGAACAATTGCGGTACGCTCCCCGGACCGATTCCCCCAACGCCACGCTGGAGGCCCTGCGGCGCCAATGGCGCCAGCTGCCCTGGCCCCGCCTTCCTGAACCCGATACCCCTCGCTGACGCATGCGTCGATTCTTCTTCATTACTCTTTTTTCAGTAGCAATAACGGTCCATCCGACGCTGGGATTTGCCAAGAAAACCTCTAAAACAGCGGTTTCGAAGGCCCAGGGGGGGACACGCAAGTCAGCGCCGCAGGGGCCGACCTATGCCCAACGTGAAGACGTCATGCGCTTTGCCGACGATCTGGCCGAGCGGCGCGGGCTCGATCGCGAATGGGTGCATCAGGCGATCGGCCAGGCGCGTTTCATCGGCAGCATCCCTCGCCTGATGTTGCCGGCACCGACTGGCACGGCGAAAAACTGGCGCGTCTATCGCAGCCGCTTCATCGACCCCATCCGCATCCGCGCCGGGGTGGCGTTCTGGCAGGCCAACCGCGAAACGCTGACGCGGGCTGAAGCCGAGTTCGGCGTGCCGGCCCGCATCATCGTCGGCATCATCGGGGTGGAAACCATTTACGGCCAGCAGATGGGCAATTTCCGCGTGATCGACGCGCTGGCAACGCTGGCCTTCGACTTTCCGGCGGCTCACCCGCGGGCGGTCGCACGCCAGGAGTTCTTCACTGGCGAGCTGGAGCAGTTTCTGTCCTGGAGCGCCCGCACCGGTGCCGACCCGCTGGACGCCCGCGGCAGCTACGCGGGCGCGATGGGCATGCCGCAGTTCATGCCGTCGAGCATCGTCAAGTACGCGGTGGACTACGACGGCGACGGCCGCATCGATCTGTGGAACAGCCCGGCCGACGTAATCGGTTCGGTTGCCAACTATTTCAAGGCCTTCAACTGGCAGCGCGGCCAGCCCACGCATTTCCCGGTGCGCTTCGAAGTCAGCCGGCTGGACATGGACGCGCTGCTGGCGCCGGACATCCTGCCCACCTTCAGCCAGGCATCCTTCGCGGCCAAGGGCGCGGTGCTGGAGGGCGACGCCCTGCAACACGCCGGGCCGCTGGCGCTGATCGAATTGCAGAACGGCGAGGCGGCGCCCAGCTACGTGGCTGGCACCGAGAACTTCTACGCGATCACCCGCTACAACTGGAGCAGTTATTACGCGATGGCGGTGATCGAACTCGGCGACGAAGTGGCCGCTGCGCTGCCTGCCGGCCCGCGCTGAAGCCACCTGATCTGCGCCGGCTCAGCGGCTGCCGCTTGGCAGACCATCACAGCAGCGCGTTGCGCTGGACGCCGCTGCGAACCAGCTGGCGTTTGAGCTTGGCCAGCGCCTCGTTCTGAATTTGGCGCACCCGTTCGCGCGTCAGCCCCAGCCGCGTGCTCAAGGTGTCCAGCGTGGCAGGCTCCTGGTTGTGCAGGCCGTAGCGTCCCTCCAGCACCTCGCGCTCGCGCGGTGACAGGCCGTCGAGCCAGCTCTCCAGCAGGTGCTCGACCTCGTGTGCCAGCGTCGATGCCGTGGGGTCCGGCGCCAGCTCGTCCACCAGCGTGTCGGACAGCGTGAAGTCTTCATCGCCCGGCGACCCGGCATCGAGCGAGCGTGGCAGTTCAGCCAGCGACAGCAGCTGCGCCACCTCGTTCACGTCCCGGTGCAGCAGTGCGGCCACGTCTTCCACCCGCACCCCTTCGGGCCGGGCGGCCACCAGCGCCGCGTCGTTCTCCAGCACCCGGCGCGCCCGGATCACCTGCTGCAGGTCGCGCACCACGTGGATCGGCAGCCGGATCACGCGGCCCTGGTTCATCAGTGCACGCTCGACCGACTGGCGGATCCACCAGCTCGCGTAGGTGGAAAACCGGAATCCCCGTTCAGGCTCGAACTTGGTGGTGGCATGCATCAGGCCGAGGTTGCCCTCCTCGATCAGGTCCGCCAGTGGCAGGCCCCGACCCGCATAGGAACGGGCCAGGCTGATCACCAGGCGCAGGTTGTGCTCGATCATGGACTGGCGCGCGGCAAAGTCACCGGCCCGGGCGCGGGTGGCGGTCTCGAACTCTTCTTCGGGTGTGAACAGCTGCGTGCGCCGGACGTTGCGCAGGTAACGCGTCAAGGCGTCACCTCCCTCTGCCGACTCGTCGAGGGCTTCGACCGTTTCATCCGTCTGCAGCTCTTCCGGTGGCGGCGCGGGCGCAGCCGGCAAATTGTCATCAGCGCCTGCCACCGGCGCTTCGACGGACGGCCGCAGCGCAGAGGCAGGCGCTCGCGGAACGCCTTTGTCGAGGGTTCCGCTACGCCGCTTCATGCCTGGCTACCGGGCCGGCAGGTACTTGGCCGGATCGACCGGCTTGCCCTGGCGGCGAACCTCAAAGTGCAGCTTCACCCGGTCGGCGTCACTGTTGCCCATGACGGCGATCTTCTGGCCCTTGCGCACGGCCTCGTCTTCTTTCACCAGCAGGCTCTGGTTGTGCGCATAGGCCGTCAGGTAAGTGTTGTTGTGCTTGATGATCAGCAGGTTGCCGTAGCCGCGCAGGCCGGCACCGGCATAGACCACACGGCCATCAGCGGCCGCATAGACCGGATCGCCGGCATTGCCGCCGATGTCGAGCCCCTTGTTCTTGGCCTCGTCGAAGCCGGCAATCAGGGTGCCGTTGGCCGGCCAGATGAACACCAGCTCGTCTTCACCCCCTGCAGCCGGATTGGCCGAGGCGGCCGCGGCGGCCGGCGCCGGCGCGGCAACCGGCGCGCTGGCTGTCTGGCCCGGCGCCACGGCAACCGCTGTGACGGACGACGACGCAATGGGTTTGGCCACAACCGCACCCGGCGCGGCAGCAACGGCGGCCGGCGCAGCTGCCACCGGTGGCGCAATGCGCAACACCTGACCCACCTCAATCAGGTTGACGTTGTCCAGGTTGTTCCACCGCGCGACGTCGCGCCAGGCCTGGCCGGCGTCCATCGCGATGCGCATCAGCGTGTCGCCGCGTTTGACCGTGTAGTAACCCGGCTTGCCGGCGTTTTCAGCGCCGGGCAAGGTTTTGGGATCGGGGGTGGTGGAAGATGCCGCCGACGCGGCCGGCCGGGCCGAACTGGCGCCGCGGTCTTCCACCGGCGCCTTGGTAGTCTTGCCCGACGAGCAGGCGCCCAGCACCAGCAGCAACGCAGCTGCAACGGCAACCAGCCCCGATCGAATCCCTGAACCTGTCATTTGCAATCCCTTCAAGCGATGCCTGATTTTAGGGGGACGAAATGAACCGCCTCCAGCACCGTCTGTCTGAGACCCTGCGCGGACTTGTCAACCACCACCAGCGCCTGCTGGCCGCTGGCGGTGACCAGCGGCGCCACCAGCCGACCGCCGACCGCCAGCTGGTCGAGCCAGGCCTGTGGCACGGCTTCACCGCCCGCGGCCGCGATGATGCCGGCATAAGGCGCACCCTTGGCAAAACCTTCCATGCCGTCGCCGAACAGCAGATGCACATTGGCAAGCCGGAAGGCCCGCAGGTTGTTGCGCGCCTTTTCGTGCAAGCCGCGCAGCCGTTCGATGCTGTAGACCTCCGTCGCCAGGTGGCTCAGCACGGCAGCCTGGTAACCGCAACCGGTGCCGATGTCCAGCACCCGGCCCAGCTTGCCGGGCGACCCCTGGCGCAACAGTGAGAGCATGCGCGCGACCACACCGGGCTTGGAGATGGTCTGCCCCAGACCAATGGGCAGGCTGGTGTCTTCGTAGGCCTGGTTTACCAATGCAGTGTCAACAAAGCGGTGGCGCTCCACGGCGGCCAGCGCCTGCAGCACCAGCGCATCGGTCACGCCCTGGGCCGCCAGACGCTGCACCATGCGGTCGCGCACCCGCGACGAATCCATGCCCACGCTTGCCGGCAGGGCGGCGAGCGAACCCGGTGCACCCGCGCGGATCGCTGCGGGCACCGCGACCGGCGGCTGCACAGTCGCTGCACGAGAAGCAGTGCCCGTTGCCGCAGAGGACAAAGGCTTGCGGACCGGTTGCGCCGTGCCACGGGTCAGGTCCAGTCTGGCCGGGAACCCGGGTCGCCGGTTCATGGCGGCCCGGCCTTCGCAGTTCCGCCAATGTGGGCGGCAGTTTGCGCCCAGTAGCGCAGGTTTTCGTGATCGGTCAGGTCCACCTTCAACGGCGTCATCACCACGTGGCCGTGCTCGGTGGCGTGGAAATCCGTGCCTTCGGCATCGTCCATGGCAGGGCCGGCCGCGCCGATCCAGTAAAGCGTGTCGCCACGCGGGCTGACCTGCGTGATCACGCTCTCGGCCGCGTGGCGGCGGCCCAGCCGGCAGACCTTGACCGGCCTGATCTGCTCAACGGGCAGGTTCGGGATGTTCACGTTCAGCAGCCAGGGCGCCGCACCGACGATGCGGTGCGCCATCAGCTGCTGCACCAGTTCGCGCGCCTTGGCAGCGGCGGCGTCGATGTGCGCCCAGCCTTTTTCGATCTGCGAAAACGCAATCGCCGGAATGCCAAACAGGTAGCCCTCCATCGCCGCGCCGACGGTGCCCGAATAAATCGTGTCGTCGCCCATGTTGGCGCCGTTGTTGATGCCGGAGACCACCAGATCGGGCCGGTAGCCCAGCAGGCCGGTCAGCGCAATGTGCACGCAATCGGCCGGCGTGCCATTGACGTAGCGAAAACCGTTGGCTGCTGTGCTGACCGTCAGCGGCGAATGCAGCGTCAGCGCGTTGGACTTGGCACTGTTGTTCTGCTCGGGTGCGACGACCTCGACATCCGCGATGTCCTTCAGCGCGTCGTGCAGCGCGACGATGCCGCTGGCCTGGTAGCCGTCGTCGTTGGAAATGAGAATTTTCATGGGTGCTCGGGATTGCCGGCCATTTTAGGTTGTGCAGCCGCTTCGCCGCTGTCCGGGTTGGCACAAAGCTCTGGTCGCTGGTGAGACAAGCGCCCCGCACGCCGGCCCCTATCATTGCCGTTTGAAAACGAAGGAGAACAAACGTGCAAGCCTGGCTGTGTGAGAACCCCGTGGGCGTGGACGCCCTGACCTGGAAAGACCTGCCCACTCCCGCGCCGAAGGCCGGTGAAGTGCTAATCGCCATCAAGGCGGCGAGCCTGAACTTTCCCGACCTGCTGATCGTTCAGAACAAATACCAGATGAAGCCGCCGCTGCCCTTTGTGCCCGGCTCCGAATACGCCGGCGTGATCGAAGCCGTGGGCGAAGGCGTCACGAACCTGAAAGTGGGCCAGAGCGTGGCCTGCCTATCGGGCACCGGCGGTTTTGGCACCCATACCGTTGCGCCTGCCGCGCTGTGCATGCCGCTGCCGCCGGGTTTTCCGCATGTGGACGCCGCCGCCTTCATCATGATTTACGCCACCAGCCACCACGCGCTGGTGGATCGGGCGCAGCTGAAGGCCGGTGAGACCGTGCTGGTGCTCGGTGCCGCTGGCGGCGTGGGCACCGCCGCAATCCAGATCGCCAAGACCATGGGCGCCAGGGTGATCGCCGCCGCCTCGACCGACGAAAAGTGCGCGCTTTGCAAGAAGCTGGGCGCCGATGAAACCATCAACTACAGCACGCAGGACCTGCGCGAATCGATCAAGAGCCTGACCGGCGGCAAGGGCCCCGACGTGATCTATGACCCGGTGGGTGGCGACTTTGCCGAGCCGGCCTTCCGCTCGATTGCCTGGCGCGGCCGCTACCTGGTGGTGGGCTTTGCCGCCGGCCCCATCCCCTCACTGCCGCTGAACCTGACGCTGCTCAAGGGCGCGTCCATCGTCGGCGTGTTCTGGGGCGACTTCGCCCGCCGCGAGCCCAAGGCCAACGCCGCGATGATGATGGAGCTGGCCCAGTGGTATGCCCAGGGCAAGATCAAACCCGTGATCGACCGCACCATGCCGATGAGCGAACTGAAAGCCGCTTACGCCCACATGGGATCACGCGGGGTGATGGGCAAGCTGGTGATGGTCAACTGACCATGAACGCGCCAGCCGGCGCGGTTTCCCGCTGATTCACCCCGTCGGGCTGGCCTTCAATGTGAATGCGCCAGTGCCCCCACAACCGTCACCAGCCCGATGCCCACCGACAGCCAGACGATCTGCGCGGCAGTTTCGCGGGCGCTCAGGCGCTTTTGCAATTGCGGGATCAGGTCGGCCAGCGCCACGTAAATGAAGCTGCTGCTGGCAATGGCCAGGAAGAACGGCAGGTACTGGTGCAACTGATCCACCAGCAAATAACCCACAATCCCGCCCAGCGCGGTCACGGCGCCGGCCAGAGAAACCTTGACCAGCGCCATGCGGCGGTCGCTGGCGCCGCTGCGCAGCACGGCCAGGTCGCCCATGTGGTGGGGCACCTCATGCGCCAGCACGGCCAGCGCGGCAATCACGCCCAGGCGCAGATCAGCGACAAAAGCAGAGGCAATCAGGATGCCGTCACCGAAGCAGTGCACGCTGTCGCCGGTCAAAATCGCCCAACTGCCCGGTTTGGCGGCATGGGCATGGCCATGAGCATGGCCATGGGGCTCGTGACCGTGGTGCGCAGGGCCGTGCCCGTGGTGATCATGACCCGCTTCGGCCGCGACGGCCGGCCCCTGATGGTGCTCGTGCCCGTGGTGCCAGAGCTCGGCCTTGTCGAGCAGAAAGAAAAACAACAGTCCGATCAGCAGTGTCAGAAACAGATCGTGCGCACCCGCCTGGCTTTCGAAGGCCTCGGGCAGCAGGTGCAAGAAGGCAGTGGCCAGCAGTGCGCCCGCGGCCATGCTCAGCATGTGCTGGGTGTAACGCGCCAGCAGACCAAAGCTCAGCGCCGCCGCCAGCCACACGCTGCCGATGCCGGCTGCCACGGTTCCCATCAAGATCGCTATCAACAACATAGCTGCAACTGACCGATTGACGCTGGGTTTCGGTCAAATTCCTTCAAACAAATGCAAAAAGCCGCCTGAGGGGCGGCTCTTTGGGGAAGGGCGTACCGCTCAGGCGACGCCGTTTGCCTTGAACCAGGCCAGCGCCTGCTTCCAGCCGTCGTCGGCCGCTTCCTTGCGGTAGCTTGGCCGGTAGTCGGCATGGAAGGCATGCGGCGCCTCCGGGTATATCACGAACTTCGACGCCTTGGCTGCGGCGTCGCCAGCGGCCAGCGCAGCTTTCATCTTGTCGACGGACTCCAGCGGAATGCCGGTATCCGCGCCGCCGTACAAGCCCAGCACCGGGCCGTTGAGCTTGGCAGCGATGTCGATCGGGTTTTTGGGCGTCAAGGCATTCTGGTTGCCCACCAGCCGGCCGTACCAGGCCACGCCGGCCTTGATCGATTTGCTGTGCGCGGTGTACAGCCAGACCTGGCGGCCACCCCAGCAGAAACCGGTGATGCCGATTCGGGCGGCGTCGCCGCCGTTCGCCGTGGCCCACTTGACCGTGGCGTCCAGGTCGCCCATGACCTGTTCGTCGGGCACCTTGGAGATGACCTCGGCGATCAGCTTGGCCATTTCACCGTAACTCTGCGCGTCGCCCTGACGGATGAACAGTTCGGGCGCAATGGCCAGATAGCCGGCCTTGGCAAAGCGGCGGCAAGTGTCAGCGATGTACTCGTGCACACCAAAAATCTCGGACAGCACCAGCACCACCGGCAGGCCGGTCTTGCCGGCCGGCGCTGCGCGGTAAGCCGGCATCTTGAAACCGTTGACGTCGATGGTCACCTCGCCGGCCGTGAGGCCGTCGGAAGAGGTCTTGATGGCGGTCTGCGCCATCACCGGCAGCGTGGAGGCGGCGTAGCCGACACCCAGCGCGGCTTTCAGCGCGGTACGGCGGGTGGCGCCAGCCTCGGTGGAACGGCCCGGCAGGAGGGCATCAAATTCGGTCTTCAGATCTTCGCGCAGCATGTGGGACTCCGATGGGGTTGGCGTTTGGATGGGTTTTTCGGGTGACGCCGGGGGGTATCCACCACCGCACCGCACATGAAGTTTATCCAGCAAAGCAAAAGCCCGCATACCGAACGGTCTATTCCGAGACTTCGCCGTGTATTCCCGTCAGTGCGCCTGCTCCCAGTTCGGCCCCACGCCCATTTCGGCCAGCAACGGCACGCGCAGTTCGGCCACGCCGGCCATCAGGCGGGGCACCTCGGTCTTGAGCCACTGCACCTCGGCCTCTGGCACCTCGAACACCAGTTCATCGTGCACCTGCATGATCATCTTGGTGGCGCGCTTTTCGTCATCGAGCACCTGCTGCACACGGTTCATGCTCAGCTTGATCAGGTCGGCCGCCGTGCCCTGCATCGGCGCATTGATGGCGGCGCGCTCGGCACCGGCGCGGCGCGGGCCGTTGGGGGAGTTGATCTCGGGCAGGTACAGGCGGCGGCCAAACACGGTCTCGACGTAGCCCTGCGCCTTGGCGGCCTGTTTGGTCTCTTCCATGTAACGCTTCACGCCGGGGTAGCGCTGAAAGTAGCGGTCGATATAGGCGGCAGCGGCCTTGGTCTCGATACCCAGATTCTTCGCCAGCCCGAAGCTGCTCATGCCGTAGATCAGGCCAAAGTTGATGACCTTGGCATACCGGCGCTGTTCGCTGGTCACCTGCGCGGGTTCCACGCCAAACACCTCGCCGGCTGTGGCGCGGTGCACATCCAGTCCGTCGGTGAAGGCACGCAGCAGCGCCTCGTCGCCGCTCAGGTGGGCCATGATGCGCAGCTCGATCTGGCTGTAGTCGGCGCTGGCGATCACGCTGCCTGGCGGCGCAACGAACGCCTCGCGCACGCGCCGGCCCTCGGCGGTGCGGATCGGGATGTTCTGCAGGTTCGGGTCGTTGCTGGACAGCCGCCCGGTCACCGCAACCGCCTGCGCATAGTGCGTGTGCACGCGGCCGGTGCGCGGATGCGCCAGCTGGGCCAGCTTGTCGGTGTAGGTGCCCTTGAGCTTGGCCAGACCGCGGTATTCAAGGATCTTGGCCGGCAGCGGGTAGTCTTCGGCGAGCTTTTCCAGCACCTCCTCGTCGGTGCTGCGCGCGCCGGTGGCGGTTTTCTTCACCACCGGCAGGCCCAGCTTGTCGAAGAAGATTTCGCCCAGCTGCTTGGGGCTGCCCAGGTTGAACGGCTGGCCGGCCAGTTCGTAGGCCTCGTTTTCCAGCGCGACGATGCGCTGGCCCAGCTCGTGGCTTTGCGCAGCGAGCGTGGGCGCGTCGATCAGCACGCCGTTGCGTTCGATGCGGTAGAGCGTCTCGCTGCTGCGCATCTCCAGCTCGTAGATGAAGCGCAGCTTGTCGTCGCGCGCCAGCTGCGGCCACAGCACGCCGTGCACTTCCAGCGTCTGGTCGGCGTCTTCGCACGAATAGGCCGAAGCACGCGCCACGTCGACCTGCGCAAACGGTATCTGGTGTGCGCCCTTGCCACACAGGTCTTCATAGTTGATGCCGCTGCGGCCCAGATGTCGCTCGGCCAGGCTGGCCAGACCGTGCGGGCGGTGCACTTCGAGCACGTAGCTCTGCAGCATGGTGTCGTGCCGGTAGCCCTGCACCTCGATTCCGTGGTTGGCAAAAACGTGGCGGTCGTACTTGATATGCTGGCCCAGCTTGGCCCGCGCCGGGTCTTCCAGCCAGGGCTTGATCCTCGTCAGTACCTCGTCAAACGGCAGTTGCTGCGGCGCGTCGGGCCCGTCGTGGCGCAGCGGGATGTAGGCGGCCTCGCCGGGCCTGAGGCTGAAACTGATGCCGACGATCTGCGCCTGCATCTCGTCCAGCGACGTGGTTTCGGTGTCCAGCGCCACCAGTTCGGCACTTTCGATGGCCTTCAGCCAGCGCTCCAGCGCCTCCCAGGTCAGCAGGGTTTCGTAGCCGGGGTTGGCGGCCGGGGGCGGCGCGTCGAACAGCCCGGGCGGGCCCGATGGCGCCGGAGCAGGCGCAGTTGCCGCCGGTTGCGTCGCTGCCGACAGCGCGGTTCCCGGCGGCGACGCGCCGGTTTCGCCCGCCAGGGCCTTGGCCAGCCCTTTGAAACCGTATTGCTCGCAAAACGCCAGCAGGCCGGGCGCATCGGGGTGATCGATGGCGATCGCGTCCAGCGCCGGCAGGCCGGGCACCCAGCCGTTCAGATCGCAATCGGTCTTGATGGTCAGCAGCTGGCGCCCGGTGGGCAGCCAGTCGAGCGCCTTGCGCAGGTTTTCGCCGGCCACCCCCCTGATCTGGTCGGCGCTGGCGACGATGGCGTCGAGCGAGCCGTATTCCTGCAGCCACTTGGCGGCCGTTTTCGGGCCGACCTTTTCCACGCCGGGCACGTTGTCCACGGTGTCGCCCACCAGCGCCTGGTAGTCGACCATCAGCCGCGCCGGTACGCCGAACTCGGCTTCCACACCGGCCAGGTCGCGGCGCTTGCCGTTCATGGTGTCGATGATGGTGATGTGCGCATCCACCAGTTGCGCCAAGTCCTTGTCGCCACTGGAGACGATGACTTCGATGCCTTGAGCGGCCGCCGTAACGGCCAGCGTGCCGATCACGTCGTCAGCCTCGACCCCCGGCACGTCCAGCACCTTCCAGCCCAGCAGGCGCACCACCTCGTGGATGGGCGGAATCTGCGCGCGCAGGTCATCGGGCATCGGGCTGCGGTTGCCCTTGTAGGCGGAATAGATGTCGTCGCGAAAAGTCGGCCCCTTGGCGTCGAACACGCAGGCGGCGTAATCGGCCCGCACCTCCTTGCGCAGCGACTGCATCATGTTGATCATGCCGCGGATGGCCCCGGTAGCGGGGCTGGACGGGTCACCCGGCACGGCGCGCAGGTCGGGCATGGCGTGGTAGGCGCGGTACAGGTAACTGGAGCCGTCCACCAGCAGCAGGGTCTTCTTGTTTTCGTTCATGGGCGCATTGTGCATGGCGGCCGCACGCTGCAGGCCACCTCTACAATCAAGCGCAAGTGGTCACGTGACTGCAGCGGCGCCGGGCGCCCGCCCACCGAGGGGGGATACCGGCCCCCGCCAGCCAATTTTTCAGTGAAAACGGGCAAATCCCATCGTCAAATGGTCGTTTACAGCTATCTTTTCATGATCCACCCGATGTCAACCCGAACCCTGGCCCGACGCCCGGGCAGTCTCTGATCCAGGCGGCGCGCTGATTCATGGCTGTCTACACCGAAGTTTCCCCGGAAGCCGCGCAGCAACTGCTGCACCAATTGAACCTGGGCGAGTTGAGCGCCTTGCGCGGCATCGAAGGCGGCATCGAAAACACCAACTACTTCGCCACCACCAGCGAGGGCGAGTGGGTGCTGACGCTGTTCGAACGCCTGACATTCGAGCAGTTGCCGTTCTATCTGCAGATGATGAAGCACCTGGCGCAGCACGGCATTCCGGTGCCCGACCCGGCTGCCACTGCCGACGGCACCATCCTGCACCGCGTCTGCGGCAAGCCGGCCGCCGTGGTGAACCGGCTGCGCGGTCAAAGCGTGCTTGCGCCCGCTGTCCTGCACTGCACGGCCGTGGGCGACATGCTGGCGCGCATGCATCTGGCGGGCCGCGACTTTGCGCTCAGCCAGCCCAACCTGCGCGGCCTGGCCTGGTGGAACGAGACCGTACCGGTGGTGCAGCCGCATCTGGACGCCAGCCAGTCGGCGCTGATCCGCGCCGAACTGGCCTACCAGAACCACGTGGCCGCGTCGTCGCTGTACCGGGCCCTGCCCCGCGGGCCGGTGCATGCCGACCTGTTCCGCGACAACGTGCTGTTCGACCATGACCAGCTCACCGGCTTCTTCGACTTCTATTTCGCCGGCGTCGACACCTGGCTGTTCGACATCGCGGTCTGCATGAACGACTGGTGCATCGATCTGGCCACCGGCGCGCACGACCCGGCCCGCGCGCAGGCGCTGCTCACTGCCTACGCCAGGGTGCGGCCCCTGGCCGCGGCCGAACGCCAGCTGCTGCCGGCGATGGCCCGCGCGGGTGCGCTGCGGTTCTGGCTTTCCCGCCTGTGGGACTACCATCTGCCGCGAGAGGCGTCGATGCTCAAGGCCCACGACCCCACCCATTTTGAAAGGGTGCTGCGCGAGCGGCTGGCGCACCCCTTGCTGCCCTGATGTACCCGAAACACCATCCATGAAGCTAAACATTGTCCCCGCCCGCACCGGCGTCACCTGGTTCAAGCTGGGCGTGCAGACCTTCAGCCGCCAGCCGCTGGCCATGGCCGGCCTGTTTTTCATGTACATCGCCGCGGCCTCGGTCCTGAGCATGATCCCCGGCGCAGGTGTGGTGCTGGCGCTGGCCATCGTGCCGGGCGCGACGCTGGGACTGATGGCCGCCACGATGGAGGCCACCAAAGGCAAGTTCCCGATGCCGTCCATCCTGATCAGCGCGTTTCGTGCCGGCCGCAAGGAATTGCGCGCCATGCTGATGCTGGGGATGATCTACGCCCTCTTCTGCATCCTGATCACTGCGCTGGTTCACCTGATTGCGCCCATGCCCGAGGGCGGCGGCCAGGAAGTAATGCTGAGTGACGAGTTTCGCATGTCGATGATGATCACGATGGTGCTGTACCTGCCGGTCTCCATCGCGTTCTGGCATGCGCCGGCGCTGGTGCACTGGCACGGCATCACGCCCTTGAAGAGCCTGTTTTTCAGCTTGGTGGCGGTGCTTCGCAACACGTCGGCCTTCCTCGTCTATGGCGCCGTCTGGATCGGGTTCTTTGTGTTCGTCAGCCTGATCGTGACCACACTGGCCACCTTGCTGGGCGGCGCGGGCGCGGTGGGCGCCATCATGCTGCCCACCGCGCTGCTGCTGGCGAGCATGTTCATCTGCTCGATCTACTTCACGTTTCGAGACAGCTTCGTGACCGAACCCGATCCGACCCCACCCGCAACCGGAGAATCACCATGAGCCACCACATCCTGCAAGGCCGCACCGAAGACGAAGTGCTGTGGTTTCAGCGCCGCAGCTTTCTGCAGGCAGCGGCCGCGTGGACGGCGGCCGGCGGCTTTGCGGCGGCGCAAGCGCAGTCGCGGGGCAACATCGTCGAGCTGATCGGTGATGCGCTGGTCAACGGCGGGCGCCTGCGCCCGGAGCAGACCATCGTCAGTGGCGACCAGATCGAGACCGGGCCGGGCGCCAGCCTGGTCTTCGTGATTGGCAATTCGTCGTTCATGGTCCGGCAGAACTCACGCCTGGTGGTCGAACGCGGTTACTCGATCAACTTCGTCAGCGTGCTGCGGCTGCTGACCGGCGCGGTGGCCAGCGTCTGGGGCAAGGGCGGCAACCGCCAGATCCTGACGCCCACGCTCACCGCCGGCATCCGCGGCACCGGCGTCTACACCGAGGTTTTCGAGGCCCAGAACAAGCGCAGCTACTTCTGCAACTGTTACGGCCTGGTCGACATGTCGTCGGGCACCGACCAGGTGGTCAGCGAGTCGAGCTACCACCAGTCGTTCTGGGGTGAGGTCGAGCCCAAGTCCGGCCGCTACCTGACACCGGCCAAAGCGATCAATCACACCGACGAAGAACTGGAGTTTCTGGCTCGCCTGGTGAACCAGCGCACCGCCTGGCAGATTCTGGGCAAAAAGGGGGTGAAGGACGGCAAGGGCTACATGGACGAAGCGCCGAACAACCAGCACCCGGCCGAGAACATGTATCGCTGATGCGCAAAGCAGGTCTCTCCGCCTATCCACACCCTTCAAGCCGCGCCGTTACCCTCTTTTGATGGACACCGCCCGCCTCACAGAGCAGCGCCTGACCGAGCTGGAAATCAAGGCCAGCTTCACCGAAGACCTGCTCGACCAGCTCAATCAGGTGATCGTGCGCCAGCAAGCGCAGATCGACGGCCTGTTGCGTGCTGTTGGCGAATTGCGGCAGCAGCCGGCCGAATCCGGCGTTCCCGCGTTTCGCAGCCTGCGCGACGAGCTGCCGCCGCACTACTGAGCACGGCCGATGGCGACGCTGACACCCCAGGAGCTGCTGCGCCACATCGACCGCGGTGAGCGCTGGTCCGGTGACGCATCCGGCGGCGGCGCCGTCACTGCCGCCTACCAGATCGCACTGGCCGTGCGCGCCCTGCGCATCGCCCGCGGCGAGCGGCCCCGGGGCTTCAAGATCGGCTTCACCAACAGCCAGATCTGGCCGCGCTACCAGGTGTTTGCACCCATCTGGGGCACCGTCTGGGACAGCACGCTGCACGCCTGCAACGCCGGCGGCGAAGGCCGGTTGTCGCTGGCCAGCACCTGCCAGCCACGCATCGAGCCCGAAGCGGTTTTCGGCCTGCGCACCACGCCTGCGGCAAATGCAACGTTGGACGACCTGTTCGACGCCATTGAATGGGTCGCGCCCGGCTTTGAGGTGGTGCAGTCGCACCAGAGCGACTGGAAATTCCAGGCCGCTGACACCGTGGCCGACAGCGGCCTGCACGCCCGGCTGCTGGTCGGCACCCGTGTGCCGGTGCGCAGCTTCGCGGCCAACGCCGCGCAGCTGGACACGGCGCTGGCCGGCGCCACCGTGGTGCTGGAAAAGGCTGGCGCAGCGGTCGAGCGGGGCAGCGGCGCCGACGTGCTGGGCAGCCCGCTGCGGGCGCTGCAGCACTTTCTGGCGGAATTGCGCCAGTGCCCCGGGGCGCCGGACCTGGTGGCAGGCGACGTCGTCACGACCGGCACCTGGACCGACGCCTGGCCGGTGGCCCCTGGCGAGCAATGGCGCGCGCACTTTGACGCGCCGCTGTCGCCGATTGCCGTCACCTTCAGCTGACGCGCCACACGCGGATCAGATCGGCGTCAGTTTCGCCACCGACAGCGCCAGCCACTTGGTGCCGTGGCGCGGAAAGTCGATCTGCGCCCGGGCATCGTCGCCGGCGCCCTCGACCGCCCGCACACGACCTTCGCCGAACTTGTTGTGAAACACCATCGCGCCGGCCTTGATGCCGTGCGCCGGTTCGGCCTTTTGCGCGGGCACCGGGGCGCTCCTGGCGCTGTCAGCGCTGGCCCCGAAGCCGCTGCGGACCCACGCCGGTTGCAGTCCGCCCCCATAGCCGCCCGAACCGGCCCCGATGCCGGCACCGAAACCGGCGTTCTTTGGCGTGATCCACTTCAGTGATTCCTCGGGCAGTTCGTCAAAGAACCGGCTCTTGAGGTTGTAACGCGTCTGCCCGTGCAGCATGCGCGTCTGCGAGTGGCTCAGGTACAGGCGCTTGCGCGCGCGGGTGATCGCCACGTACATCAGGCGGCGCTCTTCCTCCAGCCCGTCGCGGTCGCTCATCGCGTTTTCGTGCGGGAACAGGCCCTCTTCCATGCCGGTGATGAAGACCGCGTCGAACTCCAGCCCCTTGCTCGAATGCACCGTCATCAGCTGGATCGCGTCCTGCCCGGCCTGCGCCTGGTTGTCGCCCGACTCCAGCGCCGCGTGCGTCAGAAAGGCCACCAGCGGACTGAGCGTTTCGCCGGTTTCAGCGTCGGGCACCGTCAGTGCCGCCAACACGGGTGCGGGCGCATCAGGATCCAGCCCCTGGCTGACCGGGCTTTGCGACAAGGTGGCGGGCGCCGCTGCCCCGCCCTGCTCGTCGACCGGCAAGGCCACGGCGTCGCGGCCGAAGCCTTCCTGCGTGACAAAGCTCTCGGCGGCATTGACCAGTTCTTCCAGGTTCTCCAGCCGGTCAGCGCCTTCGCGGTCGGCCTTGTAGTGGTCGATCAGGCCGCTGTGGTCGAGCACCAGTTCAATGATCTCGCGCAGCGTGCGCCCGCTGGTCTGCTCGCGCAGCACATCGATGCGGGCGACAAAGGCCCCCAGGTTCGCCCCGGCCTTGCCGGAAACGGCGCTGACGGCGTCGTGCAGCGAACAACCACTGGCGCGGGCTGTGTCCTGCAGCAGTTCCAGCGAACGCGCACCGATGCCGCGCGGCGGGAAGTTCACCACCCGAAGAAAGCTGGTGTCGTCGTGCGGGTTCTCCAGCAGGCGCAGATAGGCCAGCGCGTGCTTGATCTCGGCGCGCTCGAAGAAGCGCAGGCCGCCATACACGCGGTACGGTACACCGGCGTTGAACAGCGCCGTCTCGATCACCCGGCTTTGTGCGTTGCTGCGATACAGCACGGCGATTTCGTGCCGCGCCAGCCCGTCGCCCTTCACCAGCTGGCGCATCTCGTCGACCATCCACTGCGCCTCGGCAAAGTCGCTGGTCGCCTCGAACACCCGTACCGGCTCGCCGGCGCCCTGATCGGTGCGAAGGTTCTTGCCCAGGCGGCGGCTGTTGTGGCTGATCAGCGCATTGGCCGAGTCGAGAATGTTGCTGTGGCTGCGGTAGTTCTGCTCCAGCTTGATCTGGTGCTGCACGTCGAACTCGCGCACAAAATCGGCCATGTTGCCCACCCGCGCACCGCGAAAGGCGTAAATGCTCTGGTCGTCGTCGCCCACCGCAATCACGCTGCCGGCGCCCGCCGTGAACCGGCCGTCGACGGTTTCACCGGCGAGCATCTTGATCCAGGCATATTGGAGCCGGTTGGTGTCCTGGAACTCGTCGATCAGGATGTGGCGGAAGCGCCGCTGGTAGTGCGCCCGGATCGGGTCGTTGTCGCGCAGCAGCTCGTAGGCGCGCAGCATCAGTTCGCCGAAGTCAACCACGCCTTCGCGCTGGCACTGGGCCTCGTAGAGTTCATACAGCTCGACCTTCTTGCGCGTGTCTTCGTCGCGCACCTCGACCATGGCCGGGCGCAGCCCGTCTTCCTTGCAGCCGGCGATGAAGTACATCGTCTGCTTGGGCGGATAACGCTCGTCATCGACGTTGAACTGCTTGCACAGGCGCTTGATGGCCGACAGCTGGTCTTGCGTATCGAGGATCTGAAAAGCCTGCGGCAGCCCCGCCAGCTGGTGGTGCGCACGCAGCAGCCGGTTGCACAGCCCGTGGAAGGTGCCGATCCACATGCCGCGCACGTTCACCGGCAGCATCGCCGAAAGCCGCGCCAGCATCTCCTTGGCGGCCTTGTTGGTGAAGGTGACGGCCAGGATGCCGCCGGGCGTGACCTGCCCGGTTTGCAGCAACCAGGCGATGCGGGTGGTCAGCACCCGGGTCTTGCCCGAGCCGGCACCGGCGAGAATCAGCGCGTGGCCGGCCGGCAAGGTGACCGCCGCGAGCTGCTCCGGGTTCAGATGTTGTAAGAGTGGACCATCCGGGGCGACTTCTGGGATCATGGTCCGATTGTAGAAAGCGCCGCCGCCCCGGCCCAAACACTGAAAGTCTCCGATGCGATTTTCGCCGTCCCGCACCCTGTCCGCCCTGTCCAGCAGCCCGGCCGCCGTCTTGCGAGCCCTCGGCTTGAGCGCTGTTCTGGTTGTCGCGGCGCCGTCGACCAGCCAGGCCCAGGCGCTGAGCTGCTCCAGCGATAGCCAGCAAGCGCCCACCGTCCTGCTGGAGCGCTTCATCAGTGCCGACTGCGCCGTCTGCTGGAGCCGGGCCGATACGCCGCGACCGCCGCGAGCCGGCCTGGCGCTCGACTGGCTCGTGCCGGGCACGCAGGGCGACGACGCGCCGTTGTCGGCCGCCGCCACCCGCGAGGCACTGGTCCGGCTGCAGGCCCTGCAGCGCCCGGCGCCGGCCACCGACGAATCGTGGGTGACGCAGGCCGCGCCACCCGGCCGGCTGCGCCTGCGCGTGGCCCAGGGGCCGGCGCTGGGTGGCTACATCGGCGCATCGATCGAGCTGCGGCCGGCATCGGGCATCAAGCGCCCTTTCACCACCTGGCTCGCACTGGTCGAAACGATTCCGGCCGGGGTTGAAGGCTCGCCGGTGGAGCGCAACCTGGTGCGCAACCTGTTTCAGCCGCGCTGGGGCGAAGCCGGCGCCAGCGACCGCCCACAGCGCCAGCGCTTCATCGAATCGCGCCCGATGAACATCCCCGAAGGCGCCGACCCGGCCCGGCTGCGGGTGGTCGGCTGGGTTGAAGACGCCAACGGCCAGATCCGGGTGATGGCCCAGTCGCGATGCAAGCCAGGCGGCTGACGGGCAAACACGGGTAGAATCAATCACCGGGCCCAAGCTTCTTGCGCCCGGTTTTTTTGTGCCTGCGAATGCTGCCCGCACCCCAAAGCCGGACCCAGGCCAAGCGCTCACCTGTTCAACCAACAGCCTTTCGGCGCCCCGGAATCGACCATGGAAATCTTCGACTACGACAACATCCTGCTGCTGCCCCGCAAATGCCAGGTGGAAAGCCGCTCCGAATGCGACGCCAGTGTGGAACTGGGTGGCCGGCGTTTTCGCCTGCCGGCCGTACCGGCGAACATGAAAACCGTGGTTGACGAAAAAATCTGCGTCTGGCTGGCCGAAAATGGCTACTTCTACGTGATGCACCGGTTCGACCTGGACAACGTGAAATTCGTGCGCGACATGCACGCACGCGGGGCTTTTGCGTCGATCTCTCTGGGGGTGAAGGCGCCCGACTACGCCGACGTGGACCAGATGCTGGCCGAAGGCCTGACGCCCGAATACATCACCATCGACATCGCCCACGGCCACGCCGACAGCGTTCAGAAGATGGTGCGCTACCTGAAGGAAAAGATGCCGTCGGCGTTTGTCATCGCCGGCAACGTGGCCACGCCCGAGGCCGTGATCGACCTGGAAACCTGGGGCGCCGACGCCACCAAGGTCGGTGTGGGCCCCGGCAAGGTCTGCATCACCAAGCTGAAGACCGGTTTTGGCACCGGCGGCTGGCAACTGTCGGCGCTCAAGTGGTGCGCGCGCGTGGCCACCAAGCCCATCATTGCCGACGGTGGCATCCGCAGCCATGGCGACATTGCCAAGAGCATCCGCTTTGGCGCCTCGATGGTCATGATCGGCTCGCTGTTTGCCGGCCATGAAGAATCGCCCGGCAAGACCGTGGAAGTGGACGGCGAGCTGTACAAGGAGTACTACGGCTCGGCCAGCGACTTCAACAAGGGCGAGTACAAGCACGTCGAAGGCAAGCGCATCCTTGAGCCGATCAAGGGCAAGCTGGCGGAAACGCTGATCGAGATGGAGCAGGACGTGCAAAGCTCCATCAGCTACGCCGGTGGCAAGAAGCTGATGGACGTTCGCAAGGTCAACTACGTCATCCTCGGCGGCGACAACGCCGGCGAACACCTGCTGATGTGAGCCCAAAATCCGAGGGGACCCCTGCTCCCTCTTTTCGGTCAATTTCAGGCAAAAATCGACTCAACCCAGCGTCAAACGGTCGTTTTTTGCTACCTTTTCAGGACTTTCAGACCATCCGCGTCATCGGGCCAGCAGACCCAGTGCCAGCGCGTTCAGGCGGTGGCCGGGCTCGATCAGCGCCTCCAGCACGCTGAAATGGTTCAGTCCGGGCAGTGCCTCGCAGACCGGCACGGCCCGGGCACCCCAGACCTTGCGGATCAGCCGGTTCTGGCGCAGGAACTCGGCGCTCTCGTCGGCCCCGGCGACCGTCACCAGCTGCCCTTGCGAAGGTGCCGGCATCAGCGCCGGACTGGCCTTGCGCGCCTGCGCCGGCGTCAGCCGCAGCGAGTCCTTCAGAAACGGCGTGCGGCGGACCGGCTCCAGGTCGTACAGGCCGCTGATAGAAAGCGCGTTGCGCACCAGCAGAGCGGGCAGATCCGGCGCGACCGACGGCCAGCGGCAGTTGAGCAGCATCGCCGCCAGGTGACCGCCGGCCGAGTGACCGATGACGGTGATGCGCGACGCATCGCCACCGAAACGGGCAATGTTGTCGTGCACCCAGGCCAGCGCATGCACCGTTTGCATCACGATCTGCGGAATCGTCACGGCCGGACACAGCGCGTAGTTGGGCACCACCACACAGGCGCCCGCGCGGTTGAAGGCCGGCGCGATGAAGGAATGGTCGGACTTGTCCAGACTGCGCCAGTAGCCGCCATGAATGAAAACCAGCACCGGCGCACCGGCAGCCGCTTGCGGGATCTTTTCATCCGGCGTGGCCGGAAAGACGTCGAGCGTTTCACCGGCTTCATTGCCGTAGGTCACGTCCAGCCGGGCCGTCGTGGCCTGCAGCCGGGCGATCAGCGACTCGGACCCCCACTTCGCAAAGTGCTGCGCGTGCGTCGGCACCAGTGCGCGGTTGTTGTACATGCGATCCAGCATTGCGGGGGACAGTTCAGCCATAGGGGTCTCCGTGATATCGCCCGATCTTGACACAAGCCGCTCCAGCCGCATTCAACCGCCTCGGCATGGTTGAAACAGCCCATTCTTCGCTAGAATTGACACTTCGTGGGGGGGTAGCTCAGCTGGGAGAGCGCTGCGTTCGCAATGCAGAGGTCGGGAGTTCGATCCTCCT
>JACSRS010000194.1 GCA_014879655.1 Burkholderiaceae bacterium
TGGGGCGGAATCGAACCACCGACACGCGGATTTTCAATCCGCTGCTCTACCAACTGAGCTACCGGGCCATCAAGCCATGCATTCTAGCACGGCGCAACCACACTCAGGCCGCGCTGGCACCGCCGCGGCGGCCGCGAGACAGATCGACGCCGAGTTGCTTGAGCTTGCGATACAGGTGGGTGCGCTCCAGCCCCGTCTTTTCAGCGACACGGGTCATTGAGCCGCCCTCCTTGGCCAGGTGAAACTCGAAATACGCCTTCTCGAACGCATCGCGCGCATCGCGCAAGGGTTTGTCGAGTTCGAAGGTTTGCTGGCCTTGGGGGCTAAGGTCGACCACTGCAGGCAGTGACTGGCCGCCGGTCATCGCGGCCTCGACGGTGAGATCGGCGGTGGCCATGCCGCCAAAGCCGGCAGCGTGCGGGGGATCACCCGTTTGCTCAGCGGCCGGCTTGCGCGCCGCTGGTGCGTCGCGCGACAGCGCCTGATCGACGGCCTTGAGTAGTTTGATCAGCGTGATCGGCTTTTCCAGGAACGATTGCGCACCAATGCGCGTGGCCTCCACCGCGGTGTCGATGGTGGCGTGTCCGCTCATCATGATCACGGGCATGGTGAGCTGGCCAGTGCCGCGCCACTCCTTGAGCAAGGTCACGCCATCGGTATCCGGCATCCAGATGTCCAGCAGCACCAGATCGGGGCGACTTTCCTGGCGCGCTGCGCGGGCTTGCGCCGCGTTCTCGGCAAGCTCGACAGTGTGACCCTCGTCATTCAGAATCTCCGACAGGAGATCGCGAATGCCGAGCTCGTCGTCCACTACGAGGATGTTGGCCATATGGTGTAAATCTTCCTGAGTCGTCCTAAGCTGGCGGGTATACGTCTGCGGCTGATGCCGGCTCGAATGATAACGATACTTGCGCGCCCATCACGTGGCCGTCGATAATACGATTGGATACGTCGATGCGAGCGCCGTGTTCCTCGGCGATCTTCTTCACCACAGCCAGACCGAGCCCAGTCCCCTTGGCCTTGGTCGTGACGTAGGGCTCGAAGGCACGCTTGAGGATCGCATCGGGAAAGCCGTGGCCCTGGTCGAGCACGCTGAGGCGCACGCGGTGCTGCGGCTTGAGCCATTGCGTCCGTACGACCACACTCCGGTCGCCACCGACCGAATGGACGGTCTGCTCCGACGCATCGAGCGCATTCTGCACCAGGTTATGGATGACCTGCCGCATCTGCTGCGCATCGCCCAAGACCGCGGGGCAATGGCGGTCGCATTCGAAGCGCACTGGCACGGCCGCATCCGCCCCACCCTCGCTGCCGCCATAGAGATGCAGCACCTCAGACACCAGGGCATTGAGGTCGAGCGGCTTGAGATCCGCAGATGGCAGGCGGGCGTAATCGCGAAATTCATTGACCAGCCGTTTCATGGCATCGACCTGGTCGACGATGGTCTGGACCGATTTGGCGAGCAGCGCGCGGTCGGCCCCTTCGAGCTTGTCGCTCAGCTTGCGCTCCAGCCGTTCGGCCGACAGTTGAATGGGGGTCAGAGGATTCTTGATCTCGTGGGCCAACCTGCGCGCCACTTCGCCCCACGCCTGCGCACGTTGCGCGGAGACGATCTCGGAAATGTCGTCAAACACCAGCAGCCGCAGTCCCCCCGGCAACGCGGCGCCCCGGGCAACCAGCGTCACCGCCTCGTTGGTCAAGCTTCCCCCTGCATGCCCGTAGAGCTCGAATGATTTTTGCCAATGGTCGAGGCCATGCTCAAGGCGCTCACCCTCGAATTCGGCAAACTGGGCCTGCACTTCCGCCGCGAAGTTCTCCAGGCCAGGCAGCACGCTGAGCGGCTGCCCCGTGTGGGCCGCAAACGGAGCACGCAGGATTCGGGTGGAACCAGGGTTGGAGGACTGGATGACGCCATCGCGGTCGAGCACGATGACGCCGGCAGTCAGGTTGTCCAGGATGGTCTGCAGCCTGGAGCGGGCGGTCTCCACCTCGCGCATGCTGGAATCAACGGCAGCGCGGGCATCGGCCAACTGGTGCGTCATGTCCGCAAAGGAGCGGGTGAGGCCAACCAGCTCGTCGCGGCCTTGCAGCACCACCTTGGGTCGCAGATCACCGGCAGCAACCTGCCGCACCCCGTCGGCCAGCATCAGCAGAGGTGTGGCCAGCTGCTTGCCCAGGGCGACCGCCAGCAGGACGGCGCCAAACACCGACAGAAACAGGCTCAGTGTCAGCGTTCCGATGTACATGCGGCGCAAGCCTTCACGCCCCAGGGCGCGCTCCTGGTACTCCCGGTTGGCGGCCTGCACGGCCAGGGCGTTGGCCACCAGGGCGGTGGGCAACGGCTGTATCGCCTGCAGCACACGGGGCTCGCCGGTCAAACCGATGGAACGGCCGGATACGGTGACCAGCGCCTTGATGCGTGCGGGCGGGCCATCGGCAGCCGCCCCTGGGCCGGCGGCGTCGTCGACCCCCTCCACCTGGGTCGCGATGCCTTGGGCTCGCAGGTTGCGCAGCATCTGGGGACTGGGACGATCTGGCGTCAACTCAAACCGCGACTGGCCAGCGCTGGCAATAAGCCGCCCTGAAGCGGTGAACAGCGTTACGTCGGTGGCGCCCAATTGCACCCTAAGTTGATCGAGCGGGACGGCAGCGAGCGCGTCCGGGGTATCGGCCAATACGGTCGATGCGGCACGCAGCTGGTTGCCGAAATCCCGGGCCTGCGTCTCCAGCGAAGTGCGTGCCAAGGTCAACCCGGCGTCGAGCGCGCCCTCCACCTTCACATCGAACCAGGACTCGATGGAGCGCGAAACGAACTGGTATGACACCACGTAGATCAAAAGACCCGGCAAGACGCCCACCAAGCCAAAAATCGCCGCCAGCTTGATGAGCAGGCGACTGCCGAATTTGCCTCGGTACAAGCGTGAAATCAGCCTGTAGACGCCCCAGAGAATCACCAGCACCAGCACCACCGCCACCGTCACGTTGACCGCGAACAGGCGGGCGTAATAGCGCTCGTACAGCAAACGGTTGTTGGTGGCCTGAGCCAGCAGAAAGATCAGGATCAGCCCGCCGATCACCATGCCTGCAATGCCCAGACCCATGGCCCATCGCCGGATGCGCTTGCGGCGATCGGTTCCCATCGGCTGGTCGGCCTGCGCCTCCATCAGCGCACGCCCTCAAGTGTCAGATCGACACGGCGTTGCACCGTCAGCGCCCAGTCCGAGTCGCCGATGGCTCCGATCTGAAAGGTGCGCGGCAACTGGCTGGCATCCAGCCGAAAACGGAAATGCAGGATCTGACGCCCCCCCTGTTCGAGCTCAGCGGTAGTCGCGACCCGCCAGCGCGAAATGCGCTGGACAGCGGCCATCACCTCCGCCAGCGTGTCGTAGTGCTGAGTAAGGGTGACGCCCAGCCCGGAATTGACTATGGGCTCGGAAGCAACGTTCATGCGCCAGCGCCGGGTGAGGGGAAGATAGGCGATGCGCACGTACCGCTGCGCCGCCGCCACTTGCTGGTCATACCAGTACCAACGCTCGCGCAACACCTCGGCATCGGCGACGAAGTGAATGGCGATGCCCTTGTAGAGCGCATCCTCGACCACCGTGGGCAGATCGAAGCGCAACCGCGCTGACAGATACAGGCCATCGTCTGCACGCTCGACCTGCAACTCAGTCAATTCGACATGGGTGCTGGCCCTTGCCTCACCCAAGGCCAGCATCAACGAGCACAGGACCAAGGCGGCGGCGCACAGCCACCTAATCGAGGCGCTTTTCCAGCAGGGCGTAGAAGAAACCATCGTCACACCCGCCATTGTCGCCAAGCTGGCTCCTCGCGCTGCCAACGCGGGGCAACAAATGCCCCGGTGAGGGCAACGGCGATGCGTCATTGTGGTGCGCAAGAAACGCCTGAATACGCTCGTCGCCCTCCGCGCGGAAAACCGAGCAGGTGCAATACAACATCCGGCCGCCCGGTGCCAACAACGGCCACAGTACAGCCAGTAACCGATCCTGTTGCACAGCCAACTGCGCAATGTCGGTGGAACGACGTAGCCAGCGCACATCCGGATGCCGCCGCACGATCCCGGAGGCGCTACACGGCGCGTCGACAAGAATGGCATCGAAAGGTTCGCCACGCCACCATGCTGCAGTATCCGCAGCATCGGCCACCAGCACCTGGGCGTCCAAACCCAGCCTGTCCAGGTTTTGCCCGATTCGCGCGCTGCGCTCAGCGTCAACCTCCAAGGCTGTAACTCGCGCCTTTGGAAACAGCTCCAGCAGATGCGCCGTCTTGCCGCCCGGTGCAGCGCAGGCGTCCAGAATGCGAGGCGCGTCAATACGCAAGCCGCTCAGCAGCAGGGGCGCAGCCAACTGCGCGGCCACGGACTGGATCGACACATCGCCAGTCGAGAAGCCCGGCAGCGCCTGCACCGGTCTGGGCTGAGCCAGCTCAACCGCCTGACCGTGGAGCGGCCGGGCCTCAATGCCGGCCGCGGCCAGCCTCTCGCAGTAAGCCTGCGCTGTCATGCGTCGCGCGTTGACTCGAAGAACCATGGGCGCTGCCTGCTGATCGGCCTCCAGAACCTCGGTCCACGCCACGGGGTGGTCCACCCGCAGACGATCAACCCACCAAGCCTGATGGTTCCAGCGCGCCACCGCGCTTCCTGGAATGCTCTGCAGCAAAACATCAAGCTCCCGAAGAGCTCGACGCAGACAGGCATTAATCAGTGCAGCGCTCGCGCGCATGCCCGCGTCACGCTTGGCCGCCTCAACCGTCTGATCCACCAGCGTAAACGATGGGTAGAGCTCGGGACCTTCAGCAGCAACCAGGCTCAACGCCACGCACAACAAAGCATCGGGCTTCGCGGCCGGCGTTCTTGCCACCAGATGGCTGCGCAAAGCCTCTGCCCTGCCCAGCCATCTGAGCGCATGAAAGGTCAGCGCCTGCACCCCGGGACGCAAACCCGGATCTACCTCGGGCAATTGAGCCGTGAGCGATCGCCCCTGGCGGACGCCTTGCACGAGCCGGGCCACCACCTGCAACTGGCGCCACAGGGGGGGGGACTGGCGCGAAGCCTCTGTAGCCGTTCTGATCACCCGCGAAACCTCAACGCGGCTCTGCCAAGCGGGTAGCCTGCCCGGCGGGCCGGAGGCCAGCGAAACGAGCAATAACTGACGCAGGGAATTGGGCGATGCCCCGGTTGTACGCCTGCGCGGCGTCGTTAAACGCGACTCTCAGAGGCAGCGCCTGATGCAACAGGCGCAGCCATCGGACCTGCAAACGGTCAGCCGACGGAACGGCGTCAGGCTGGACCGCGTCGGTCAACGCCGCCGCCAAAGCGGTGCGCATGGCCTCATGGGCCAGCACCAAACCCGCCATGGTCGGCACATCTGCCACGTCCGCCCGCGCGTGGGCCAGCGCGGCTGCAAACTGGTCGCTGGCCGCGTGCAACCTTGCCCAGGTCGCGGTGACCTCGTCCTGGAGTTCTGCAGGCGACGTCTGGACACCGCCACTCATGGCATCCGGGAGGCTCCCCTGAACCCAGACGATCTGGCGCACCAGTTGCTCGTCCAGCGCCGCAAAGGCCTTGCGCACGCGTGACCGCAACCGCACGAGTCTGTTGTAGGCGCCAACCACCCAAAAGAACAGAAGTGCGGGAATGATCCAGACCCACAACGAGAGATGCGACACAACTATCTGTCTAAAAAAACGCCCTGCCCGTTGGCTTGGGCAACGGCAGGGCGCTGTTCACGAAAAGGTGCTGCTGCTTACTCGGCGGCAGTTCCTTCATCAGCACTGGTGGCCTCATTGGGCGCCTCAGCCCCCGCGATGGCTCCGGCCAGTTCAGCCTCCTCGGCCTCGGCAATGGCACGACGCTCGGCTTCGTCCATCTGGTCCTTGACCTTGCGCGCTTGATGGTAGGCCAAGCCGGTACCTGCCGGGATCAGCCGACCGACGATGACGTTTTCCTTCAGGCCACGCAGTTCGTCCCGCTTGCCCATGATGGCCGCTTCGGTCAGCACGCGCGTGGTCTCCTGGAAGGAGGCGGCAGAGATGAACGAGTCGGTCGACAACGATGCCTTGGTGATGCCCAACAACAGGTTGCTGTAGGTGGCCGGGATCTTGCTGTCGGCCTGCAGCGCCTCGTTGGTGTTGAGGATCTCGGACCGTTCGACCTGTTCGCCGGCGATGTAGCCCGATTCACCCGGCCTCTCGACCACGACACGACGCAGCATCTGACGAACGATCACCTCGATGTGCTTGTCGTTGATCTTCACCCCCTGCAGACGATAGACGTCCTGCACCTCGTCGACAATATAGCGCGCCAACTCCTCCATGCCGAGCAGGCGCAGAATGTCCTGCGGATCGGCCGGACCATCGACGATGGATTCGCCCTTGTTGACCACCTGGCCTTCGTGCACCAGGATGTTCTTCTCCTTGGGAATCAACTCTTCCCAGACCTTGCCATCCGGGTCGGTGATCTGCAGGCGAATCTTGCCCTTGGTCTCCTTGCCGAACGACACGGTGCCCGTCAGCTCGGCCAACACACCCTTGTCCTTGGGCGAGCGGGCCTCGAACAGTTCGGCCACACGCGGCAGACCGCCGGTAATGTCACGCGTCTTCTGGCCTTCGACCGGAATGCGGGCCAACACTTCGCCAGGACCCACGTCCTGGCCGTCACGCACCTGAATGAGCGCGCCGACCTGGAAGCCGATGGTCACCGAATGGTCGGTGCCGGGAATCTTGACTTCGTTGCCACCAGCGTCAACCAGCTTGACCTGCGGGCGCACGATCTTGGCTGAGCCGCGGCGCTTCGGATCGATCACCACCAGTGTGGACAAGCCCGTCACCTCGTCGACCTGCTTGGCCACCGTCAGGCCTTCCTCCACGTTCTCGAACTTCACCGTACCCGCGTACTCAGTGATGATCGGTCGCGTCAGAGGATCCCAGTTGGCCAGGATCGTGCCAGCCTTGATCGGCTGGTCGGCCTTGACCGTCAACGTGGCGCCGTACGGGACCTTGTGGCGCTCGCGTTCACGGCCATGCTCGTCGTGCACGACGATCTCGCCGGAACGAGAGATGACCACCAACTCGCCCTTGCTGTTTGTAACGTAACGCATGGTGGCGTTGAAGCCAATCATGCCGTTGGACTTGGCTTCAACGCTCGACGCCACCGCAGCACGTGACGCTGCACCGCCGATGTGGAACGTGCGCATGGTCAGCTGGGTGCCGGGTTCGCCGATGGACTGAGCGGCGATCACACCCACCGCCTCACCGACATTCACCAAGCCACCGCGGCCAAGATCACGGCCGTAGCACTTGGCGCACAAGCCAAAGCGCGTGCCGCAGGTCAGCGCGGTGCGCACACGCACCTCGTCGATGCCCGCACTCTCCAGCTCGTCGATGGCATCCTCGTCCAGCATCTGGCCCGCCTCGATCACCACCTCCTGATTCTCGGGATTGACCAGATCTTCAGCTGCAGTCCGACCCAGGATACGCTCGCGCAGCGATTCGATCACTTCACCGCCTTCGACGATGGCACGCATCACGGAACCATCGCTGGTGCCGCAATCTTCCTCGGTCACAACCAAGTCCTGCGTCACATCCACCAAGCGGCGCGTCAGATAGCCCGAGTTGGCTGTCTTCAGCGCCGTATCGGCCAAACCCTTGCGAGCGCCGTGCGTCGAGATGAAGTACTGCAACACGTTCAGGCCTTCACGGAAGTTGGCCGTGATGGGCGTCTCGATGATGGAGCCATCCGGCTTGGCCATCAGGCCACGCATGCCCGCCAGCTGACGAATCTGCGCAGCGGAACCCCGCGCACCGGAATCCGCCATCATGTAGATGGAATTGAAGGACTCCTGATCAACTTCCTTGCCGTTGCGGTCGGTCGTCTTCTGCTTGGCAAGCTGTGCCATCATGACCTTCGACACTTCGTCGCCGGCCTTGCCCCAGATGTCCACCACCTTGTTGTAGCGTTCGCCGGCGGTGACGAGACCCGAGACGTACTGCTGTTCGATCTCCTTGACCTCTTTTTCAGCGCGCTCGATGATGTTGTGCTTTTCCTTGGGAACCAGCATGTCTTCGATGGCGATCGAGATACCTGCGCGCGTGGCCAAGCGAAAGCCGTTTTGCAACAGCTTGTCGGCGAAGACCACGGTCTCCTTCAGGCCGCACTTGCGGAACGAGGCATTGATCAGGCGGGAGATCTCCTTCTTCTTCAGTGCCTTGTTCATCAAAGCGAACGGCAGGCCCTTGGGCAGGATTTCGGACAGCAGTGCGCGCCCCACAGTGGTGGGCACCAGCGAGGTTGCTGGCTCAAACTCGCCGGTTTCCCTGTTGGCAACCCACTCCGTCAGACGCACGTTGATCTTGGCCGTGAGTTCGACCACACCTGCGTCCAATGCGCGCAGCACTTCGCCGACATCAGCGAAAACCAGGCCTTCGCCCTTGCCGTTGATGCGCTCGCGTGTCGTGTAGTACAGGCCCAACACCACGTCTTGAGACGGCACGATGGACGGTTCGCCCGAAGCGGGGAACAGCACGTTGTTGGAAGCAAGCATCAGCGTGCGCGCCTCCATCTGCGCCTCCACAGACAGTGGTACGTGCACCGCCATCTGGTCGCCGTCAAAGTCGGCGTTGAACGCAGCGCAGACCAGCGGGTGCAGTTGGATGGCCTTGCCCTCGATCAGGATCGGCTCGAAAGCCTGGATGCCCAGGCGGTGCAGCGTCGGCGCGCGGTTCAGCAGGACGGGGTGCTCGGTGATCACCTCTTCCAGAATGTCCCAAACGACCGGCGTACCCGCTTCGACTTCCTTCTTGGCGGCCTTGATCGTGGTGGCGATGCCCATCGCCTCCAGGCGCGCGAAGATGAAGGGTTTGAACAACTCAAGCGCCATCAGCTTCGGCAGACCGCACTGATGCAGTTTGAGCGTCGGCCCCACGGTGATGACCGAGCGACCCGAGTAGTCGACGCGCTTACCTAACAGGTTCTGGCGGAAGCGGCCGGACTTGCCCTTGATCATGTCGGCCAAGGACTTGAGGGCGCGCTTGTTGGCGCCCGTCATCGCCTTGCCGCGGCGACCGTTGTCCAGCAGCGAATCCACCGCCTCTTGCAGCATCCGCTTTTCGTTGCGCGCAATGATCTCAGGCGCCTTCAGTTCCAGCAGGCGGCGCAGGCGCGAGTTGCGGTTGATGACGCGGCGGTACAGATCGTTCAGATCCGAGGTCGCGAAGCGGCCGCCGTCCAGCGGCACCAGCGGTCGCAGGTCCGGCGGCAGCACCGGCAGCACATCCAGCACCATCCATTCGGGCTTGATACCAGATTTCTTGAACGCTTCCAGCACCTTCAAGCGCTTGGCGTTCTTCTTGACCTTGACTTCGGAGCCCGTGAGGTCGCCGCGCAAGCGCTCGATCTCGGTATCGAGATCAATGCTTTCCAGCAGCTCCTTGATACCCTCGGCGCCCATGCGCGCGGTGAACTCGTCACCATACTCCTTGCGCTTGGCGTCGTAATCGTCCTCGCTCATGATGCTGAACTTCTTCAGCGGCGTCATGCCGGGGTCGGTCACCACGTAGGCTTCGAAGTACAGCACGCGCTCGATGTCGCGCAGCGTCATGTCCAGAACCATGCCCAGACGCGACGGCAGGGACTTCAGGAACCAGATGTGGGCGCAAGGCGCGGCCAGGTCGATGTGCCCCATGCGCTCGCGGCGCACCTTGGTCTGCGTAACTTCAACGCCGCACTTCTCGCAGATCACGCCGCGATGCTTGAGGCGCTTGTACTTGCCGCACAGGCACTCGTAGTCCTTGATCGGACCAAAGATCTTGGCGCAGAACAAGCCGTCGCGTTCGGGCTTGAAGGTGCGGTAGTTGATGGTCTCGGGCTTCTTCACCTCACCGAAGGACCAGGAGCGGATCTTCTCGGGCGAAGCCAGTCCGATGCGGATGGCATCGAAATGCTCATCCGGCGTGAATTGCTTGAACAGGTCGAGTAGCGATTTCATAG
>JACSRS010000080.1 GCA_014879655.1 Burkholderiaceae bacterium
GCAGGGGTGGAGGGGTTCAAGCGGGCTCCGGGCTCAGACGTCGCTGGCTTTCACGCGGGGGTCGATCACCGCATACAGCAGATCGACGACAAAATTCACCAGTACCACCATGGTCGCCAGCAGCATCACGCAGTTGCGCACGACGATCAGGTCGCGGTTGGCGATCGACTGAAAGATCAGGCGGCCCAGGCCCGGCAGGTAAAAGACGTTTTCCACCACGATGGTGCCGGCCAGCAGGTTGGCAAACTGCAGGCCCATCACGGTGATGACCGGAATCATGGCGTTGCGCAGCACATGGCCCCACAGCGTGGCGCGCCGACTCAGGCCTTTCGCGCGTGCGGTGCGCACGTAGTCTTCACGCATCACATCCAGCACGGCCGATCGGGTGATGCGCGCCAGAATGGCAGCCTGCACAACCGCCAGCGACAGCGCCGGCAGGATCAGGGCTTTCAGCGCCTCCAGCCGGTCGCCCTCGGCCCAGCCCGGGAAGCCACCGGCCGAAAACCACTGCAGGTGAACCGAGAACAGCAGGATCAGCAGGATCGCAAACCAGAAATTCGGAATCGCTACGCCGATCTGCGCGACAGACATCAGGCCGACGTCGCCCAGGCGGTTGTGGCGCGCAGCCGCGTAGACGCCGACGCCGAGCGCCAGAACCGTGGTCAGGGTCATGGCCAGCAGCGCCAGGGGGACGGTCAGTTCGAGCCGTTCCAGCACGAGTTCCTGCACCGGGGTGCTGTAGACGTAGCTGTTGCCCAGTTCGCCACGAGCCATGCCGGCGATCCAGTGCAGGTAGCGCGCCGGCGCCGGCTCGTCGAGTCCGAGTTTTTGCGCGAGCGCGGCAACCGCTTCCGGCGCAGCGTCGGGGCCCATCAGCATCTGGGCGGCGTTGCCGGGCAATACTTCCAGCACCCAGAAAATCACCAGCGAAGCGCCGATCAGCGTGGCGACCAGGGTGGCAAAGCGCTTGAGCAGGAAGTAGATCATGGGCGGGGTGGCGTACAGCCGGCCCCGAAGGGGCGGGTTGGCCGGCTGCAGCGGATTATCAGCGCATTGAAGGCCGCTTCGGCGATCGATTCACCGGTTGCCAGCAGGGTTGGCCGGGCTGCTGCCGGCCTGCGACGCGGGTTGACGGCCGATAATGGCGTCATGCGAACGGTTTACAGACGTTGTTCAATGGCGGGTGTCCCGGCGGGCAGCCGGTCGTCGCAATTCGGGAGATCGTCATGGCGTTGATGATCACCGACGAATGCATCAACTGCGACGTCTGCGAGCCGGAGTGTCCGAACGAGGCGATTTACCTGGGCGCGGAGATCTACGAGATCGATCCGGCCAAGTGCACCGAGTGTGTGGGTCACTACGACGAACCGCAGTGTGTGCAGGTCTGCCCGGTGGCCTGCATTCCGGTGAACCCGGAACACGTCGAAAACCAGGAGTCGCTGTGGCAGAAGTTCCAGCGCCTGCAGCAGGCGGCGACCCCTCGGGCCTGAATCGGGCATTTTTCAGACCTTTGTCGATCTGATCCAGCGTCAAATGGTAGTTTGTTGCTACTGATAAATTAGTAAAAACAGCCGCCGCCGGCGACGGTCATTCGGCCGGTCTGGGCGGTTTGGGGCGTGGCGGCTTGGCCGTGTGGATCAGCAGCGTGGCTTTTTCCATTTCGCCGGCGATCAGGGCCGGTAACGCCTTGACCGCCCGGTCGATGCAGATGTCGATCTGCTCACGCTGCTCCGGCAAGGGCCTTTTCAGCACCCAGTTCACGACTTCGGACTTCACGCCCGGGTGGCCGATCCCCAGGCGCAGGCGCCAGTAGTCGGACGAACCCAGTTGCGCATGAATGTCGCGCAGGCCGTTGTGACCGGCGTGGCTGCCGCCGAACTTGAGCTTTACCTGACCCGGCACCACGTCAAGTTCATCGTGCGCCACCAGGATTGCCTCGGGCGCGATCCTGAAAAACCGGGCCAGCGACGCAACCGGCCGCCCGGAAAGGTTCATGAACGTCTGCGGCTGCATCAGCCACAAGGCCTGTCCGTGCAGGTTGATCCGGGCCATTCTGGCCTGGTAGCTGCGATCGAGGGTCAGTTCGACCTTGAATTCGCGCGCCAGGGCGTCGATCCACCAGAAGCCGGCGTTGTGACGGGTGGCCTCGTACTCGGGGCCGGGATTGCCGAGGCCGACAAACAGTTTGATCATGGGCTGGAATTATGCAAAAGGGCGCCGCAATGAAAACGGCCCGCCAGGGCGGGCCGTTTCGAGCCGGTAGCCGGAAGACTTACTTCTTGCCAGCTTTGCCCTTGGCAGCCGGTGCTTCCGCAGTTGCCGCAGCGGCTTCGCCTTCGCCAGCACCAGCGACTTCGGCAGCGGAGGAAACCACCACCACCGAAACGATCACCGGGTTGTTCTTGCCGTGGGTGACGGCCGTCACGCCCTTGGGCAGGCTGATGTCGTTCAGGTGTAGCGAAGTACCTTTCTTCAGGCCGCTCAGGTCAACCTCGATGAACTCGGGCAGGTCGCGCGGCAGGCACAGCACTTCGATTTCGGTCATCACGTGGTTGGCGATGCAGCCTTCGAGCTTGACGGCAGGCGAGTTTTCGTCACCGTGGAAGTGCAACGGCACCTTCATGTGCAGTTTGGTTCCGGCGGTGACGCGCTGGAAGTCCACGTGCAGCACTTGCTGCTTGAACGGATGGTATTGCACGTCGCGCAGCAGCACGCGGGTTTCCTTGCCGTTCAGTTCCATGTCAAGCACGGAAGAATGGAACACTTCTTTCTTCAGCGCATGCCACAGTGCGTTGTGATCGAGTTCGATCAGTTCGGGCTGGCCTTCGCCACCGTAAACAATACCCGGCGTGCGGCCGGTGATGCGGAGACGGCGGCTCGCACCCGTACCCTGCTTGGCGCGCTCAAAAGCGACAAATTTCATTTTCAACTCCAAAAAGGAAGCCACCGCGACCAGTGGGTTCCGAACAGTAAAGAAGCCGCTTCACCTTGCCGGCGAGGCGGCTCCACTTTTTGCTCCGATCAGAAAAGGTTTTCCTGATCCGAGAACAAACTCATCACCGATTCACCCTTGGCAATGCGCTGGATCGTCTCTGCGATCAGCGGTGCCACCGAGAGCTGGCGGATCTTGGGGCACTGGGCGCCTTCGGCGCTCAGCGGGATGGTGTTGGTGACCACCACTTCGTCCAGCGCGGCGCCCTTGCTGATGCGCTCGATCGCCGGACCCGAGAAAATGGGGTGGGTGCAATAGGCGTAGACTTTCTTGGCACCACGTTCTTTCAGCACCTCGGCAGCTTTGACGAGTGTGCCGGCGGTATCGATCATGTCATCCATGACGACGCAATTGCGGCCTTCGATTTCGCCGATCACGTGCATCACTTCGCTGACGTTGGCCTTGGGCCGGCGCTTGTCGATGATCGCCAGGTCGCAACCAAGCTGTTTGGCCAGCGCACGGGCACGAACCACGCCACCGACGTCGGGGGAGACGACGATCAGGTCGTCGTATTTTTTCTGCCGCAGGTCGCCCAGCAGCACGGGCGATGCGTAGATGTTGTCGACAGGAATGTCGAAAAAGCCCTGGATCTGGTCGGCATGCAGGTCCATGGTCAGCACACGGGCCACGCCGACGGCCTGCAGCATGTTGGCCACCACCTTCGCCGAAATCGGCACCCGGCTCGAGCGCGGACGGCGGTCCTGGCGGGCGTAGCCGAAATAGGGGATGACAGCGCTGATCCGTTCGGCCGAGGCGCGCTTGAGCGCGTCGACCATGATCAGCAGTTCCATCAGGTTTTCGTTGGTCGGCGCGCAGGTGGACTGCACCACAAAGACATCGCGGGCCCGCACGTTCTGGCGGATCTCGACCGTGACCTCGCCGTCTGAAAAGCGCCCGACGTCTGCCGCACCCAAGGTGGTGCCCAGATGTTCGGCGATTTCGGACGCCAGCAACGGATTGGCATTGCCGGTGAAAACCATGAAGTCGGGTTGATTGGCTTGCATGAGCATTCCAGCAATCGAAAATTAGTGCCTGTTCATGCGACGTGCTGCATTGCGCGACGCGTTTTGGCAGGGGAGGAAGGACTCGAACCCTCGCATGCTGGAATCAAAATCCAGTGCCTTTACCAACTTGGCGACTCCCCTACACCGGTCAACAGCCAGATGGCTGCCCACCACTCAATCGTCGCTGCCTGCCCATCCCAACAGGGGGTGAGCCGACAGATTGCTGCACGTTCTGATCTGCCAGGCTTCTGGCACATTCGCCGGAAGCGCTTGCGACCTTTCCCATCGGAATTCAATGGAACCGGCCGATCGATCTGAATCGTTCAGCAATCTTGCAAACACCGCACTGCCGGAGCCCGTCATTCGTCCGTCAAGCCCTTGGCTGGCAAGCCAATCAAGAGCCTGGCCGATCTGGGGGCATTTCCTCAGTGCGACGCCTTGCAGATCGTTGCGGCCAAAGCCGTACGGGTCTGCTGCAAAGCCTGCGATTGTAGCAGTATTTGTATCGCGCGGAAGGTCCGGATCGGCAAAAATCGCACCGGTCTCCAGTCCCGCGGGTGGCTTGATCACCACAAATCGGGCCGGAGGCAGTTCCAGCGGGTGGATTTTGTCGCCGATTCCCTCCACCCATGCGTTGCGGCCATCAATAAAGAACGGCACGTCGGCGCCCAGTTGCAAGCCGATTTGCGCGAGTTCGCGGGTGGAAAGACCCAGACCCCACAGCCGGTTCAGCGCTAGCAGGCAGGATGCTGCGTCCGACGAGCCGCCACCCATGCCTGCCTGGCTGGGCAACCGCTTTTCAATGCCGATGTGCGCGCCCAGCGCGCAACCTGTAACCTGCTGCAACGCGCGTGCTGCGCGGAGTGTCAGGTCGTCGGGCGGCAAGGACAGGCCCAGATCTTCTCTGGAAATGCGGCCGTCAGCACGCCGGTCAAAGTGCAAGGTGTCACACCAGTCCAGCAGCATGAAGACCGACTGGAGCAGGTGGTAGCCGTCAGAGCGTCGACCGGTCACATGCAGGAAAAGGTTCAGTTTGGCGGGTGCGGCGACGTCGTAGAGGGACTGCATGGGGCAAATCGTCGGTTTCAGGGCTTGACTGATGATTCAAGCACGATCTGCAATTGCGCTGATGGTTCGGGATCGCTGCGCGACGCGGACAGCCGGCCCTGGTCGAGCTGGCTCAGGTCCGCCAGCCAGCCAGCAACCTGTGTGTCTCGACCGGCGAGCCAGTCGAACAGCGCCGCGATGGGAAAAGGCGTCCCGGTCGCCTGTTGCGCCAAGGCGTCAAGGCTGGCAAACGTTTGCCCGGCTTCCCCGGCGCGATGCAGTGTCGCGCCCTCGGCGTTCCATTGCAAGGTCGCCGCGATATTGCCAAGCGGACCGGTCAGCACAAGCAAGCCAGCCATCGGTGAACCTTTCAGCTCAAAACCGGCGTTGACAGTCTGTGGCGGATCGGAGGAAACCCGAAGCAGCATGCGACCGCTCCAGAAGGCTGACTGCGCCAGGTGATCAGATCGCTCAGGGGGCGCGATAGCACAACCCGCCAATACCGAAAGCGCAACAAACAGACTGGCAGCCGCGAACCGCCTCGAAGCATTCACAGGTTGACCTGGAGTCGCTTGAGTGTTTCGAGCAGCGCCTCGTTGTCCGGAGCCAGCCGAATGCCGTCTCGCCACACGGTGACGGCCTGCTCTTTCTGCCCCGTGACCCACAACACTTCGCCCAGGTGGGCGGCAATTTCGGCGTCGCGCCGTTTGTCGTAGGCGGACTGCAGCAGTTTCAGGGCCTGCGTGAGGTTGCCGCTGCGAAACTCGACCCACCCCATGCTGTCGAGGATCATCGGGTCATCCGGCGCGTTTTTCAGGGCCTTCTCGATCAGTTCGCGGGCTTCCTGAAGGCGCACATTGCGATCGGCAAATGAATAGCCCAGCGCGTTGTATGCATGAAAGAAACTGGGCCGGCCGGCAATCACCTGCCTTAACTTGCGTTCCATGGCTTCGAAGTCACCGAGTCTTTCGGCTACCAGCGCCTGGTCGTAAATCAGGTCCATGTCTTCCGGCTGACGTTGCACGGCCTCTTCGAGCAGGTCGTAGGCTTGCCGATAACGCCGATATTCCCGTAGCAGTTGCACCTCGGCCAGCAACTTGACGCGAGCTTCTGCCGCCGTGCGCTCCGGCCAGGCGCGCAGCAAAGCGGCGGCTTCATCGATCTTGCCCTGGCGCGCCAGCAGCGACGCACGTCGAACCTGAACGCTGATCCTGTCCTGGGGATCTTCCACCTTATCCAGCCAGCGATCGGCGGCTGCGTAGTCCTTGCGCGCTTCAGCGATCTGCGCCAAAGCCAGGTAGGCGTCAATCTGCGCACGCTCGACATTTGCGCCATTGATGCCGGCCGCGAGCGCGAGAAAGCGCTGCAGGCTGGCCTCTGCAAGATCCAGATCGTTTTCCTGCAACTGAACCAGGCCGAGCGCCAACCAGGCGGTCGGGTAGTCCGGTTTTTCCACAGTGACCTGTTGCAGCTGTTTTCGCGCCTCGCTGTCGCGTTTGGCGTTGAGCAGCGCACGGGCGTAAGCGAGGCGGACCTCTGGCAGCGGTTTGCCAGCCAGATAGGTCCGAACCATGGGTTCAGCCAGCGGCTGAGTCGGGCCCATCAGGTCAATGGCAAGAAAAACCGCAGCATCCGCCTGCGGATCCATCTTCAGCGCGCTTTGGGCCGCTTTCAGCGCCCCGTCGCTGTCACCCGCCATTTCACGCATCCGGCCAATGGAACTCCAGGCAGCCGGCCCGGTTACGGGATTGGACAACTGTCCGGCCAGTGCCTGTTCCACCACCCGTGCCGCTTCCTTGCGATCGGTGACGCGCGCGAAAGCCCGCGGGGTACCCAGGATCACGGCAGCCCGGTCCTGCAGTGGCATCGCGGAAATTTCTTCAGCCAGCAGATCGCCGATCTCGCCGATCCGATTCAGGGCGATCAGGACCTGAAGGGTCACGCGGCCGGCTTCCCGCGACTGCGGCTGAGCCTGTTTCCAGGCGCGTGCCGCCTGCAAGGCCGCATCACCGGCGCGTGATTGCAGCGCGATGTCGACGGCGCGCTGATAGAGCTCGGCGTCATTGGTCTTGCGCGCTGCGTCCAGAATCAGCGAGTAGCCGGTGCCGGGCTCGCCCCCCTGCACGTTCAGTTCGCCCAGCAACAACTGATAGAAGAGTGGTGCATTGAGGGCCGATGTCACGGGTCTGGACGTCGCCTGGGATTCAGGCGGCGGCACCTGGCTTGCAGGCGTCTGGGCGACAACCCCGGTTGCCACGAACATCGGCGCCAGCAGGCAGAATAAGAGCTTCATCGACCCATAATAATCCAAGCCCATCAGCCCCATTCCCCATGCCCGAATTGCCCGAGGTTGAGGTCACACGCCGCAGTTTTGCCGGGCAGATTGCCGGAGCGCGCATTTTGTCTGCCAATCTGGGGAAACCGCTGCGCTGGCCGCTTTCGGCGCCGCCGGCGACTTTGATCGGCCATGTTGTCGCCGCGGTGCGTCGGCGTGGCAAGTATCTGTTGCTGGACATCGACGACGGTCGCCTGCTGCTGATCCATCTGGGCATGTCCGGCAGCCTGCGCTTCTTCCAGACCTGTCCCCCGGCGGGCAAACATGATCATTTCGATCTGGTCACCAGCCGTGGAACCCTTCGCCTGCATGATCCCCGGCGCTTCGGAGCTGTCGTACTGACACCTGGCGAGCAATCGGACGCAGCGCAGCGGTTGCTGGGGCGGCTGGGCGTGGAGCCGCTGGGCGACGGTTTCGATCTTGTGAGCTTCCAGGCCGGTTTGCGTCAACGCAACGCACCAGTCAAGCAGGTGCTGCTGGCCGGCGAACTGGTGGTCGGGGTCGGCAACATCTACGCATCGGAGGCACTCTTTCAGGCGGGCATACGGCCGACGCGCAAGGCTTGCCGGATCGGGTCCGAATCATCCGCGAGGCTCCATGCCGCGATCCGGTCGGTGCTGGCCAGCGCGGTCGAACTGGGTGGCAGCACGCTGAAGGACTTTTCCAGCGCCAGCGGCGAGGCCGGGCACTTTCAGCTGTCTGCCTGCGTGTATGGTCGGGAAGGCCTGCCTTGTGTCCGGTGTGGGCGACCGGTTCGCAAGATGCTGCAGGGACAGCGCAGCACCTACTTTTGCGCGGCCTGTCAGCGATAAGACCGGGAGTTCCTGTGGGGTTTGCAGTGTTATATTGAACCGACAGCCGGAGACACAGTGGCCACTTCTTTTAATCAGCGGTTCAACCAGCATGGGGCCTGGCGCCGGGAATTCTCGTTGCGCCTGAAGTTGCTGGGCGACTGGATGCGCGATCACGATCTGCTCGACGCAGCGCTGGAAGAACGCCTGCATCGTCTGGAAGTCCAGGTTCGGGCTGATCGCGTGATGGTGGCATTCGTTGCCGAGTTTTCGCGCGGAAAGTCCGAACTGATCAATGCCGTCTTTTTTGCCGGCTATGGTCGCCGCATCATGCCTGCCAGCGCAGGGCGTACCACCATGTGCCCGACCGAACTGGGCTACGACGCCGACGTGCCGCCCTGCTTGCGTTTGCTTCCCATTGAAACCCGCTTGCAGCCCCAGGCTCTGATGGAATGGCGCATGGTGCCGGAGAAATGGACGCGTGTTGATCTGGACGTCAACGACGCTGGGCAACTGGCTGGCGCGCTGGAAAAGGTGTCTGAAACTATTCAGGTTTCAAAAGATCAGGCGCGTGCGCTGGGTTTCTGGCACGACGATGCGGCGGCCGACAACCCGCGGATGGACGCCAGCGGAATGATCGAGATTCCCAGATGGCGACATGCGCTGATCAACATGGCGCATCCGTTGTTGAAACAGGGATTAGTCGTTCTGGATACACCAGGACTCAATGCCATCGGCGCAGAACCCGAGTTGACCGTCAGCCTGATTCCACAGGCTCAGGCGGCCGTCTTCATGCTGGCCGCCGACACCGGCGTGACGAAATCGGATCTCGCCATCTGGCGGGAACATCTGGCGACTCAGCCCGACGATGGTGCTTCGCGACTGGTCGTGCTCAACAAGATCGATACCTTGTGGGATGGCCTGTTGACGCCTGAACAGGTGAAGGCGCAGATCGACCGCCAGCGGGTGAATTCGGCCGAAATCCTTGGCGTGCCTCTGTCGCAGGTGATTCCGGTATCTGCGCAAAAAGGCCTGCTTGCCAAAGTGTCGGGTGACAAGGCACTGCTGGAGGCGAGTCAGCTGCCCCTGCTGGAGCAGGCGTTGGGGCAGGGCCTGCTGGGCCAGCGTCAGCGAATTCTGCATTCGGCGGTGATGAGTGGCGTAGCGGAGTTGCAGGCAGAAGCCGGGCGGGTCATCATGGTCAGGCGGCGCGATCTGGCCGAACAACTCCAGGAACTCAAGAGCCTGCACGGAAAGAACTCGACGGTGATCCGGCAGATGCGTTTGCGCATCGAACAGGAAAACAGCGAATTCGGAGGCAGCGGGGCGCGAATTCACGCCATCCGATCGGTGCACCTGAAACTGCTCAAAGAGGTTTTCAGGCTGCTGGGTACCCGTTCACTGAAAAACGAACTGACCGAGTTGAATCAGTCGTTGCGCCAGTCCGGCCTGAAGCTGGGCGTCAAGAAGTCCTATCTGCGAACGTTTGGCAATTTGCGCGCCATCATGCAGCGTGCCCAGGACACCTGCAACGAAATACATTCGATGCTGGGCGGTACGTTCCAGTTGCTGAATACAGAGTTTGGCTTCTCGCTTCAGATACCCAAGGCGCCAGACCTGGCGCGCCACATCCGGGATCTTGAAAATGTCGAAAAAGGGCATTTGCAGTATCTGGCCCTGGGCAACGCCATCAGGCTTGCCCAGCCGGAGTTCTCTGACCGGCTGGTTCGGGCGCTTGCGACCCGCGTGCGCTCGATTTTCGAGACCGTGCAGTCCGAAGTGGAGCTCTGGAACAAGTCCGCAATGGCGCAGATGGATGTGCAACTGCGCGAGCG
>JACSRS010000002.1 GCA_014879655.1 Burkholderiaceae bacterium
GCCATCAGCAGCGCCACCTCCAGCTTGCGCTGGTCGCCGTGCGGCAGGCTGGCGACGATGGCGTTCTGCCGGTCGACCATTGCCACCGATTCCAGAATTTCCAGCGCGCGCGCGGTCAGCCCCCGGTGGTCGCTCCAGATGCTCCAAAGGTTCAGGCCGTGCCGGTGTGCGCCGGGCAGCCGCGCCTGGACCGCCAGCCGGATGTTTTCCAGCACGCTGAGATTGGGGAACAGGTTGGTCAGCTGGAAAGCCCGGCCCAGGCCGGCCCGGGTTCGGGCCGACACCGACTGGCCCGACAGAAGCTGGCCGTCCAGATGCACCGTACCGGCGCTGGCAGGCAGCTGGCCGGAGATGAGGTTGAAGTACGTCGTCTTGCCCGCGCCGTTGGGGCCGACGATGGCGGTCAGCGTGCCCGGCGCAAAGCTGCAGGTCACCCCGTCGACGGCCACATGGCCGCCAAATCGGATCGTCAGGTTTTCAGTGGCAAGCAAGTCCGGATCTCCGACGTCGGTTGGTTTCGGGCCGAGCCCGTCCTGCGCCCCTGTCGGGCAGGGGCGAAGGTGGTTTCAGCGTTCGGGGGATGCCGGACATCCGGGTCGTTGCGACCACGGAGCCGGACGTTTTCAGACTGACATCCGGTTCAGGATGTCGGTCGCCGCCCGCCCTTGTTCAGCAGGCGGCAGCCGATGGTGCGCTTCAGCGCTGGTTGCGGATCGGGATTTCCATTTCTTCGGCCTTGATCACGCGGGTGAGTTCGGGCACACCCCAGGCGAAGGCCGGGTCCACCTTGATCTTGAAGGCGTACATGTCCTGCATGGCCTGGTGGTCTTCCTTGCGGAAGGTCATCTTGCCCTTGGGCGTCTCAAAGCTCATGCCTTCCATGGTGGAGATCAGCTTGTTGGTGTTCGTATCGCCATTGGTCTTTTTCAGGGCGTCGACCACGGCAATGGCCGCGCTCATGCCGCCGGCGGTGAAGAAGTCCGGCGGTGCCTTGAACTCCTTGTAATGGCGGGCCACCAGCCACTGGTTCACCGCGTTCTTCGGGATGTCGTAGTAGTAGTACAGCGCGCCTTCCATGCCCGGGTACTGCTTGTAGGCCACCATCGCCGGCAGGATGTTGCCGCCAGTGGCCATCTCGATGCCGTAGCGCTGCTTGAGTTCCAGTTCGGCAAACTTGCTGAACGGCGACGGTGCGCCCGACCAGACCACCCAGACGAACTTGCGACCCGGCTGGTCTTTCAGCTTGTCGACCAGGCGCTGCAGGCCGGCGGTGAAGTCGGTGGTGCCGGGCGGCAGGTACTCTTCATAGACGAAATTGGCCTTCTTGACGAAGCCCTTGAACGCCTTGATGCCGTCGCGGCCGAACGCGTTGTCGATGGCCAGCGTGGCGATGGTGTTGCCCTTGACGTCCAGCGCGGCGGCGTTGGCGGCGGCGTCCTGGCTGCTGTTGCGGCCGGTGCGGAAGATGTACTTGTTCCACTTGTCGCCGGTGATCGAATCGGCCACGGCCGGCTCGACCAGCAGGATCTTCTTGTATTCCTCGGCCACCGGCAGCATGGCCAGCGCC
>JACSRS010000141.1 GCA_014879655.1 Burkholderiaceae bacterium
GACCGGTGGCACGGTGGCCGTGCTCGGCAAGACCGGGCGCAACTTTGCGGCCGGCATGAGCGGCGGCATTGCCTACGTCTACGACGAGGACGGCCAGTTTGCCAGCCGCTGCAACACGGCCATGGTCACACTCGAAAAAGTGCTGCCGGCAGCTGAGCAGGCCGCGATGGTGGACCGCTCCGTCTGGCACCGGGACCAGAGCGACGATGCCCAACTGAAAAAGTTGCTGGAAGACCATCACCGCTGGACTGGCAGCCGCCGGGCACGGGAACTGCTCGACAACTGGAGCGAGGTGCGGTCGAAGTTCGTCAAGGTGTTCCCGAACGAATACCGGCGTGCGCTGGGCGAAATTCATGCGGAAAAAGTGGCAAAAGCCAGCGCCGAATCGACGGTTTCCGCTACCAAAGCGGAAGTTGCTGCAGCCCGTTGAACCTGCCGCACTGACTCACAGAGGATTCAAATCATGGGAAAAATCACGGGCTTTATGGAGTTCCAGCGGATCGAGGAAGGCTACAAGCCGGTCCCCGAGCGACTGAAGAACTATCGGGAATTTGTCGTCGGCCTGGACGACGCGCAGGCCAAGGTGCAAGCTGCACGCTGCATGGACTGCGGCACGCCGTTTTGCAACAGCGGCTGTCCGGTCAACAACATCATTCCGGACTTCAACGATCTGGTGTTCCGCGCGGACTGGCGCAACGCGGTCAGTGTCTTGCACAGCACCAACAACTTCCCGGAGTTCACGGGTCGCATCTGTCCGGCACCCTGCGAGGCCGCCTGCACGCTGAACGTCAACGACGATGCGGTCGGTATCAAGAGCATCGAGCACGCCATCATCGACCGGGGCTGGCTGGAAGGCTGGGTCACGCCGCAGCCGGCGGCGCACAAGACGGGCAAGAAGGTGGCAGTCGTCGGCGCCGGACCAGCCGGTCTGGCGGCGGCGCAGCAACTGGCCCGGGCGGGCCACGATGTCACGGTGTTTGAAAAGAACGACCGGGTGGGTGGTCTGCTGCGTTACGGCATCCCGGATTTCAAGATGGAAAAGGTCCACATCGATCGGCGTGTCGAGCAGATGAAGGCCGAAGGGGTGAGCTTTCGCACCGGTGTCGTGGTCGGTGACTGGCCGAAAGACAGCAAGGTGACCAACCTGGCCAAAGAAACCATCAGCCCGGACCAGTTGCGCGCGTCGTTCGATGCGGTGCTGCTCACGGGTGGCTCCGAGCAATCGCGCGACCTGCCGGTGCCGGGCCGCGATCTGGATGGCATTCACTTCGCGATGGAGTTTCTGCCGCAGCAGAACCGGGTCAATTCGGGGGACAAGCTCAAGGGCCAGTTGCGAGCCGATGGCAAGCATGTGATCGTCATCGGCGGTGGCGATACCGGCTCGGACTGTGTCGGCACCAGCAACCGCCACGGCGCGGCCAGCGTGACCCAGTTCGAGGTCATGCCCCGTCCACCGGAAGAAGAAGACCGCCCGCTGACCTGGCCGTACTGGCCGATCAAGCTGCGCACCAGTTCCAGCCATGACGAGGGCTGCGAGCGCGAGTTCGCGATTTCGACCAAGGCGTTCACCGGCGCCAAGGGCAAGGTCACCGGACTGACCACGGTCCATGTCGAGTTCAAGGACGGCAAACTGGTGGAAGTGCCGGGTACGGAAAAGACCTGGAAGGCCGACCTGGTGCTGCTGGCGATGGGCTTCGTGCACCCGGTCGCATCGGTGCTGGAGAGCTTCGGCGTCGAGAAGGACAACCGCGGCAATGCCCGCGCGTCGACCGACCTGATCGGTGGCTATGTCACCAACGTGCCGGGCGTTTTTGCCGCCGGCGACATTCGCCGGGGGCAGTCCCTGGTGGTGTGGGCGATCCGAGAAGGCCGGCAGGCCGCACGTTCGGTCGACGAGTTCCTGATGGGCGCCAGCGACCTGCCGCGCTAGCCTCTGTCGCGGCATCAGGGGTTACCTGAACGCGATATCATCAAGAAAGCCGGGCGCCGTCCGGCTTTTTCAATTGTATGAACGCTGCTGACCCTGACGCCCTCGTTGAACTGCGCAATCTCACCTTCGGGTACGGGGAGCGGGTGATTCTGGACGGCGTTTCGATGCGCATACCCCGCGGCAAGGTCACGGCGCTGATGGGGGCTTCCGGCGGTGGCAAGACCACCACGCTGCGGCTGATCGGCGGCCAGTACCGGGCGCAAAAAGGCGAACTCCTGTTTGACGGAGCCGATGTCACATCGATGGACCAGCCGGCCTTGTACCGCACGCGGCGGCGCATGGGCATGCTGTTCCAGTTCGGCGCACTGTTCACCGACCTGAGCGTGTTCGAGAATGTGGCCTTTCCGCTGCGCGAGCACACCGACCTGCCCGAAGCGTTGATCCGGGACATCGTTCTGATGAAGCTCGACGCGGTGGGCCTGAGGGGTGCGCGTGACCTGATGCCGTCCGAGATCTCCGGTGGCATGAATCGGCGTGTGGCGCTCGCGCGAGCGATTGCGCTCGACCCCGAACTGATGCTTTATGACGAGCCGTTTTCCGGGCTGGATCCGATCGCCCTGGGAACGGCCGCCCGCCTGATCCGCGACCTGAACGACGCGCTCGGCGTGACCAGTCTGATCGTCTCGCACGAGATCCCGGAGACGTTTCACATTTCGGATCACATCATCATTCTGGCCAATGGCGGCATCGCCGCCCAGGGCACACCCGACGAGGTTCGGCAGTCGAGCGATCCGATGGTGGTGCAGTTTGTCAACGGCAAGAGCGACGGACCGGTCCGCTTCCACTATCCCGGGCCGAGCGCCGAAGAAGATTTCGGGGTGTCTGCGTCATGAGCTGGTACAGGCCTGCCGATGTCGGGTTTTCCACCCGCCTGATGTGGATGAAGTGGGGCTATGCCACTCGCCTGCTGCTGCGGCTGGTCGCCCTGCTGGGCTTTTGCCTGCAGCGTTTCGGACTGGTCCGCGATCAGCTGCTGTTTCTGGGCAACCGGTCGCTGGCGATCATCACCGTTTCGGGCCTGTTCGTGGGTTTTGTGCTCGGGCTGCAGGGCTATTACACCTTGCAGCGCTATGGGTCATCCGAAGCCGTGGGCTTGCTGGTGGCGCTGAGTCTGGTGCGTGAGCTGGGGCCGGTCATCACCGCGCTGCTGTTTGCCGGGCGCGCCGGGGCATCACTCACCGCAGAGATCGGCCTGATGAAGGCCGGCGAGCAGCTGTCAGCGATGGAGATGATGGCCGTCGACCCGGTGCGACGGGTTCTGGCGCCGCGGTTCTGGGGCGGTGTGATCGCGATGCCTTTGTTGGCGGCGGTTTTCAGTGCGGTCGGCATTCTCGGTGGCTACTTGGTGGCAGTGCCGATGATCGGTATTGACGCTGGCGGCTTCTGGAGCCAGATGCAGGGCGGGGTCGACGTCTGGAGCGATGTCGGCAACGGTGTTGTCAAAAGCATGGTGTTTGGCGTCGCTGTTACGTTCATCGCTTTGCTCCAGGGTTTTGAGGCGCAGGCGACGCCCGAAGGCGTGTCCCGGGCGACCACCCGTACGGTCGTGATGGCGTCGCTGTCGGTGTTGGGTCTGGATTTCATCCTGACCGTGATGATGTTCAGTATTTAGGAGGCGAACGTGCAGAAAAGCCGAAACGATGTCTGGGTGGGTCTGTTCGTGATGCTGGGGCTGGGGGCGCTGATCTTCCTTGCGTTCAAGTCTGCCAATCTGATGAGCCTGGGTTTTGACTCGGGTTACCGGGTTACCGCCAAATTCGACAACATCGGCGGCCTCAAGCCCAAGGCAGCTGTCAAGAGCGCCGGCGTGGTCGTGGGCCGTGTCGATTCGATCGTGTTCGACGACCAGACGTTTCAGGCAAGGGTGACGCTGGCGCTGGAGAGCCGCTACAAGTTCCCCAAAGACAGTTCGCTGAAAATTCTCACCAGTGGCCTGCTGGGCGAACAGTACATCGGGCTGGAAGCGGGGTCGGGCGAAAAAATTCTCGCCGCCGGTGACAACATCTCCATGACGCAATCGGCAGTGGTGCTGGAAAACCTGATCGGACAATTCCTGTTTAACCAAGCCGCTGACGCAGGAGGCGGGGCCAGCCCGTCCAAATGACATGAACCCCGCTCCTTTTCTGCTCGCTTCGGTTGCCCGGTCGGTTCCCCGGTTGGGACGTCTGCTGACGCTGCTGGCCGTTCTTGCCTTGGCCGGTTGTGCAACGGGGCCGAACGCCGATCCCCGTGATCCGCTGGAGCCACTGAATCGCGTCACCTACCAGGTGAACAACGTCTTGGACGAAGGGATTGTCAAGCCGACGGTGCACGTCTACCGCACGGTGACGCCCCAGCTGGTGCGCACCGGGGTGCGGAATTTCTTCAACAACCTCAGCGACACCTGGTCGCTGCTCAACAACCTGCTGCAGGGCAAGATGGGCCATGCGGTTGACACCTTTGCGCGCATCAACGTCAACACGTTGGTCGGATTTGGCGGCATCTTCAATGTTGCAGGCGATCTGGGCATCGAACAGCATCGCGAGGATTTCGGTCAGACCATGGGGGTATGGGGTATTCCAGCCGGGCCTTACCTGGTACTGCCGATTCTGGGGCCCTCAAGCATCCGGGACACGACGGCACTGGTGGCGGATTCGCTGGCCAACCCGACCGGCCAGGTGCCCCGCGTGCAGTACCGCAACCTGATGATTTTGCTGAGCATCATCGACAAGCGCGAAAGCTTGCGCAATGCAGAAGCCATGCTCGATGAACTGGCGTTCGATCCCTACAGTTTCACCCGGGACTTCTACCTCCAACTTCGGCAGAGCGAGGTTTACGACGGCAATCCCCCCGACGAATTGGAAGTGCCGGGCCCAGTTTCGAACAAACCCTGATTCACCGCCGGCGTCGACCCCGTTTGGGCGGTAGGCCTTTGGACGGTCCCGTTTGCCGAAATCGGCGAGAATCACTTTTTCGGTCTGGCGCACGGTTTCTCGCGCCACAGGAACGACAGATGAATTTCCCCCTTCTATTGAGCCGGCTGGCTTTCTTTGTCGTGGCGCTGATCGGTCTGGTGACGTCACCTGCCTGGTCCGCCAACGAGGCGCCCGACGCCTTCATTTCCCGCCTGTCCACCACGGTGCTGGCGTCCATAAAGGCCGACAAGACCCTGCAGGCCGGTGATGTGCAGAAGATCATGGTGCTGGTGGACAACCAGATCATGCCCAATGTGGATTTCCAGCGGATGACGTCGTCGGCTGTCGGTCCGGCCTGGCGCAAGGCGACGCCGGAGCAGAAAAAGCAGCTGGAGCAACAGTTCAAACTTCTGCTGATCCGCACCTATTCGGGCGCGCTTTCGCAGGTCGGTGACCAGCAGGTCGTGATGCGCCCGATGCGCATGGCCCCCGAAGACACCGAAGTCATCGTCAGAACCCAGATCAAAGGCAGCGGTGAACCGGTTCAGCTCGACTACCGGCTCGAAAAGGCACCGGGCGACGGCCCGGGCTGGAAGATTTACGACATCAACGTGCTCGGCGTCTGGCTGGTCCAGACCTATCGGGGGCAGTTCGCCCGCGAGATCAACGCGAACGGGCTGGAAGGCCTCATCGCCACCTTGACCGAGCGCAATCAGAGCGCGGGCTCCGGCAAGAACTGAAGCGGCCAGATGCTCACGCTACCGACTGTGTTGACCCATGCCGAGGCCCGATCGGGCCTGGCGGACCTGTGCCAGGCGCTGCGGGCCTCGACCGGGGACGAAGTGGTAGCCGATGCCGGCAAACTGGAGCGATTCGATTCGTCGGCGCTCGCCGTGCTGCTGGCCTGCCGCAGGGAAGCGCTGATGCTCAACCGTTCGTTTGCCGTCAGGCGCTGCCCGCCCAAGCTGCGGCGGCTCGCCGGGCTTTATGGCGTGGAAAGCCTGCTGGGCTGGGTGGACTGAGACCGGACTTCGCCCGTACCCGGCGCCTTGCCGAAGCCGGCCGGACCCTGCCACTAGAATCGAAGTCTGCCATGCCCGCCATCTCTTTCCAGTCCGTATCCAAGACGTTTCTCATCGGGCAGCCGGGCCGCGGCGCCAGTCTGAAGGCGCTGGACGATGTCAGTTTCGACATCGAGCAAGGTGAATTCTTTGGTTTGCTGGGCCCCAATGGCGCGGGCAAGACCACGCTGATCAGCATTCTGGCGGGTCTGAGCCGGGCGTCTGCCGGCCGGGTGAAGGTGCTGGGCCACGATGTGCAGACGGATTTTGCCAATGCGCGGCGCTCGCTGGGCGTGGTGCCGCAGGAACTGGTGTTCGATCCGTTTTTCAACGTCCGCGAGGCACTGCGATTCCAGTCCGGCTATTTTGGCGTGAAGAACAATGACGACTGGATCGACGAACTGCTGCAAAGCCTGGGCCTGGCCGACAAGGGCGACGCCAACATGCGGCAACTCTCCGGTGGCATGAAGCGGCGGGTGCTGGTGGCGCAGGCACTGGTGCACAAGCCGCCGGTGATCGTGCTGGACGAACCGACTGCCGGCGTGGATGTGGAATTGCGCCAGACGCTGTGGCAATTCGTTGCCCGCCTCAATCGCGAGGGGCACACGGTGCTGCTGACCACCCATTATCTGGAGGAGGCCGAGGCGTTGTGCGGCCGCATCGCCATGCTCAAGCAAGGGCGCGTGGTGGCGCTGTCGCGCACCTCGGAACTGCTCAAGGCCGCCTCCAGCAATGTGCTGCGCTTCAAGATCGACGGCGAGTTGCCGGCGGCACTGGCGTCCATTGCTCGCGTGACCGGTCGCATCGTGCAATTGCCGGCCAATGACGGCCTGGAGGTCGAGCGGCACCTGGCTTCAGTGCGCGAGGCTGGGCTGCAGGCACAAGACGTTGAAATCCGCAAGGCTGATCTGGAGGACGTCTTCCTCGACGTGATGTCGGGTCGCAGCAACAGTGATGGCAGCCCGGTGCCCCGAATCGCGCCGAACGAAGGGGTCTCCGCATGACCGGATGGCGAGCGCTGCTCTACAAGGAGGTGCTGCGTTTCTGGAAGGTCAGCTTCCAGACCGTGGCCGCGCCGGTGTTGACGGCGCTGCTTTACATGCTGATCTTCTCCCACGTGCTGGAAGGCAACACCCGGGTCTACGGGCAGGTGAGCTACACCGCATTCCTGGTGCCGGGGCTGGTGATGATGAGCGTGTTGCAGAACGCCTTTGCCAACAGCTCGTCCAGCCTGGTGCAGAGCAAGATCATGGGCAGCCTGGTCTTTCTGCTGCTGACACCGCTTTCACACTGGAGCTGGTTTGTCGCCTATGTCGGCTCTGCCATCGTGCGGGGCCTCGCGGTGGGCACCGGCGTGTTTGTGGTGGCCGCCTTTTTTGCCGAAACGCATTTCTATGCACCGCTTTGGATCGTGCTGTTTGCGGTGATGGGCGCGGCCATGCTGGGCGCGCTGGGGCTGATCGCCGGGCTCTGGGCCGACAAGTTCGACCAGATGGCCGCCTTCCAGAACTTCATCATCATGCCGATGACCTTCCTTTCCGGCGTGTTCTATTCCATTCATTCACTGCCGCCTTTCTGGCAAAACGTCAGCCACCTGAACCCGTTCTTCTACATGATCGACGGTTTCCGCTATGGTTTTTTTGGCGTCAGCGACGTGTCCCCTTGGCTGAGCCTGGGCATCGTCGGCAGTGCCCTGCTCGTCGTGAGTGCCGTGGCGGTGAATCTGCTGCGCATCGGCTACAAAATCCGGGGATGACCCATGACCGCTGAAGAAATAGAAAAACTCATTGCCTCGGGCCTGGCCTGCGAACACGTTTCGGTGGAGGGCGACGGTCGGCACTGGTACGCCGTGGTGGTCTCGGCCGCGTTCGAAGGCAAGCGCGCGATTGCCCGCCATCAGCAGGTGTACGCCACCCTCGGACGCAAGATGCAGACCGACGAGGTGCACGCGCTGTCGATGAAAACCTATACCCCCGCCGAGTGGGCGCAGGCCCAGCGCTGAGCCGGCGACCCGACATGGACAAACTCATCATCCGCGGCGGTCGCTCCCTGCACGGCGAAGTGGCCATCTCCGGCGCCAAGAATGCCGCGCTGCCCGAACTGTGCGCCGCGCTGCTGACGCCCGAGCCGGTCACGCTGACCAATGTGCCGCGACTGCAGGACGTGGCCACGATGCTCAAGCTCATCCGCAACATGGGCGTGCGTGCAAGCCATGAAACCGATGGTTCGGTGCGAATCGACGCGAGCACGCTCAGCTCGCCAGAGGCCCCTTATGAACTGGTCAAGACCATGCGCGCGTCGGTGCTGGCACTGGGCCCGCTGCTTGCGCGCTTCGGCGAAGCCACGGTGTCGCTGCCCGGCGGCTGTGCCATCGGCTCGCGGCCGGTGGACCAGCACATCAAGGGACTGCAGGCGATGGGCGCCGAAATCACCGTCGAACACGGCTACATGATCGCCCGCCTGCCCAAAGGCCGCACGCGCCTGCAAGGTGCCCGCATTGCCACCGACATGGTCACCGTGACCGGCACCGAGAATTTCCTGATGGCGGCAAGCCTGGCCGAGGGCGAAACCATTCTGGAGAACGCGGCGCAGGAGCCGGAGATCCCCGATCTGGCCGAAATGCTGATCGGCATGGGCGCGCAGATCGACGGTCATGGCACCAGCCGCATCCGCATTCAGGGCGTCGAGCGCCTGCACGGCTGCACCCATGCGGTGGTGGCCGACAGGATCGAGGCGGGAACCTTTCTTTGCGCGGTTGCCGCCGCAGGTGGTGATGTGGTGCTTCGCCATGCTCGCGCCGATCACCTGGACGCGGTGATCGAAAAGCTGCGCGATGCCGGGGCCACGGTGGAGGCCGGTGACGGCTTCATCCGCGTGTCCGCGCAGGGGCGGCTGCAGGCGCAGAACTTCCGCACCACCGAATACCCGGGATTCCCGACCGACATGCAGGCGCAGTTCATGGCGCTTAACTGCATCTCCGTCGGCGCCAGCAAGGTCACCGAGACGATCTTCGAGAACCGTTTCATGCACGTCAACGAACTGGTGCGGCTGGGTGCCCACATTCAGACCGATGGCAAGGTCGCGGTCATCGAAGGGGTTGAAAGGCTCTCGGGTGCGACGGTGATGGCCACCGATCTGCGTGCGTCGGCCAGTCTGGTGATTGCCGGGCTGGTGGCGAGCGGCGAGACGCTGGTGGACCGGATTTACCATCTGGACCGTGGCTATGACGGCATGGAAGCCAAGTTGCGCGGCATCGGCGCGGACATCGAAAGAGTGAAATGAAGAACCAGTTTCGGCGGGAGGGCTCGGCGTGATCACGCTGGCCTTGTCCAAGGGGCGCATTTTTGAAGAAACCCTGCCGCTGCTGAAGGCAGCCGGTATCGAGGTTCTCGAAGACCCTGAAAAGTCGCGCAAACTGATCCTGCCAACCAATCAGGCGGGTGTGCGGGTGGTGGTGGTGCGGGCCACCGATGTGCCCACCTATGTGGAATATGGCGGTGCCGACCTGGGCGTCACCGGCAAGGACACATTGATCGAGCACGGCGGCCAGGGCCTGTACCAGCCGCTGGATCTGCAGATCGCCCGGTGCCGCATGAGCGTGGCCGTGCGCGCCGACTTTGACTACCAGCGCGCGGTGCGGCAAGGCTCGCGCCTGCGGGTCGCCACCAAGTTCACCACCATCGCGCGCGAGTTCTTTGGCACCAAGGGTGTTCATGTGGACCTGATCAAGCTGTACGGCAGCATGGAGCTGGCCCCGCTGACCGGGCTGGCCGATGCCATCGTCGATCTGGTGTCGACCGGCAGCACCTTGCGCGCGAACAACCTGGTCGAGGTGGAGCGCATCATGGACATCAGCTCGCGTCTGGTGGTGAACCAGGCCTCGCTCAAACTCAAGCAGGCGCCCATTCGCGCCATCATCGACGCATTTGCCGGCGCCATCACGCCGCTGTCTTCGCCATGAAAGCCAAACCGCTGCGACTGAGTACCGCCGCCCCCGATTTTGAGACGCAGTTCCAGGCGCGCCTGCACTGGTCGGCCGATACCGATGCCGGCATCGAGCAGCGCGTGGCCGCGATTCTTGCCGACGTGCGTGCGCGCGGCGACGCGGCGGTGCTCGACTGTACCCGCCGCTTCGACGGGCTGGCCGCAAAGGACATGGCCGAGCTGGAACTGACCCAGCAGGATTTCAAGGCGGCGTTCGACGGCCTGCCGGCTGCCCAGCGCGACGCACTGGTGGCTTCGGCGCGCAGGGTGCGCAGCTACCACGAGGCGCAAAAACGCGCCAACGGCGAAAGCTGGTCTTACCGCGACGAAGACGGAAGCCTGCTGGGCCAGAAAGTCACGCCGCTGGACCGGGTCGGCCTGTACGTACCCGGGGGCAAGGCAGCCTATCCGTCCAGCCTGCTGATGAACGCGATTCCTGCGCACGTCGCAGGGGTGCAGGAAATCATCATGGTCGTGCCGACCCCGGTGCGTGGCAGTGTTGCCACCGGCGGGCAGGGCGGCGAGCCCGGCGCAAAGGGCGAGCGCAACGAGCTGGTGCTGGCAGCAGCCCATGTCGCCGGCGTCAGCCGGGCGTTCACGATCGGCGGCGCGCAGGCTGTCGCTGCGCTGGCGTATGGTACGCAGACGGTGCCCAAGGTCGACAAGATCACCGGCCCGGGCAACGCCTATGTGGCCAGTGCCAAGAAACACGTTTTCGGCACCGTCGGCATCGACATGATCGCTGGACCGAGCGAGATCCTGGTGCTGGCCGACGGCACGACGCCGGCCGCCTGGGTGGCGATGGACCTGTTCAGCCAGGCCGAACACGACGAACTGGCACAAAGCATCCTGCTGTGTCCCGACGCGGCCTATCTGGACGCGGTGCAGGCGCAGATCGACCTGCTGCTCCCGACGATGCCGCGCGCAAAAATCATTGCTGCAAGCCTGAATGGCCGCGGCGCACTGATTCACACCCGCAGCATGGAAGAAGCCTGCGCGATCAGCAACCGCATCGCCCCCGAGCATCTGGAGGTCGCCTCTGCGGAGCCGCAACGCTGGGAGCCTTTGCTGCATCATGCCGGCGCGATTTTTCTCGGCGCCTACACCAGCGAGAGCCTGGGCGACTACTGCGCCGGCCCCAACCACGTGTTGCCGACCTCCGGCACCGCACGCTTCAGCTCGCCGCTGGGGGTCTACGACTTCCAGAAACGCACCAGCCTGATCGAGGTCAGCGCGGCCGGCGCGCAGGTGCTGGGTGCCATCGCCGCCGAGATGGCCTATGGCGAGGGCCTGCAGGCCCATGCGCGTGCCGCTGAATTGCGGCTGGACACCGTGCCACCGATGCGCAGGAACGAATCATGAATGCCCCCTTGAGTCAGCCCGAAAACATCGCGCAACGGGTGTTGCGTCAGGACATCCAGTCGATGCACGCCTATGCGATCCAGGAATCGCAGGGCATGGTCAAGCTCGATGCGATGGAAAACCCGCACCGCCTGCCGCTGCAGTTGCAGCAGGAGCTGGGTCGGCGCCTGGGCGCGCTCGCGTTGAATCGGTACCCGGGCCATCAGGTCGATACGCTGCGCGCCGCGCTTGCGGCTCACGCCGGCATGCCGGACGGATGCGACATCATGCTGGGCAACGGCTCGGACGAGCTGATCAGCCTGCTGGCCATGGCCTGCGACGTGCCAGCGGATGCGCAGGGGCGGCCTGCGTGCATCCTGGCGCCGGTTCCCGGCTTTGTGATGTACGCGATGAGCGCCAAACTGCAGGGTCTGGACTTTGTCGGGGTGCCGCTGACGGCCGATTTCGAGCTGGACGAAGCCGCCATGCTGTCGGCTATCGGGACGCACCGGCCCGCCATCGTCTACCTCGCCTATCCGAACAACCCCACTGCCAACCTCTGGGATGACGACGTGATCGCCGCCATCATCGACGCGCAGGCCCGCGCCGGTGGCCTGTTGGTGATGGACGAGGCCTACCAGCCTTTTGCCAGCCGCAGCTGGATCGACCGCATCCGGGCCGAACCGCAGCGCCACCGCCACGTGCTGCTGATGCGCACGATGAGCAAGTTCGGGCTGGCCGGTGTGCGCATCGGCTACATGATGGGACCGAAGGCGCTGATCGCCGAGGTCGACAAGCTGCGCCCGCCCTACAACATCAGCGTGCTCAACAGCGAATGCGCGCTGTTTGCGCTGGAACACACCGGGGTGTTTGCCGCGCAAGCCGCCGACATCCGGGCGCAACGCGAGCAAGTGCTGGCCGCCCTGGGCCTGATGCCGGGGGTCAATGCCTATCCGAGCCAGGCCAACATGATCCTGATCCGTGTGTGCGGCGACGCCGCCCGGGTGTTCGACGGCATGAAGGCGCGCAAGGTGCTGGTCAAGAACGTTTCCGGCCTGCACCCGCTGCTGGCCAACTGCCTGCGCCTCACCGTTGGCACGGCTGACGAAAATGCTTTGATGCTTGCTGCCCTGAAAGCTTCCCTATGACCGACACCACCGCCCGCACCGCCGAGGTCACCCGCAACACGGCCGAGACCCGAATCACCGTCCGCGTCAATCTGGACGGCACCGGGCAGGCCAAACTGCACACCGGCATCGGATTTTTTGACCACATGCTCGACCAGATCGCGCGCCATGGCCTGATCGACCTGGACATCCATGCCGACGGCGACCTGCACATTGACGGTCACCACACGGTGGAAGACGTCGGCATCACGCTCGGGCAGGCGGTGGCCAAGGCGGTCGGCGACAAGAAAGGCATCCGTCGCTACGGTCACGCCTACGTGCCGCTGGACGAGGCCCTGAGTCGCGTGGTGATCGATTTTTCCGGGCGACCTGGGCTGGTGATGCATGTGCCGTTCAAGAGCGGCATGATCGGCACCTTCGACAGCCAGTTGGCGTACGAGTTCTTCCAGGGCTTCGTGAACCACGCCTTCGTGACCCTGCACATCGACAACCTCAGGGGCGAGAACGCCCACCACCAGGCCGAGACGGTTTTCAAGGCCTTTGCAAGGGCCTTGCGCGCCGCGCTGGAGCTGGACCCGCGTGCGGCCGGCACCATTCCGTCGACCAAAGGCTCGCTGTAGCGCGTTTTTCAATGATTTTGGCATCAACCCAGCGTCAAATGGACGTTTACAGCTATGAGTAGCGTAGCAAAGACCGTCGCGGTGGTGGACTATGGCATGGGCAATCTGCGCTCGGTGGCGCAGGCGGTCATCCATGCGGCGACCGACACGGGCGTCAACGTCGTCATCACCCAGAGCGCGCAGCAGGTGCGCGATGCCGACCGCATCGTGCTGCCCGGCCAGGGTGCGATTCCCGATTGCATGCGCGAGCTGCGGGAGTCCGGCCTGCTGGAGCCGGTGCTGGAAGCGGCGGCCAAAAAACCGCTGTTCGGCGTTTGCGTCGGCATGCAGATGCTGCTCGATCACAGCGCCGAAGGCGACACACCGGGCCTGGGCCTGATCCCCGGCGAGGTGCTGAAGTTCGAGCTGGCCGGTCAGTTGCAGCCCGATGGCAGCCGCTACAAGGTGCCGCAGATGGGCTGGAACCAGGTCTGGCAGTGGGACCACGGTGGCCGCCATCACCCGGTCTGGGGCGAGGTCCCCGATGGCAGCTGGTTCTATTTTGTGCACAGTTTCTATGCCCGTCCGTCTGATGCGCGCCACAGCGCGGGCGAAGCGGACTACGGTGCACGCTTTTCGGCCGCCATCGCACGCGATAATATTTTTGCAACCCAGTTCCACCCTGAAAAAAGCGCCGCTCAGGGTTTGTCGCTGTACCGCAACTTCCTCAGCTGGAACCCCTGAACGGGCGCACCGACTTTTCTGTCCACGGCTTCAAGCCTTTCTGACATGATTCTGATTCCCGCGATTGACCTCAAGGATGGCCACTGTGTGCGCCTCAAGCAAGGTGACATGGACCAGTCCACCACCTTCGGCGAAGACCCGGCCGCGATGGCGCTCAAATGGGTGGAGCAGGGTGCCCGGCGCCTGCACCTGGTGGACCTGAACGGCGCGTTTGCCGGCAAGCCCAAGAACTACACGGCGATCCGCGCCATCCTGAAAGCGGTGGGCGACGACATCCCGGTGCAGCTCGGCGGTGGCATCCGCGACCTGGACACCATTGAAAAATACATCGACGGCGGGCTGCGCTACGTGATCATCGGCACCGCGGCCGTGAAGAACCCCGGTTTCCTGCGTGACGCCTGCACCGCGTTCGGCGGCCACATCATCGTCGGACTCGACGCCAAGGACGGCAAGGTCGCCACCGACGGCTGGAGCAAGTTGACTGGCCACGAGGTGGTCGATCTGGCGAAGAAGTTCGAAGACTGGGGCGTCGAATCGGTGATCTACACCGACATCGGGCGCGACGGCATGCTCACCGGCATCAATATCGAGGCCACCGTCAAGCTCGCGCAGGCGCTGAGCATCCCGGTAATCGCATCGGGCGGACTGTCCAGCATGACCGACATCGAACAACTCTGCGCCGTCGAAGACGAAGGCATCGAGGGTGTTATCTGCGGACGTGCGATCTACTCCGGGGACCTGGACTTCGCGGCCGCCCAGGCACGGGCCGACGAACTCAACGGCTGAGCCGGCGCAGCCGGGTGCCGCTTCTCCCATCTCTGCGGTTTCGATCGCCATGGCAGCCGTCGTGAATCCGGCACTGGTTCAATATTGCGGCCTGCCCTGTGTCGAAGCGCGCCTGCCCGGCGGCGAAAGTGTCCGGGTGGCGCTGCAGGGCGCACAGGTGCTGTCGTGGGTGGCGCAGGGGCGTGAGCGCCTGTACCTCAGCCCGCGCGCACAGCTCGACGGCCACTCGGCCATCCGCGGCGGCGTACCGCTGTGTTTTCCGCAGTTCAATGAGCGCGGGCCCTTGCCCAAGCACGGCTTCGCGCGAAACCTCACCTGGTCGTTGATGGCGGCGGGGCAACCGCCGGCTGATGGTACGTCGGTGACGCTTGAATTTGCGCTGCAGGACGACGCCGCGACCCGCGCCATCTGGCCGCATGGCTTCGAGCTGCGTTTCACGGTTCGGCTGCAGCCCGGCGGTTTGCAGCTGGCGCTGGCGGTGATGAATACCGGCGCGCAGTCGCTGAGCTTCACCGGCGCCTTGCACACCTACCTGGCTGTGCAAGCCATCGAGCAGGTGCGCCTCGCCGGCCTTGGCGGTCAGCCCGAATCGGACGCCGTGCGGGATGTTCACGGTACAGGGGCCGAAATCATTGCTCCGTCCGGCGAATTCGACCGCGTTTACGAGGCTGCGGCCACGCCACTGCTGCTGAGCGATGGCGCCAGCCGGCTGCAGATCTCGCAAAGCACCAGCCTGGCCCACACCGTGGTCTGGAATCCGGGTGCGGCACGCTGCAGCCAATTGGCCGACATGCCGCCTGACGGCTACCGGCAGATGCTGTGCGTGGAGGCCGCGAACGTGTTCGCACCGGTTGACGTTCAGCCTGGTGCGCGCTGGCAGGGCTGGCAGGAACTGCGCGTGGCCTGAGCCCGGCCGGGTCGGTGCCCGGCTGCACTGCCCGTCCTGCGAGGCAAACCTACAATCGGCCCATGCTTGCCAAAAGAATCATTCCTTGCCTGGACGTCACCGGCGGCCGGGTGGTCAAGGGTGTCAACTTCGTCGAACTGCGCGATGCCGGTGACCCGGTGGAGATTGCAGCCCGGTACAACGACCAGGGCGCCGACGAACTGACCTTTCTGGACATCACCGCCACCAGCGACGAGCGCGACCTGATCCTGCACATCATCGAGGAAGTGGCCAGCCAGGTGTTCATTCCGCTCACTGTTGGCGGCGGCGTGCGCACGGTGGAGGACGTGCGGCGCCTGCTCAATGCCGGGGCTGACAAGACCAGCTTCAACTCGGCGGCGCTGGCCAATCCGCAGATCATCCGCGACGTGTCCACCAAATACGGCGCACAGTGCATCGTGGTGGCGATCGACGCGAAGCGCCGTTTCGGCGACGACATGCTTGATCGCGGCGAGGGCTGGGACGTCTACAGTCACGGCGGCCGCCGCAACACCGGTCTCGACGCCGTCGCCTGGGCGCGCCAGATGGCCGAATTCGGCGCCGGCGAAATCCTGCTGACCAGCATGGACCGTGACGGCACCAAGGCCGGCTTCGATCTGGAACTGACGCGCACGGTCAGCGATGCGGTCGGCATCCCGGTGATTGCCTCCGGCGGCGTCGGCACGCTGGACCACCTGGCCGACGGCATCCAGTACGGGGGCGCCGATGCGGTGCTGGCCGCGAGCATCTTCCACTATGGCGAATTCACCGTGGGACAGGCCAAGGAACGCATGACCCAACGCGGCATTCCGGTGCGGTTTTGATGCTTTTTTGGCATCGGGCCAGCGTCAAATCGACGGTTGTTGCTATTAATGCAGTAGCAAATGGAAATCCTGGAGAATGAACCGATGAACTGGCTCGATGAAGTGAAGTGGGATGCGCAGGGCCTGGTTCCGGTGATTGCGCAGGAGGCGTCCTCCGGCGACGTGCTGATGTTTGCCTGGATGAACCGCGAGGCCCTGCAGAAGACCGCCGAGCTGGGCCGCGCCGTGTATTTCAGCCGTTCGCGCGGCAAACTATGGTTCAAAGGCGAGGAGTCGGGCCATGTGCAGACCGTGCATGACATCCGGCTCGATTGCGACAACGACGTGGTGCTGCTCAAGGTGACGCAGCTCGGGCACGAGCCGGGCATTGCCTGCCACACCGGCCGGCACAGCTGTTTCTTCCGGAAATTCGAGAACGGCGCCTGGCAATCGGTCGAGCCGGTCTTGAAAGACCCCGAATCCATCTACAGGTAAGAAGATGTCATCCAACGATTCTCTCGCGCGGCTGGCCGCCGTCATCGAAAGCCGCAAGGCGGTCAACGGTGGCGACCCCGACAGGAGCTATGTGGCGCGGCTGCTGCACAAGGGCCCGGACGCCTTTCTGAAAAAGATCGGCGAAGAAGCCACCGAGGTCGTCATGGCCGCCAAGGATGCCGACCACGGGGGTGATCCCGCGCGCATCACCGGCGAGGTGGCCGACCTGTGGTTTCACTGCATGGTGGCGCTGGCGCACTATGGCCTCACGCCTGCCGACGTCGTTGCCGAACTGGAACGCCGCGAGGGCACCAGCGGCATCGAAGAAAAGGCTTTGCGCAAGGCGATCCACCGCGAAGGACAGCCATGAAAAAGGAAGAACTCGACTCGCTGATCACCGTTGGCTGGGTCAGCTACGTCCTGCACCTGATCGTCGCAGTTGGTGCGGTGATGCCGGGCGCGCAGGCCAGCGCGGCGCTGCTGCTGGTGGCGCTGGTGATCGATCTGGTGAAAAAGGACGACGCCCGGGGCAGCTGGCTGGCCTCGCATTTCAGCTACCGCATCCGCACCGTGCTGTGGGCCGGCTTTCTCTACCTCATCACGCTGCCGCTGTGGCTGCTGCTGATCGTGCCGGGCTGGCTGGCCTGGGGCATCATTTCACTGTGGTTCCTGTATCGCATCGTCAAGGGGATGGTGCGCATGAACAAAGACCTGCCGATGGAGATCTGAACCGTGTCCACTGCTGCAAACCTGGCCCACCGGGACCCGAACTGCCTGTTCTGCAAGATCATTGCCGGGCAGATTCCGTCGACCAAAGTCTATGAAGACGACGAAATTTTTGCCTTTCACGACATTCACCCGTGGGCGCCGGTGCATTTCCTGATGGTGCCCAAGCTGCACCTGCCGTCGCTGGCGCAGGTGGACGACACCCATGCCACGCTGCTGGGCCGCATGATGGTGCTGGCGCCCAGGCTGGCGATGGCGCAAGGCTGTCTGCCGTATCCGGACGGGGGCTTTCGCGTGGTGACCAACACCGGCAAGGGCGGCGGGCAGGAAGTGCACCACCTGCACATCCACGTGATGGGCGGCCCGCGCCCCTGGCTACGGGGCTGATTGTCCCCAAGGCCGGGCGGTGCAAGGCGTGCCGTCTAAAATCTGTCAATTCCACAGGAGATTCACATGGGTACTTTTTCCATCTGGCACTGGCTGATCGTGCTGCTGATCGTCGTCATGGTGTTCGGCACCAAGAAACTCAAGAACATGGGTTCCGATCTGGGTGGCGCGGTCAAAGGCTTCAAGGACGGCATGAAGGAGGGCAGCTCCCCGGCCGACGACAAGGCAGCAGCACCCGCCGCGCAGGTGAGCAATGCCGCCAATCCCGAAAAAACCACGATCGACGTGGAAGCCAAGACCAAGTCCTGATGAATCTGCCTGGCGCCGTCTGACCGTCTGTGATTGATATCGGCCTCTCCAAGATCGCGCTGATCGGCGTGGTCGCACTGATCGTCATCGGTCCGGAAAAACTGCCGCGCGTGGCGCGAACGGTGGGCACGCTGCTGGGCAAGGCGCAGCGCTACGTGGCCGACGTCAAGGCCGAAGTCAACCGGACGATGGAGCTTGACGAGCTCAAGAAAATGAAGGAGTCGATGGAGGGTGCTGCGCGCGATGTGGAGCAGACCATCCAGACCACCGCCACAGATTTCGAGAAAGACTGGGCCGCGACGACCGCTGGATTGAATGCGGACACCACACCGTGGGAGCCGTCGCCGCCGAGCTACCGGCACCCGAAAAAGAAGTGGCGACTCAAGCAGGGCGCCACGCCGCAGTGGTACAAGGCCCGCAACGGCATCCGGACCCGGGCGCTGTCAGGCGCGGCGCGCGTGGCCCGCTACCGGCCCAGGAAATTCGACTAACCGGCAGCTGCCGCAACCGGCCTCGGTCGGCACGGCGCCATTGATTCACCATGTCCGACTCCCCGAACAAATCCGACGACGAGCTGGCCGGCACCGAGCAGCCCTTTGTGCAGCACCTGCTGGAGCTGCGCGACCGGCTGGTCAAGGCCATCATCGCCATCGGCGTCGCGGCGGCAGTGCTGGCGCTCTATCCGGGGCCGGGCGAGCTGTACGACCTTCTGGCCATGCCGCTGGTGGCGAATCTGCCCAAGGGAGCCACGCTGATCGCAACCTCGGTGATCTCGCCATTCATGGTGCCGCTGAAGATCTTGCTGATGGCGGCATTCCTGATCGCGCTGCCCGTGGTGCTGTACCAGTCCTGGGCCTTCATCGCGCCGGGCCTGTATTCCCACGAGAAGAAGCTGGTCATGCCGCTGGTTGTGTCGAGCACGCTGCTGTTCTTTGTCGGGGTGGCGTTCTGCTACTTCTTTGTCTTCGGCCAGGTGTTCAAGTTCATCCAGGGCTTTGCGCCCAAGAGCATCACCGCTGCGCCGGATATCGAGGCCTATCTCAGCTTCGTGCTGACCATGTTTCTGGCGTTCGGTCTGGCCTTCGAAGTCCCGATTGCCGTCATCGTGCTGGCGCGAATGGGCGTGGTCAGCGTCGACAAACTGAAGGAATTCCGCGGCTATTTCGTGGTGCTGGCTTTCATCGTTGCGGCCATCGTGACGCCGCCGGACGTGGTGTCGCAGCTGGCGCTGGCCATTCCGATGATCTTGCTCTATGAGGCCGGTATCTGGGCCGCCCAGATTTTCATCCGCCACACCCAGGCGCCCGAGGAGGCCGAGGGGGGGGAGAAGGCTTCCTGAGCCTTTTTTCGGTCTTTTTCGGCTCAATCCATCGTCAATTGGTGAGTTGATGCTATTCAATTGATATCGAAAACCGGCGGATATTTCCGTCATCGGGTGCGCAGGCAATCCCCGGGCCGTCCCGTAGCGGGCGGAAACCGCGACGAAGCCGTGCCGCTCAGCGCGCAGCGGCCCGGGAGCGGGGGCGCACGCCGGGGGTGACGTCCAGCGTCAGCTTTTCGCCCTGACGGGTCAGCGCAAAGCGCGCCGGGCTGCCGGGCTTGAGAGCCGCCACGCGTGACAGCAGGTCCGTCACCGAATTCACCGGCTCCCCTGCAATCGAGTTGATCACGTCGCCGGGTCGGATGCCCGCCTGCGCCGCCGCACCGTTTTGCAGCACCCCGGTGATGATTACCCCCGAATCGGCCTTGATGCCAAAGGTTTGCGCGAGTTCGGGTGTCAGGTCGCTGGGCTCCACGCCAATCCAGCCACGCGTAACCTCACCATCGCGCACGATGGCTTCCATCACGATCCGGGCGGTCGAGACGGGAATGGCAAAGCCGATACCCATGCTTCCGCCCGAGCGGGAATAGATCGCCGTGTTGATGCCCATCAGGTGGCCGTTGACGTCAACCAGCGCGCCGCCCGAGTTGCCCGGGTTGATGGCGGCGTCGGTCTGGATGAAGTTCTCGAAAGTGTTGATGCCCAGCTGATTGCGCCCCAGCGCGCTGACAATCCCGCCGGTCACCGTCTGGCCGACGCCGAACGGGTTGCCGATCGCCAGCACCCGGTCGCCGACGGCCAGGTTGTCGGAATTGCCAAGCACGATGACGGCGAGCCGGTCGAGGTCGATTTTCAGAATGGCCAGGTCGGTGTCGGGGTCGGTGCCGATGACCTTGGCCCGGGCGCGCCGGCTGTCGCTGAGGATCACCTCGATCTCGTCCGCGCCTTCGACGACGTGGTTGTTGGTCAGGATGTAGCCCGAGGGGCTGACGATGACGCCGCTGCCCAGCCCTTCCTGCGGCTGGTTGCCCTGATCGCCGAAAAAGAACCGGAACCAGGGGTCACCGCCACGCGGGTTGCGCCGCGCCGCCGTGCTGGTGTTGATGCTGACCACCGCCGGCGACGCCTTGCGCACCGCGGCGCTCAGGCTGCCCGGTGCAATCGTTTCCTGGCCGGCAGCGGGCGCTTCCAGCACAGCCACTGTACCGGTGGCGGTCGGCTGGCCCAGCCATTGGGGCTTGAGCGTGGCGACGACGAAGTAAGCCGCCAGCAACAGCGTGACAGTCTGGGAAAACAGCAGCCAGAGGCGTTTCATGCGAGGGGGAACAGCAGGCGGTGAGGGCGGGTGAAGCGGAAATTGTAGGGGGCTGGCCACGGCAGTGCCCTCGCAGGGGTTCTGGCCAGTTGACCGACAATCCTGTCATGAACGCCCCCATCCGCCCGGCGACCGGCGCCGCTCCGCCATTCCTAACACCGCTGTCACCGGGCGAGCCCGTCTCCCGGGCGCGACTGGCGCAGACGTTGGACAGCCTGCTGCAGCCCGAACGCTTCAAGGATTACGGGCCCAACGGCCTGCAGGTCGAGGGCAAGGCACAGATTCGAACACTGGTTTCGGGCGTCACCGCGAGCCGGGCGCTGATCGAGGCCGCCATCGAGGCGCAGGCAGACGCCATCCTGGTGCACCATGGCCTGTTCTGGCGGGGTCAGGACGGGCGGGTCACCGGCTGGATGAAGCAGCGGCTGGCGCTGTTGCTGGCGCACGATATCAACGTGTTTGCCTACCATCTGCCGCTGGACGCACACCCGCAACTGGGCAACAACGCGCAGCTGGGCGAGCGGCTCGGGCTGCGCACCGACAGCCATTTCGGCGAGCAGGACCTGGGTTGTCTCGGCGGCTGGGCGGACGGGCGCTCGGGTGTAAACGGGGGGGAGCTCGTGAAATTGATCGAAAAGGAGCTGAAAAGGCCGGTTTCCAGCGTCAATTCGTCTTCCGATGCTATTGAAAAAATAGGGTGGTGCACCGGTGGCGCACAAGGCTATTTCGAGTCAGCCATTGCCGCCGGGGCGCAGGCCTACATCACCGGAGAAATATCCGAACCACAGGCGCATCTGGCCCGGGAGTGCGGCGTGATGTACCTGGCCTGTGGCCATCACGCCACCGAGCGCTATGGCGCACCGGCCGTCGCCGCGAATGTGGCCGCGCAACTGGGCCTGACGCACCGGTTCATTGAAATCGACAACCCGGCCTGAACAGTAGCAGCGATGAAACATCCGCAACTCTCAAGGCCGATCGCCATCACCATGGGCGACCCGGCCGGCATCGGCCCGGAAATCATTGCCCGCGCCTTTCTGGCGTATCCGGCGGAAGTGGCGGGCTGTTTCGTCGCAGGCGACCTGGCCACGCTGCGACGCGCGGCTGCGCTGATGGCCGGTCCCGGTGAGCCTTCATTGCCGGTGGCGCTGATCGATTCGCCCGGCGAAGCGCGGCAGGCGCCGCCGCGCTGTGTGCCGGTGCTGCAGACCACGGCAGCGCGCGGGAACGTGCCATTCGGGCAGATCAGCGCAGCGGCCGGCGCAATGGCGGCCGACTGCGTGGTTTGGGCCGCCGATGCCACCCTGCGTGGTGACGTGGCTGCGATGGTCACGGCGCCGCTGCACAAGGAGGCGCTGGCTGCGGCAGGCGTTGATTTTCCCGGACATACCGAACTGCTGCAGGCCCGGGCGGCCCGGTTTTCGGGGGTGCCCCTGGCCGACATGCCGGTGCGCATGATGCTGGCCAACGACGAGCTGCGCACCGTGCTGGTGAGCATTCACGTGTCGCTGCGCGCGGCCATCGAGGCTGTGCGCTTCGAAACCGTGCTTGAAACACTGCGGCTGACGCATGCGAGCCTGAGCCGGTTTCTGGGCCGGCCACCGCGCATCGGGGTGGCCGGGCTGAATCCGCACGCGGGAGAAGGCGGGCTGTTCGGCCGTGAAGAGATCGACATCATCGCGCCAGCCGTTGCCGCCGCACGGGCTGGCGGAATTGACGCTCATGGACCCTATGCGCCGGACACGGTGTTCATGCGCGCGCGCTCGGCAGGCGGTCAGCACGGTGAATTCGACGTGGTGGTCGCGATGTACCACGACCAGGGGCTGATACCGGTCAAGTACCTGGGCATGGACCGGGGCGTCAATGTGACGCTCGGCCTGCCCCTGGTGCGCACCAGCCCGGACCATGGCACGGCTTTTGATCTGGCCGGCACCGGGCGGGCCGACGCCGCCAGTCTGCTTGCGGCCATCCGCATGGCGCGCCAGCTGGCGCGCTGACGCGGTGGCTCGTTGGCAGGTCTGGTTGGTCAGGCCTGCTTTTTCAGGTTGTCACGGATTTCACGCAGCAGCAGCACGTCCTCCGGGGTCGGCGGCGGCGCGGCCGGGGCTGGCGCAGGTGCCTCGCGCTTGAGCCGGTTCATCTGCTTGACCATCATGAAGATGATGAAGGCGAGAATCGCAAAATTCACCGCAACCGTGACAAAGTTGCCATACGCGAACACCGGCACCCCCGCCTTTTTGAGCGCATCCAGCGTCATCGCAGTGCCGGGCGGGACGCTGCCGAGCACCACAAAGAGGTTGGAAAAGTCGAGCTTTCCGAACACCGAGCCGACAAGCGGCATGATCAGGTCGGACACCACCGAATCGACGATCTTGCCGAAGGCGCCACCGATGATCACACCGACCGCGAGGTCCATCACATTGCCCTTGACGGCAAACTCCCTGAATTCCGACATCATTCCCATTGCAAGCACTCCTTAATTGGCTGGAAAGCCGTGAGTATTCATGGCCGGTCACCCCTGTCAAGGCGGAAGTGGCGATCAGGCTGCCGGTGCGGCTGCGGGCGCTGGAGCGTCAGCTACAATCACGGGTTGACCCTGATCCAGACCCGCATTCTTGAGGATTCCCATGAGTGACACCCCAGTTGACAACAGCAAAAGGACCTGGCTGATTGCTTCCAGCTGCGCGGGCGCAGTCGGCGGTATCGCTGCCGCCGTGCCTTTTGTCGCCAGCTTCCAGCCCTCCGAAAAAGCCAAAGCAGCGGGCGCGCCCGTCGAAGCCCATATCGGAACCTTGCAGCCGGGCGAGAAGATGACCGTCGAATGGCGCGGCAAGCCCGTCTGGATCTTGCGTCGCACGCAGCAGCAGCTGGCTGAATTGCCCAAGCTTGATCCACAACTGGCCGATCCGCTGTCGCTGCGCAATCCGGCCGAGCAGGCACCCCCTTATGCCCGCAACGGCACCCGTTCGATCAAGCCCGAGTATCTGGTCGTGGTCGGCATCTGCACGCATCTGGGCTGCTCACCGAGCGACAAGTTTCAGCCTGGTCCGCAGCCGTCATTGCCAGACGACTGGGAAGGTGGTTTCTTCTGCCCGTGCCATGGATCCACGTTCGACCTCGCCGGCCGTGTCTACAAGAACAAGCCGGCGCCGGACAACCTGGAAGTTCCCCGCCACATGTACCTGTCCGACGCCACGATCCTGATCGGCGCAGACGACGAGAAGGCCTGAGGAGCACGACATGGCTGAATTCAAAGAAATCTCGCCCAACGCTAGCGCCGGCGAAAAGCTGATGAACTGGGTGGACAACCGGTTTCCGGCGTCCAAGCTCTACAAAGAGCACATGAGCGAGTACTACGCGCCCAAGAACTTCAACTTCTGGTACATCTTCGGCTCGCTTTCGCTGCTGGTGCTGGTGATTCAGATCGTCACCGGCATCTTCCTGGTGATGAACTACAAACCCGACGCCGCACTGGCATTCGGTTCGGTCGAGTTCATCATGCGCGACGTGCCCTGGGGCTGGCTGATCCGCTACATGCACTCCACCGGTGCGTCGGCGTTTTTCGTAGTCGTCTATCTGCACATGTTCCGCGGGTTGATGTACGGGAGCTACCGCAAGCCGCGCGAACTGGTCTGGCTGTTCGGTTGCGCGATCTTTCTGGCGCTGATGGCCGAGGCCTTCATGGGTTATCTGCTGCCCTGGGGTCAGATGTCGTACTGGGGCGCCCAGGTGATCGTGAACCTGTTTTCGGCGATTCCCCTGATCGGCCCGGACCTGGCGCTGCTCATTCGCGGTGACTTCGTGGTCGGCGACGCAACCCTGAACCGCTTCTTCAGCTTCCACGTCATCGCCGTCCCGCTGGTGCTGCTGGGGTTGGTGGTGGCTCACATTATTGCGCTGCATGAGGTGGGTTCCAACAACCCGGACGGCGTCGAAATCAAGGGCCCGAACGCGCCGAAAGACGCCAACGGCCATCCGCTCGACGGCATCCCGTTCCACCCCTACTATTCGGTGCACGACATTTTTGGTGTCGGCATTTTCCTGATGGTGTTTTCCGCCATCATCTTCTTCGCGCCCGAATTCGGCGGTTACTTCCTCGAATACAACAATTTCATTCCGGCCGATCCGTTCCAGACGCCGCTGCACATTGCACCGGTCTGGTACTTCACGCCGTTCTACTCGATGCTGCGCGCAGTCACCAGCGAGATGATGTACGCGCTGATCGCCTGCGTGGTGGTTGGGGCTGCATTGGCGCTGCTCAAGGGCAAACTGGCCAATATCTTCAAGGTGGTCATTCTGGGCGGGGCTGTTGTCGTGGTTGCCGCGATGCTGACTATTGACGCCAAGTTCTGGGGCGTGGTGGCCATGGGGGGCGGCGTCGTCGTGCTGTTCTTCCTGCCCTGGCTGGACAACAGCCCGGTCAAGTCCATTCGTTACCGACCGGACTGGCACAAGTACATGTACGGCCTGTTTGTCCTGAACTTCCTGGTGCTGGGCTATCTCGGCATGTTGCCACCGTCGGCGATTGGCGGTCGGGTTTCGCAGGCCGGCACCCTGTTTTACTTCGGCTTCTTTCTCCTGATGCCGTGGTGGAGCCGGTTGGGCGAGCCCAAGCCGGTGCCGGACCGTGTGACCTTCACTGCGCACTGAGCGGGAGAATTGCAAGCATGAAAACGATCAAGAATCTGGCAATGGGGCTGATCATGGCGCTGGGACTGGCCGGCGTGGCCCAGGCGGCTGGCGGCAATACCATCCCCTGGGACAAGGCGCCTGTCAACACGACCGACCTCGGCTCGCTGCAGCATGGGGCCAAGCTGTTCACCAACTACTGCCTGAACTGTCACGCAGCGGCGTTCATGCGCTACAACCGTCTGACCGATATCGGCCTGTCCGAGCAGCAGATCAAGGACAACCTGATGTTTGCAACCGACAAGATCGGTGAAACCATGAAGGTTGCCGTTGATCCACGCGCTGCGAAGGAATGGTTTGGCGCCAACCCGCCCGACCTGACCGTGATCGCGCGTTCACGCGCCGGCTCAGGGGGGTCGGGTGCCGACTATCTCTATACCTACCTGCGTACCTACTACCGCGACGAAAACAAGCCGACCGGTTGGAACAATCTGGCCTTCCCCAACGTCGGCATGCCCCACGTGCTGTGGGAGTTGCAGGGTGAGCGCCGCCCGGTGTACAACGAAATTGAGGAGCACGGCCACAAGGTCAAGGTTTTCAAGAGTTGGGAGCAGGTCAGTCCGGGCACCCTGACGCCCGACCAGTACGACAAGGCCGTCGGTGATCTCGTGAACTATCTCCAGTGGATGGGTGAGCCGGACCAGAACAAGCGTGTGCGCATCGGCGTGCTGGTGATGTTGTTCCTGGGCCTGTTCACCTTCATTGCGTGGCGTCTGAACGCCGCTTACTGGAAAGACATCAAGTAGGCATTGCCGGTCCCGTGCGCATCGCGCGGGATCCCTGGAGTGGAGCGTAAGGCCGGTTCCGGCTTGCGTTGCCACTCTTTTTGATTCAAGGAGCCTTCATCATGATGGTGCTGTATTCAGGAACCACCTGCCCGTTTTCCCACCGTTGCCGCTTCGTCCTCTTTGAGAAGGGCATGGATTTCGAAATCCGTGACGTCGACCTGTACAACAAGCCGGAAGACATCAATGTGATGAATCCGTACGGCCAGGTTCCGATTCTGGTCGAGCGGGACCTGATCCTGTACGAATCAAACATCATCAACGAGTACATCGACGAGCGTTTCCCCCACCCGCAGCTGATGCCCGGTGACCCGGTCGACCGGGCCCGCGTCAGGCTGTTTCTGCTGAATTTTGAGAAAGAACTGTTCGTTCACGTCTCTGCGCTGGAAAATCGCGCCACCAAAGGCAACGAAAAGGTTCTGGAAAAAGCACGCTCGCACATCCGCGACCGGTTGACCCAACTGGCACCTGTGTTCCTGAAGAACAAGTACATGCTGGGCGACGGCTTTTCGATGCTGGATGTAGCGATCGCACCCCTGCTGTGGCGGCTCGACTACTACGGCATCGACCTGAGCAAGAACGCCGCGCCGCTGCTCAAGTATGCCGAGCGGATTTTTTCGCGGCCGGCCTACATCGAGGCGCTGACCCCGTCCGAGAAAGTCATGCGCAAGTAATTCGGCGACCGGTCTGACGCCATGCACGCACCCGATCCGACGTCCACCCGCCCGTACCTGATCCGGGCGCTGTACGAATGGTGCACGGACAATGGTTTCACGCCTTATGTCGCCGTGCGGGTCGACGAATCCGTGCGGGTGCCGCTCGAATTCGTGAAGGATGGCGAAATTGTCCTCAACATCGGTTTTGATGCCACCAGCGGCATGAAGCTCGGAAACGAATTCATCGAATTCAAGGCACGCTTCGGTGGCGTTGCGCGTGAGATCGTCGTTCCGGTCGGCCATGTGATGGCGATCTACGCGCGCGAAAACGGCCAGGGCATGGCCTTTCCGGTGGTTTCTCCAGCGGCGGATGCAAAGGTTGCCGCCACTTCCTCGCAGGCACAGGGCGAATCGGCTGAGGCCGCACAACCGATGAAAGTCGTGCAGCTGGTATCGGCGGAAGCCGCCGATCGCCCGGAAACCGACGACCCGGCGCCGCCCAAACCGCCTTCGGGCCCGCGTCCCACGCTGACGCGCATCAAGTAGTGCAGGCGCGGCGGAGTCGCCCGCGCACTGCCGCTAGAATCAAACGGTTGCCGATTTAGCTCAGTTGGTAGAGCAACCGCCTTGTAAGCGGTAGGTCATCAGTTCGAATCCGATAATCGGCACCATTGGATTTCATGCCGGGCGCGTGGAAAAGGCAGACGCCTGCACCTTTACACGGATGGCCGATACCGCGTATCCTCGACCGTTCAGCGCGCTCAGCAGCGCTGGGACTAATTGACGCAGCTTGGCTGCTGACGCAGCGTTGGCAACCAGCAGGCACCAGGACGTGCCTTCAATGGGGCCGGCCGCAATGGTTGACCGCAGCACGGGCGGGATCAGCGGTTCAACCTGTCTGAGCCGGACGCTCGACTCCTGAGCGAGGCGTGCCAATTGGGCCAATACGGGTGACGCTTCGGCGGCCTGCATCAGGGAGACAGATTGGTGAACGCGGCTCATGGAGCTGTCAGTTTGACAATGAATGAGGAGAACAACAGTGCATTTGATTATCACGGATGCATGGATGGCCAAGAGCCGACCGATTCATCTGTCCGGATCACGGCTGCTGATGGCAGGCATGGCCTTGTCGCTGGCGATCATGCTGGTTGCTGCGGGCCTGTACCACTGGGTGTTTCTCAAAGGTGCGCAAGAAGGCTGGCCGGTCGTGGGCGCACTGGTCCGGCTGGTCACCAAGGATGAATTCGATCAGCGCGATCGGTACATGCGCGAAAACCTTGATGCGATGGCGCGCCGGGTTGGCGAGATGCAGGCCAAGCTGACACAACTGGAATCGCTGGGAGAACGGGTCTCGGGCCTGGCCGGTGTGAATCCGGGGGATCTCGCTGCGGCACCGGGTCGCGGTGGCATCCTGGTGCCGGGAGAGCCACTTTCCTTGCGGGACCTCAACGCAACGTTGACGGAACTGGAGCAACTCGGCAATCAGCGTGCGGACTGGCTCACCGTTCTCGAGTCACGCCTGTTTGACCAGAAGGTCCGCAATCTGATGATTCCTACGCAGAACCCGGTGCAAGAGGGTCATTTGGGCTCAGCGTTCGGCTGGCGGATTGACCCGATTACCGGCCGCTCCGCGTTGCACACGGGGCTGGATTTCGCTGCAGAACGCGGCACGCCCATCTACGCGGCAGCAGGCGGCATCGTGATTGCACAGGAATACCAGGCTGATTACGGCAACCTGATCGAAATCGATCACGGCAATGAACTGGTCAGCCGGTATGCCCATGCTTCAAGAGTTCTTGTGAAGAAGGGCGATCTGGTCAAGCGGGGACAGAAGGTCGCCGAGGTGGGCACCACCGGCCGCTCGACTGGCCCGCATCTGCATTTTGAAGTGCTGGTGCGAGGCGTTCAGCAGGATCCGCAGAAGTTTCTCTCGGCCGGACAGAACCTCGCTGCCCTGCAGACCCCGTCGCCGGCTGGTAGACCGACGCGCTAGCCCATGATGGGGCGGGGTTAAAATCACCGCTTCGGCTATCGCTCATCCGGCCAACAAGAATGTTGCAAAACGGCGATGGTGCCCCCACCTGAATCCACCAAACCTAGGGATTTCGGTCGCGCGGCGGGTTGTAACTGGCCTGTTTCGCGAACCTGCATGCATGGCCAACAACCTTCTAACCAAAATTTTTGGCAGTCGCAATGACCGCCTGCTGAAGCAATACCGCAAAGTTGTCGCGCGCATCAATGGACTGGAAGCCGAATACGAGCGTCTGGACGATGCGCAACTTCGGGAAAAGTCCGTCGAGTTCAAGAACCGGATAGCTGGCGGGGAGAGTCTCGATTCGGTGCTGCCCGAAGCGTTCGCCGTGGTCCGCGAAGGCTCGAAACGTGTCATGAAAATGCGCCATTTCGATGTGCAGTTGCTCGGCGGCATGTCGTTGCACAACGGCAAGATTTCCGAGATGCGCACCGGCGAAGGCAAGACGCTGACGGCCACACTGCCCGTGTATCTCAATGCCTTGACGGGTAAGGGCGTTCACGTGGTCACGGTGAACGACTACCTGGCCAATCGCGATGCGAGATGGATGGGGCGCCTCTACAGCTTTCTTGGCCTCTCGGTGGGCGTCAACCTGCCCGACATGTCGCGGGAGGAAAAGCAGGCTGCCTATCGATCGGATATCACCTACGGAACCAACAACGAATTCGGGTTCGACTATCTGCGTGACAACATGGTCTACGAGGTGCAGGACCGTGTCCAGCGCCCGTTGAACTATGCCATCGTCGATGAGGTGGACTCCATCCTGATCGACGAAGCGCGCACGCCGCTGATCATCAGCGGTCAGGCCGAAGATCACACGGCCATGTATGTGGCGATGAACAAGGTTGTTCCGCTGCTGCAAAAGCAGGAAGGAGAGGCCGATCCGCGCACCGGTGAAGGTGTGACCAGGCCGGGTGACTTCACGATGGATGAAAAGTCCCACCAGGTCTTCCTGACCGAGCGGGGCCACGAGAACGCCGAGCGCATCCTGGCAGAGTTCGGGCTGATCGAGCCTGGTGCCAGCCTCTACGACCCGGCGAACATTTCGCTGATGCACCACCTGTACGCAGCGCTGCGGGCAAACAACCTGTACCACCGCGATCAGCACTATGTGGTTCAGGACGGCGAGATTGTCATTGTTGACGAATTCACCGGACGCCTGATGAGCGGGCGCCGCTGGAGCGATGGCCTTCATCAGGCGGTGGAGGCCAAGGAAGGTGTGGCGATCCAGGCCGAGAACCAGACCATGGCCTCGATCACGTTCCAGAACTATTTCCGGCTCTACAACAAGCTGGCTGGCATGACCGGTACGGCGGACACCGAGGCCTACGAGTTCCAGGAAATCTACGGCCTGGAGACGGTGGTCATTCCGCCCAACCGGCCCAGCCGGCGCGACGATCAGCTTGATCGCGTCTACAAGACGACCCGGGAGAAGTACGAGGCTGCGATCCAGGACATCCGGGAATGCCACGAGCGGGGCCAGCCGGTACTCGTCGGCACCACCTCGATCGAAAACTCGGAAATCATCGCGGGTTTGCTGGAAAAGTACAAACTGCCGCACCAGGTCCTCAACGCCAAGCAGCACGCGCGTGAAGCGGACATCGTGGCCCAGGCTGGCAGGCTCGGCATGATTACCATTGCCACCAACATGGCCGGTCGCGGTACCGACATTGTTCTGGGCGGCAATGTGGAGAAGCTGATCGAAGCGGTCGAGGCCGATGCGTCAATGGACGAAGGCGCCCGCCATGCGCGCATTGCCGAACTGCGGGAGCAATGGAAGGCTGAGCACGAAAAGGTCAAGAGCCTGGGCGGCCTTCGCATCATCGCCACCGAGCGACACGAATCCCGCCGCATCGACAACCAGCTGCGCGGCCGTTCGGGCCGGCAAGGCGACCCGGGCTCGTCGCGCTTCTATCTGAGCCTGGATGACGCCCTGATGCGCATATTTGCCGGTGACCGCGTTCGCGCGATCATGGACCGGCTGAAAATGCCGGATGGCGAAGCCATAGAGGCCGGCATCGTGACGCGCAGTATCGAAAGCGCCCAACGCAAGGTGGAAGCGCGCAACTTCGACATCCGCAAGCAATTGCTGGAATACGACGATGTCTCGAACGACCAGCGCAAGGTCATCTACCAGCAACGCAACGACATTCTGGACGCCGGCGACCTGTCGGCCCAGATTGCCCTGTTGCGCGAGGGCTGCTTCTCTGATCTGGTGAGACAGTTTGTCCCCGCCGAATCGGTGGAGGAGCAGTGGAACCTTCCGGGACTGGAAAAAGTCCTGGCCGAGGACTGGCAGATCGACATCGATCTGCAAAAGACCGTCGCGGCAGCCAGCGCCATCACCGACGAAGACATCCTTGAAATGGCTCTGAAGGTGGCCAACGACGCGTTTGCGGCCAAGGTCGAGCAGGTTGGCAGCGAGAATTTCACGCAGTTCGAGCGCATCGTGCTGTTGCAGAGCATCGACACGCACTGGCGCGAGCATCTGTCCTCACTCGACTACCTGCGCCAGGGCATCCATCTGCGGGGTTATGCCCAGAAGCAGCCCAAGCAGGAATACAAGCGTGAAGCGTTCGAGCTGTTCGGCCAGTTGCTCGATTCGGTGAAGAACGACGTGACCCGGGTATTGATGACGGTCAAGGTGCAATCCGGCGACCAGTTGGAGCAGGCCGCTGAAGAAATGGAGCAGCGGGCTGAAAGCATTTACAACGTCACCTATTCGGCGCCGACGGAAACCGGTGAAGTGGAGACGCGCGTGGACGAAGGCAGTCAGCGTCCGGCACAATGCGCGGTGGCCGCTGCTGCAGCTGCGGCAGTCGCCCGTGTGGGGCGCAATGACCCTTGCCCCTGTGGCAGTGGCAAGAAGTACAAGCACTGCCATGGCAAACTTGCCTGATTGATCTTCAGGTATTCGATGAAGAAAACGGGCTGCGGCCCGTTTTCCGTTTGCCTGATTGTTTTCCGATAATCATTGAACGTTTCTGAAAGGTCCGAACATGCCCGTCAATCTCTCCAGGCCCGATCCAGCCGCGCTTTTCCCGGTCGCCGGACTTCGGCTCGGAGTGACCGAAGCGGGCGTGCGAAAGACGGGGCGCAAGGACTTGACAGTCCTGTTGCTCGATGAAGGTGCCAGCGTGGCAGGTGTGTTCACCCGCAATCGATTTTGCGCCGCGCCGGTGCAGGTCTGCCGCGAGCACCTGTCGGCCGGGCAGGCGGTGCGTGCGATGGTGATCAATACCGGCAATGCCAATGCCGGCACCGGTGAGTCCGGGCTGGCCGGTGCGCGCGCCACCTGTGCCGCGCTGGCCGGGCATCTCGGCGTCCGGCCTTCGCAGATTCTGCCGTTCTCTACCGGTGTGATCATGGAGCCGCTGCCGGTTGACCGCATCAAGGCCGGGCTGCCTGCCGCGCTGGCAGACGCCAGCGAAGACCATTGGGCGCGGGCCGCAGAAGGCATCATGACCACCGATACGCTGCCCAAAGCCTTCAGCCAGCAGGTCGTGATCGACGGTGTGACGGTCACGGTCACCGGCATCAGCAAGGGGGCCGGGATGATCCGGCCGAACATGGCGACCATGCTGGGCTTTCTGGCCACCGACGCGACAGTCGATCCGGCACTGATGCAGCAACTGGTGACAGGCCTGGCCGAGGGCTCCTTCAACCGGGTGACGATCGACGGTGACACCTCGACCAATGATTCCTTCGTTCTGATCGCCACAAACAAGGCATCCCATCCCCCGATCCTTTCGCTGGACACCGAATCGGGTCGGGCGCTGCAGCAGGCGCTAATGGAAGTTGCACGCAAGCTGGCACAGGCCATTGTTCGCGACGGGGAGGGGGCAACCAAGTTCATCACCGTTCAGATCGAAGGCGGCCGATCCGGTGCGGAATGCCGGCTCGCGGCTTATGCGATTGCGCATTCGCCGCTGGTCAAGACGGCGTTCTTTGCGAGCGACCCGAACCTGGGCAGAATCCTGGCGGCCGTCGGCTATGCCGGCATCGAGGACCTGGACCAGACCCTGATCGAGCTGTACCTGGACGACGTGCACGTTGTGACCCGTGGGGGTCGGCATCCGAACTACCGCGAAGAGGACGGGCAGCGCGTGATGAAACAGTCTGAAATCCGCGTGCGGGTACAGCTCGGACGGGGTGACGCAGCCGACACCGTCTGGACCTGCGACCTGAGCCACGACTACGTTTCGATCAACGCCGACTACCGTTCCTGAATCTCCCAAACCCGATCTGACATGAACGAACAATTTGAACGTCTGCTGGTGCGGGCCGAGCAGTTGCTGGCGCGCATCGAGTCCGTGTTGCCGCAACCACTGGGCGCGCCGGACTGGGAGGGTGCGATCGCCTGGCGCTATCGCAAACGATCGTCGGGCCATGGCGCCCTGGAGCCGGTGCGGCTGCTGGCGCCCATGCGTCTGGATGACCTGAAAGAAATCGACCTGCAAAAGGGCAAGATCGACCGCAACACCCAGCAGTTCGTCGAAGGAAAGCCCGCCAACAACGTCCTGTTGACCGGCGCGCGGGGGACCGGCAAGTCCTCGCTGATCAAGGCCTGCCTGCACGCGTATGCGCCGCAGGGATTGCGACTGATCGAGGTTGACAAGGCCGATCTCACCGATCTGCCGGACATCATCGAAGTGGTGGCGGCCAGATCGGAAAAATTCATCATCTATTGCGACGACCTCAGCTTTGAGGAGGGCGAAGCCGGTTACAAGGCGCTGAAATCGATTCTGGACGGCACGATTGCAGCGGCGACGCCCAATGTGCTGATCTACGCCACCAGCAACCGCCGTCACCTGTTGCCGGAATACATGAAAGAGAACCTGACTTACACCCACACCGATGACGGCGAAGTGCATCCCGGTGAGGTGGTGGAGGAAAAAATCTCGTTGTCGGAGCGATTCGGGCTGTGGGTCAGCTTTTATCCGTTTACTCAGGACGAATACCTGACCATCGTTGCGCAATGGCTCACGGCGCTGGGCGTTTCGTCGGTGGACGTGGACGCCGCCCGGCCCGACGCGCTGGTCTGGGCGCTGGAACGTGGTTCTCGCAGCGGGCGAGTCGCCTACCAGTTTGCGCGGGACTACGTCGGCCGGCAAGGCGTGTCGGCGTGAGTGACGCGCTGCTGGTCGCCGATGGGCAGCAACCCCGGCTGGTTCAGGGCGAGCGGACAGTGGTGGAGGTCGCGGTCGCCGTTCTGCTGACGCCGCAGGGCGACTTCCTGCTGACCTCGCGCCCACCGGGCAAGGTCTACGCGGGTTATTGGGAATTTCCCGGCGGCAAACTTGAAAGCGGCGAAAGCGTTGAGCAGGCGCTGGCGCGCGAACTGCACGAAGAACTGGGTGTCGACATCGGCGACGTTGAGCGCTGGAAGCAGCAGATGGTCGACTATCCGCACGCGCTGGTGCGCTTGCACTTTTGCAAGGTGCGCCGGTGGTCAGGTGAGTTGCAGATGCGCGAGGGGCAAAGCGCTGCCTGGCAGCAATTGCCGGTTTCAGTGGAGCCGGTCCTGCCGGGAACCGTGCCAGTGTTGCAATGGCTGGCGACTGAAAGACAGTTTTCAGGTGCTACGCATTCAGTAGCTTAAAAGATCGATTTGACGATGGATAAAGGCAAATCTTTCCAATAATTCGTCAGGAAATGGGTGGGACCCCCTCACCAGGATCGGTCCCCTCGTCGTCGGGTTCAACGCCGAGCCGGAAGTCCTCAGTGGCCCAGGCGCCGAGGTCCTGCTCGTGGCAGCGGCGGCTGCAGAACGGTCGCCAGGGATTGTCGGGGCTGAAAACCGCCGGACCCTTGCAGGCCGGGCAGGTCACCGTTCGCGGAGATGCGCCAGCTGGGTTCACGATTGGTTTGTTTCGGAATTTGTCAGGAGCACAGCGTCAGCTCAAAGGGTGTGTCTTCGGCGCAACCGTGCAGGCGGTTGTCTTCGCCCAGGCGCATCAGACGCACCGATACCAGCAGGCGGTTGCCGCTGATCTCCGGAATCAAGTCCAGACTGTGGTCGATTTTCATCCGCAGCAACTGGAAGGTGCGGCCCTGTGGCAGCGGCTGCTGGAACTGGCCTTGCGTGGCCATCACCTTCTGCGGCGACCCCGAGTCCCGCAGCATCTTCAGCAGGGTCTGGATCGATGCGGCCAGCGGCCTGAGCGGCGTGATCCAACGGTCCAGGTCGGCTTGGCGCTCGCGGGCCGGGTTGTGTTGCCAGGCGTAATAGGCCGGCAGATCGAATTCGCAGGTACCGCCGGGAATTCCCGCGCGGCTGCGCACGCTCATGAGCCAGTCGTTTTCTGTCAGCGACTGGCCAGCCTTGCCGGGCAGGCCGGCCAGGTCCGCAGCGCATTCATCCAGTCTGGCCATGATTTCATCGAGTGCTGTCTCCGAGATCGACGGGTTGCCTCGAAAGCCGGCGAGTATGGACTTCTGCTTTTCCAGATCCTTCAGCGCGTCGGTTTTCAGATCGGCACGGCTGGCAACGTCCATGATCTCGAAAATGGTCGTCAGAGCGTAGTGATGATCGATCGGATGTTCGCGCACCACCAGGCTACCCAGCCGCCTGAACAGATGCTCAAGGCGCAAATACGTCCGGATTCGTTCATTGAACGGGTATTCGTAGAGGATCACGCTGCGGCTTTCGTTCATGGGTTCATCATAGTGCGAACAGATCGGCCAGGCGGTCAACCTCACCCTGCAGCTCGTCCAGCGTCAGCCCGTCGTTCACGATCACCGTGTCGGCTGCCGCCCGGCGCTGGCAGCGGCTGGCCTGGGAACGCATGATGCCTTCAACGGTTTCGCGTGTCAGGCCACTGCGGGCCATCGTGCGCGTGACCTGGGTCTCTTCCGCACAGTCGACAACGATCACACGGTTCAGGCGAGGGCGCCAATGCCCGGACTCGACCAGCAGCGGAATGTCCAGCAAGACAACCCGACTTCCCTCGTCAAGCCGCGCCTGCACCTGCTGCAGACTGGTCGATCCGACCAGCGGATGAATGATGATTTCCAGCTTTTTCCGCGCCGTGGGGTCGGCAAATACCTTTTCTCGCATGCGATTGCGGTCGAGCGCGCCGTCAGCATCAATGAACTGCGGCCCGAATGCTCTGGCGATGGCAGCGATGGCTGCGCCGCCGGCCTCTGTCAGGCTGCGTGAAATGGCGTCGGCATCGATCACGGCTGCGCCTCTTCGGGCCAGCATGGCCGCCACCGTGCTCTTGCCACTGCCGACACCGCCCGTGAGCCCCAGCAGAAGTTTTCGGTGCATTGGCGTGCGTTACAGCCCGGCCAGGCGCAAGACAGCCTGAGGGCCAAAGATCAGTGCAGTCAGGCCGGCGCCAGCGAGAAAAGGACCGAACGGCACCACGCCACCTTCGCGAAGCTGGCTCGACAGCTTCATCGCGATGCCGACGATCGCTCCGATCACCGAAGCCATCAGGATGATCGGGACCAGCGCCTGCCAGCCAAACCACGCGCCCAGTGCCGAAAAAAGCTTGAAGTCGCCATAACCCATGCCTTCCTTGCCGGTGATGAGTTTGAAGGCCCAGTAGATCAGCCACAGCGACAGGTAGCCGGCGACAGCACCCCAGAGCGCCGCCGGCAACGGCGTCGAGGTCCATTGGAGCGCTGCGGCAATCAGTCCGCCCCACAACAGCGGGTAGGTCAGGTCGTCGGGTAGCAGTGTGGTGTCCCAGTCGATCAGGGCCAGCGCCAGTAAGGTTGCGGCGAATCCGCTCCAGACCAGAGCAGTCGCCGTTGCGCCCCATGTCCAGAAACACCATGCGAGCAGCAGTCCGGTGACCAACTCCGTGGCGGGATAGCGAATCCCTATTGGGGCATGGCAGTCGGAGCATCGCCCTCGCAGCACGACATAGCTGACCACCGGGATATTTTCGATCCAGCGGATCTGATGGCTGCAATGAGGACAGCGCGAGCGAGGCACGAGCAGATTGAAAGGCTCGGCCTTTTCAGTCTCTTTGCCCGAAAGCGATGCGCATTCTTCTGCCCACTGCCGCTCCAGCATTTTGGGCAGTCGAAACACCACGACGTTCAGGAAGCTTCCCAGCAGCAAGCCCAACAGACCGCCCACTGCGGCCACAATCATTCCCGGCTCCAGCATCAGACGACCTGACCCAACTTGAAGATAGGCAGGTACATGGAAACAACGATGCCGCCGATCAACGTACCCAGGAAGACGATGATGATCGGCTCCATCAGGCTGGACAGGCCCGCCACCATGTCGTCAACCTC
>JACSRS010000033.1 GCA_014879655.1 Burkholderiaceae bacterium
GTATGGTTGGATACGGGTCCGCAGATTCAGGTTTCAGACTCATCGGTATCAGCGGGAATCTGCAAGCTTATACCAAGCTCCGGCTCCCGTTTGGCCAGCTCGGAAAGCCGGGCGCGCAGTATGGGCAGTCCTTCGCCCGTTTGCGCGCTGACAAAGACGCGCGGCACAGGCCGGTCGTCAACCGGGTAGGTATCGTCCAGCAACAGTGGCCGGCGCTCGGCGGGGATCGCATCGAGTTTGTTGAAGACCAGCAATTGCGGCACATCGGTGGCCCCGATTTCCGCCAGCACCTTCTGAACCTCGGCCATCTGCTCCGGATGATCCGGATTGGCGCCATCGACGACATGCAACAGAAGATCGGCGTCTGCGGCCTCCAGCAACGTAGCCTTGAACGCCTCGATCAACCCGTGCGGCAGATCGCGGATGAAGCCCACGGTGTCCGACAGCGACACCGAACGGCCCGCCCCGGCCAGATACAGTTGGCGTGTGGTGGTGTCCAGCGTCGCGAAGAGCTGGTCCGCCGCATAGGCACGGGCCTTCACCAGGGCATTGAACAGCGTGGACTTGCCGGCGTTGGTATAGCCGACCAGTGAAACGGCAAAGGTGTCCCGCCGCTGGCGCTGGCGGCGCTGGGTGCTGCGTTGCCGCTTGACCTTTTCAAGCCGCTCGCGGGTGCGCTTGATGGCGTCACCGATCATCCGGCGATCCAGTTCGATCTGGGCCTCGCCGGGTCCGCCGCGCCCTCCAATGCCGCCGCGCTGACGCTCCAGGTGGGTCCAGCGTCGCACCAGCCGCGTGCTGGCATATTGCAGCCGGGCAAGCTCCACCTGCAGCTTGCCTTCATGGCTGCGCGCGCGCTGCGCGAAAATTTCAAGGATCAGCAAAGTCCGGTCATTCACCGGCAGTTCCAGCCGCCGCTCCAGATTGCGCTGCTGGGCCGGGCTGAGTGACTGGTCAAACAGCACCTCGCGTGCTCCGTGCTGCTGCGCCAGAAACCGGATTTCGTCGGCCTTGCCGCTGCCCACGAACAGGGCCGCATCCGGCGCACTGCGTTTGCAGGTCAGGCGCGCCACGGGCTCCAGTCCGGCCGTCTCGGCCAGGAGGCCAAGCTCTTCCAGATCGGCATCAAAGTGCGGCAGGCCGAAATCCACACCAACCAGGATGGCCGGCGTCTTCGGACTGACGGGCAAATCGGGTGAGCTCAAATCTGCTCGTCAATGGCCTCGGTGGCCTTGCCGGACCGAACATCCAGATTTTTCATGACCTCAGGCTGGGCCGGCTTCGGGCGTTTCGGCAGTCGAAAAATTGACAGCACGACCCGGGACAATGGTCGAAATGGCGTGCTTGTACACCATTTGCGTGACGGTATTTCTCAGCAGAACGACGTACTGGTCGAATGATTCAATCTGGCCCTGCAACTTGATGCCGTTGACGAGATAGATGGAGACCGGCACATGCTCACGCCGCAAGGCATTGAGAAAGGGGTCCTGCAGAAGTTGGCCTTTGTTGCTCACGATATTCTCCGTGTTCAAGAGTGATGGAAGACTGGGAACGTTACCACACGATGAGCCTGCCATCGCGGCAACGACGCCGATGCCCACAGATTTTGGGCGACAGCGGGTTCAACGCGAATTGCCGGACACAAACGGGTTGTCCGACGACTTCATTTCAATCCGAAGGGGCGTGCCAACCAGGTCAAACGCCTTGCGGAACCGCCCCTCCAGGAAGCGGCGGTACGCATCTGTCACGTGTTCGAGCGAATTGCCATGAATCACGATGACCGGCGGTGACATGCCGCCCTGGTGGGCGTAACGCAGCTTGGGACGAAACATCCCTGCCCGCTGTGGCGCCTGAAACTGCACGGCTTCCAGCAACAGGCGCGTCAGCACTGGCGTCGGCATCTTGCAGGTTGCCGCGCGGTGCGCCTGCACGATGGAAGCCCATACCGGCGACAGACCCTGCCGCTTTTTCGCAGAAATGAAATGCAGGTTAGCGAACTTCAGAAATGGCAGCCGCGTTTCGATTGCGCGTTGCACCAGTTCACGCTGGTAGGCATCCACCGCATCCCATTTGTTGACCGCCAGCACGATGGCGCGCCCGCTTTCCAGCGCGTACCCGGCAATATGAGCGTCCTGGTCCGTCACGCCCTGCGTCGCGTCCAGCAGCAGCACCACCACGTGCGCGGACTCAATGGCCTGCAAGGTCTTGACGACAGAAAACTTCTCGATCGCTTCAAAAACCCGGCCCTTGCGCCGCAACCCGGCCGTGTCGATCAGTTCAAAGCGCCGGCCGTCCTTTTCGAACGGGACCGATATCGCATCCCGGGTGGTGCCGGGCAGGTCGAAGGCGACCAGGCGTTCTTCGCCCAGCCACGTATTGATCAGCGTCGACTTTCCGACGTTCGGCCTGCCGGCAACGGCCAGACGGACGACCGACGGATCCTCAGGCGCAGGTTCGTCCTGCTCCTCGGGCAAGGCCAGCAGTGCCATTGCCTGATCAATCAGGCTGCGGATTCCCTGTCCATGGGCTGCCGAGACGGGCAGCACATCGCCGAAGCCCAGTTCAAAGAACTCAGCCAGTTGGCCGCTGGCTTTCAGACCTTCGGCCTTGTTTGCCGCCAGCACGCAGGGCTTGCCCAGTTTGCGCAAGTAGCGCGCAATGTCGTGATCCTGCGCTGACAGTCCGGAACGGGCATCGACCACCAGCACCACGACGTCGGCTTCGGCAACAGCCTGCCGGGTCTGGTGGGCCATCTCCTTGTATATGCCGTCAGCAGCATCCGGCTCGAAACCGCCGGTATCGATCACGATGAACTCGTGTTGGCCTTGACGCGCATTTCCATAGTGGCGGTCGCGCGTCAGGCCGGCGAAATCTGCGACGATAGCGTCGCGCGATTTCGTCATCCGGTTGAAAAGCGTGGACTTTCCGACGTTGGGCCGACCAACGAGCGCCAATACGGGCTTCAAGTTTGATAAATCCGGTTTGGCGTCATTCAGGTTTGAAGCCGAAAACGCCGCCGTTTCGAGTCACGGCAATGAGCGTGTTGTCCGCGAGAACGGGTGCCGTCACAATCGGAGACCCGTCCGTGGGCAGTCGGTTGAGCGGTGTGCCGTTTTCAACCGACAACAGGTGCAGCAAGCCGGCTTGGTCGCCCACAACCACCGACCGACCAACCGCCAAGGGCGCCGACAGGCCACGGAATCGCAGGCGCTCCGAGACCCACATCCGGTCGCCGTTGTTGCGATTCCAGGCGATGATCTTGCCGTCTGACTCAACGCCGAAAACAAAGCGATCATCGCCGGAGATGCCCGAAACACCCGTCGACGGCTGGGACCACAGCAAGGCGCCGCGAGAAACGTCCACACAACCGACCGCCGCCTGGAAAGCCCGGGCGCAGACGACGTTGCCCTCCCGGCTGACGCCGGCGACCAGTTCAACGAGACGCTCGATGTCGTTGCCACCACGCGGCGTCGCGATGGGGACCTCCCAACGCACGCTCCCGTTGAGCGGGTTGATGCCGACCATTCGCCCCGAAATGCCAACCACGAGCGTGTCACCGACGGCCATGAGCAGGCCGGAATGGCGCAGAACCAGGGGCTCACCCTGAGGGCGCTGCAACGCCCAGAGGCGCGCACCGGAATCACCGTCAAATGCATGGACCGAACGGTCCGCCGCCAACACAAAGACGCGGGCACCGGCAACCAGCGGCGCCGTGTACACCTGCGCGTTCATGCGCTTTCGCCAGAGTACTTTGCCATCGCGCAAAACGATGACATGATTGGATCGCGAGACGACGGCCGCAGTCTGGCCATCACTGCCGACGCCGGCAGTCAGGGCTTCGCCGGCACTCGCGCGCCAGAACTCGCGCCCGGTGGACGCATTCAGAACCGACACTGCACCATCGGAACTGGAGACGGCTACGCGGTCGCCGGCGACCGGCACGGTCAGCGGCATATTGACCGCGCCGATGCTGGCACTCCAGGCCTGAGCCACGCCCAGCAGTGCAGCATTAGGCGGTAGCTCGGCCGGCTTGGGCTTGTCGCCGGAGCTCGAACAGGCCTGCAACGCAAACGCGGCAATGACCGCAGCAGTCAAGCGCAGCAACAATGCCCTGGTGAATGCCGGCACGCTCAGGCCCCTTTTGTCGCCGGCACTGCGGCGGGCTCTACACCAAGCGCATTGAGCTTGATTTCAACCAGGCGACGGTACTCCGACCGTTCGTCAAAAAGCCTGAAGGCCTTCTGATAATGCGTCACCGCGCGTTCCCGACTGCCCTGCAGGTTGGCCACATCGCCCCTGCGGTCTTCAACCAGCGCCTCGAACTCGGTCGGGAAGGGTTTTTCGAGAATCTTGAGCGCTTCGTCGTAGGCCTTCGTCTCCATCGCCAGCCCTGCCAGCCGCAGTCGCGCGATGGCTGCATAGGCCGCGTCAGGCGTGCTGTCAACAACCCACTGCAGTGCCTGCTTTGCAAGATCCGGCTTCGCGTTTTCCTGAAAAACCCTGGCCCCCAGCATCACGCCCTGGCTTGCATAGGTGGTGCGGCTGTACTTGTCCTTGATGTCGGCCGTGGCCCGCTCCAGGCGCTGCAAGTCGCCAGCCGCAGCCGCACGATCGATTTCGTCGTACATCGCTGCCGCCTGAATGGCCTGACTGCGCTGCCAGTACTGATAACCATTCCAAGCCGCGATGCTGCCAAATACGGCAATCAGCACCCACGTGATGAGGTTGCCATACGTCTTCCAGAAATGCTTGAGTTCATCAAGCTGTTCCTGTTCTTCGAGGTCGAGGTGTTTTGCCATGTCGCTTTCGCTTTAAGCTTTGGATTGTAGGGTCTGTGCCCATTCGACAAGACCCGCCAGGGGAACGGTGCATTGCTCGCCAGCGCCGTCGCGCAGGAACTTAACCGTCGCCTCTTCGCGGGACAACTCGTCGGACCCAAAGATCAGTGCAAACCGGGCCCCGCTGGCGTCGGCCTTGCGAAACTGCGACTTCACGCTGCCCCAGCCGTCGGCACCACCCGCGTGCATCTGAACACTGCGGCCGGACTGCCGCAGCGCCTGCGCGGCCTTGAAAGCGACCGGCAGGGCCGTCGGGTCCGGTACAACGGCATAGAAATCAGGAACCTGGCGCGCCGGAGAAGACTGCGCGGCCCGCACGAGTTCCAGCACCCGCTCCACGCCCAGCGCCCAGCCCACGGCTGGTGCCGGCTTGCCACCGACCTGCTCGATGAGGTAGTCATAGCGACCGCCGCCACAAATTGTTCCCTGCGAGCCAAGTTGGTCGGTGACGAACTCGAAAACGGTCAGGTTGTAGTAATCCATGCCGCGCACCAGACGGGAATTCACCGTGTAGGCGATACCGTTGTTGTCCAGAATCGCCTGCAGCGATTCAAAATGTGCCAGCGACGGGCCGCCCAGGAAGTCCAACATCCTGGGCGCCGCTTCGAGCATTTTCCGCATCGCCGGATTCTTGCTGTCGAGAATCCGTAGCGGGTTGCTGTGCAATCGGCGCAGGCTGTCTTCGTCCAGCAGATCGCGGTGCTGTTCCAGGTACGCGATCAAGGCGGTGCGATGGGCGCGACGCTCGTCGGGTTGTCCGAGGCTGTTCAGTTCCAGACGCACGCCCGTCAATCCCAGTTCGCGCCAGAGGGAATCGGCCAGCAGAATCAGTTCGGCATCGACCTCGGCGCCACCAAAGCCGAGGACCTCGGCGCCGATCTGGTGAAACTGGCGGTAGCGACCGCGCTGCGGCCGCTCGTGCCGGAACATCGGCCCCATGTAGTAGAGACGTTTGCCACCGTCGTGCAGCATCGAGTGTTCGACGGCAGCGCGGACCACGCTGGCGGTGCATTCCGGTCGCAGGGTCAGGGCCTCACCATTGAGCCTGTCCTCGAACGAATACATCTCTTTTTCGACGATATCGGTGACCTCACCCAGACTGCGAACGAACAGGCCGGTGGGCTCGACGATCGGCGTCCGGATGTTGCTGTAGGCGTAACGGTGCATCTGGGCGCGCACGGTTTCCTCAAACCATTCCCACAGTCCGGACTCACCAGGCAGGATGTCATTCATGCCTTTGACGGCAGTGATCTTCTCCACACGTTTTACATTCAGCTTTTCAGTCATCACGCTTGTTGTTCTGTCATTGCCGCAGCCGCGCTGGCGCCGAAACGGTTTTCGATGTAGCGCTCGACGATGTCCTGAAACTCGTGCGCGATGGACTCGCCACGCAAGGTCAGCCGCTTTTCGCCGTCGATGAACACCGGCGCTGCTGGCGCCTCCCCGGTGCCCGGCAGGCTGATGCCGATGTCGGCATGCTTGCTTTCGCCGGGGCCGTTGACGATACATCCCATCACCGCCACCTTGAGCGACTCCACGCCGGGATAACGCGCGCGCCAGACCGGCATCTGGGCGCGCAGGAAGTCGTCGATCTGCTTGGCCAGTTCCTGGAACGTGACGCTGGTCGTGCGGCCGCAACCGGGACATGCAGTCACGCTGGGAACAAACTTTCGCAAGCCCATGGCCTGCAGGATTTCTGTCGCAATGACAACCTCCTGCGTTCGCGCCTCGCCCGGTTGCGGCGTGAGCGAAACGCGAATCGTGTCTCCGATCCCCTCTTGCAGCAGCACGGAAAGCGCGGCGGTGGATGCGACCGTCCCTTTGGTCGCCATGCCCGCCTCGGTCAGCCCAAGATGCAAGGCGTAATCGCAGCGGCGGGCCAATTCCCGATAGACCGCGATCAAGTCCTGGACACCGCTGACCTTGCAGGACAGCATGATCTGGTCACCATTCAGCCCCATATCCTGTGCACGCTGCGCAGAGCCAATCGCCGAGCTGATGAGTGCCTCATACATGACCTGCCGAGCTTCCCAGGGCTCGCTTCGCCGGCTGTTCTGATCCATCAGGTCGGCGAGCAACTCCTGATCCAGGCTGCCCCAGTTCACGCCAATGCGAACCGGTTTGTCCCATTTCATCGCCGCTTCGATCATCTGGCCGAACTGCCGGTCGCGCTTGAGCCCTTTGCCGACATTGCCGGGATTGATCCGGTACTTGGAAAGCGCCCGGGCACAATCCGGGAAATCGGACAGCAGCCGATGACCGTTGTAATGGAAATCACCGATCAGCGGGACATCGATCCCCATCCGGTCCAGCTGATCACGCACATGCGGAACCGCCTGCGCAGCCTCCGGCGTATTGACCGTGATTCGCACCAGTTCGGAACCGGCCAGAGCCAGCTCCTTGACCTGAATGGCCGTCCCGATGGCGTCGACCGTATCGGTATTGGTCATCGACTGCACCCGAACAGGCGCCGCGCCACCCACGGTGACCACCCGGTCACCCCAGCGCACGGTTGATTGCCGGGACCGACGCGGTTGCGCCTCCCCGACCGGTATCGGCTTGAGGTTGTCCATCACGGTTTGATGTCGAAGCGGGCGACGTTGCTGCGCGAATGCGGCGTCAGGTCGAACGGCTTGCCGTTGACGGACAGGGACGTCACGTCCGCCCGGCCCACCACAACGGTCAGCGGCAAGGTTCCGGAGGCTGATGCGGTCTGTCCGGCCTGCATCAGCTGCTTGAAGACCACGACGCCACGCGCATCCGTGACTTCGATCCACGAATCGCCGGTTGTTGCGAAGACCAGCGGCCCTTCCGCCACAGGGGCTGCCGCCGAAGCCGGCCGATCAGCGACCGGCGGCACCGCTATTGAACCGGGTAGCGTTGCAGTCTGCGGTGCTTCATTGACGGACGCCGCCGCCGTGGGCAGCGCCGGCTCGGACCGCATGCCGTCACCTGTCGGTTGCACAGGCGGCGCAACTGCGCCGGCCTTCTGGGCTGCAGCGCCGGACAGATCCGTCAGCCCTGATGACGCGGGCTTCCCGCTTTCGGTGGAGGTCACATCTCTGCCCGGCCACAGCGCGGGCCAGCTCTCCAACGGTGGCATCAGGTACAGCGCCAGCGCACCGAGCAACAGCGCGCCAACCAGCAGCATCAGCGGGCGGGACAGGCCGGGGGCCAGACCGCCTGCGGATCCTGAGGCATCCTTGAAAGGTTTGTTGATGCCCTGGTCGTCCGGGATGTACCGCGGGGTCACAGCAGGCAAACCGGTCATTACCGCAGCAGGATCCACTTTCAAGACCCGACACACGCTAGCCGCCAGTGCTCGAGCAAAAACCGTATCGGGCAATTGATCCCATTGGCCGGACTCCAGGGCACCCAGCTTGCCCACTGGAACCTTCAGAATGGATGCAAGCGCTTCAATCGAAAGACCCGCAGCCTCGCGCGCTTCGCGAAGCAGGCTGCCTGAATCTGGCGGCTGCTCAGACGATTTCTCCGCAGAAGAGAAACTGCTGATGGCTCCCTCATTCATCAAACGCCCCTCGATCATAGGCCTGAGCTTCACGGGACTGGGGATATCGGCGCTTCAACTGCGTCACCAGTTGAAGCATCGCTTCCTGGTTGTTCATCTTTCGCTCGACCTTGACACCCAACCAGAACGATTCGGCATTGGCCAGCGCACTGTTGTTGAGCCGCCGAATATAGAACTGGGCTTTTTCGTAATCGCCACGCTGGTACAGCAGCGTCGCAAGGTTGTAACCGGTCACCGGGTTTCCGGCATCCAGTTCGTAGGAGCGCAGCAAGCTGCGCTCAGCCTCGGCCATCCGGCCTTCTCGCGCCTCACAGATGCCCTGCGCCAGCAACGTTTTTGCGCGCTCGGGATAGAGCGGATGGCCCATGACTTCGTCGAACATTTTCTTCGCCTCGGCATAACGCTGGCCCTGACAAAGAAACCAGCCATAGTTGTGCAGCACATTGGCATCGCGCGGGTTGAGTGAAATGGCCTTGCGAAAGCTCTCTTCGGCAAGCACGGGATCGTTCAGGCGCATGTAGATCAACCCGCGCAGGTCGTAGGCTTCGGCAAACGCGGGATCGATCACGAGAACCTGTTTCAACTCGTCCAGTGCGACAGTCGTTTTCCCTTGTTCAAAATAGCCGATCGCCAGCGTCAACCGAATGCGCGCCCGCCGGCGGCTTTCCGGCTCGTCAGATGCGGTCATCATCTCGGTACTCTGACGCGCGGCGGGTCGTGTCGCAGCTGAATTCGGCTGCTCACCGTTGGGTGTCCCATATTGGGCACGCACATCAAAAGCCAGTGATCCAGCTACAAGCACACCGACTGCGAGCAACCATGCCCCGCCCCTCTTCGGGGAAAGGGATCTCGACTTTTGATGCGTCATTGAATGGTCCTCCTGGCGTTTCGCGGTGATTCGGAAGGGCCCGACCGGATCGGAATCTGCACAGGCTTTGCACGCTGCGCAGTGATGCGCTGGGCCACGAACGTTCGATCCTTGACATCACCGGCCAGCTGCCCACAGGCCGCATCGATGTCGTCGCCACGCGTCTTGCGAATGGTCGTGACGATACCAGCACTGACCAGGACATTGGCGAATAACTGCACAGCCTCGCGGGGAGAGCGAACGAGTCCAGAGGCGGGAAACGGATTGAAAGGGATCAGATTGAACTTGCACCAGCCCGTCCTGCCGTTCGAATGACGCAGGACCAGGTCAACCAGTTGCCTGGCCTGCTGCTCGCTGTCATTGACACCATCGAGCATGCAGTATTCGAAAGTGATGAAGTCTCGCGGCGCGCTGGCCAGGTAGCGATGACATGTCGCCAGCAGTTCATCCAGCGGGTACTTGCGGTTGAGCGGAACGAGCTGATCGCGCAGCGCATCGTCCGGCGCGTGCAGCGACACAGCCAGCGCAACCGGGCAATCGGCCGCCAGCTTTTCGATGAACGGCACCACACCAGAGGTGGACACCGTCACCCGCCGGCGCGACAGCCCGTAGGCGTGATCGTCCAGCATCACCCGCAGCGCGGGCAGCAGGGCTGTGTAGTTCTGCAAGGGCTCACCCATGCCCATCATGACCACATTCGAGATGACCCGTTCACTGGTGCCCTGTCGCTGCCGCAGTGAATGTTCCGCGAACCAGAGCTGAGCGAGAATTTCCGAAGTGGACAGATTCCGGCTGAATCCCTGGTGCCCGGTCGAGCAAAACCGGCAACCCACGGCGCACCCCGCCTGGGAAGACACACAGAGCGTGCCCCGGTCATCCTCAGGAATGAACACCGCCTCGATGGCATTGCCATCCCCGACGTCAAACAGCCATTTGATGGTGCCGTCAGCCGAGATGTGTTCGGAAATGACGGGCAGCGCAGCCACGTGCGCCCGGGTCTTGAGCTTTTCGCGCAACGATCGGGCCAGATCGGTCATCTGATCAAAATCAGATGCCCCCCTCTGGTGAATCCAGCGAAACAGCTGGGTGGCGCGAAATCGCTTCTCCCCCAGACCTTCACAGAAAGCGGCCAGCCCCTCGAGATCGAAGTTGAGCAGGTTGGCCGTCATCGCATGGGAGTCCCGGATCAGCGGGAATACACGTTCATGCCGGGGAAGAAGAACGCGACTTCCACGGCAGCTGTTTCAGCGGCATCCGAACCGTGCACAGCGTTGGCATCAATGCTGTCGGCAAAATCGGCGCGAATGGTGCCTGGCGCAGCCTTTTTCGGATCGGTGGCGCCCATCAGGTCACGATTTTTCAGAATCGCGTTCTCACCTTCAAGGGCCTGGATCATCACCGGGCCGGAAATCATGAAATTCACCAGATCGTTGAAAAAAGGCCGTGCCTTATGAACCGCATAAAACGCTTCTGCGTCCTGACGGGACAGGTGAACCATGCGGGCGGCGACGATCTTCAGTCCGGCGGCTTCGAACCGGGCGTAAATCTGACCGATGACATTCTTGGCAACTGCGTCAGGCTTGATGATGGAAAGGGTGCGTTCGATAGCCATGATTTCTAAGTCCTCTGGATTTTTCAATTACTTCTTGCCAGACTGGCAAAGCCTGTCATTTTAGCCTGCTAGTGCCGAAGCTTTCGCGACGCGGCCCAATCACCGGAAACCAGGCCTATGACCGCCCTCTCCCGCCACCGCGGCGCGGCCCGCCTCTTGGGCCGGCTGCCTGGCGCTGACGGGTGAAACTGTCGCCACCGATGTACCCCAGAGACGTTTTCAGCGGGTCGGGCTGCGCCCCGCCGGATGCTCCACCCTCACGGCGGCGCCGATTGCCCCCTCCACCAGTGTTGTCGCGCTCAAACGGTCCGGAATTTCGTGGCGGACTGCTGCCCGAACCGGGCGTTTTCGGTCCCCGCCCCGGCCCTCGCTGTTGTCGACCTGTATTGTCGCCACGGCCACCACCGGGGCCCTCGGCCTGTTTTGGCTTGCCGTCCTGGCGGAATCCACCATGGCGATCGACGCCAGCAACCCGCATCAGCGCCTGAATGTCGCGCTCGTCCAGTTCCATCCAGGCGCCACGCTTGAGACCGCGGGGCAGCACCATTGCCCCGTATCGGATCCGGATCAGTCGGCTGACCGCATGGCCCACCGCCTCCATCATGCGACGCACTTCCCGGTTACGGCCCTCTGAAATGGTGACGCGGTACCAGCAGTTGGCGCCTTCACCACCGCCATCTTCGATGGCGCCGAACTGCGCCTTGCCATCGTCCAGTACCACGCCGTCCAGCAGGCGCTGCTTTTCCTCGCTGCTCAGCGCACCAAGCACACGCACCGCATACTCCCGCTCGAGGCCAAACCGCGGATGCATCAGGCGGTTGGCGAGTTCACCGGAACTGGTGAACAGCAACAAACCTTCGGTGTTCAGGTCGAGCCGGCCCACAGACTGCCATTTACCCTGATGCAGGCGGGGCAACTTGCGAAAGACCGTCGGCCGGTTCTGCGGGTCGTCATGCGTGACCACTTCGCCGGCGGGTTTGTGATAAGCGATCACACGGGGTGGCGGCGGATCGATTCGCACGCGGATCGGTTTGCCGTTCACCTTGACCTGATCACCGAACTGCACCCGCTGACCGATGTGAGCGGGTTCGTTGTTGACGGATATCCGACCTTCAGTGATCAGCTGCTCCATCTCAAGGCGCGAACCCAGTCCCGCCTGGGCCAGCACCTTGTGCAACTTGGGCGACTCGGGCTGCGGTGCCAGCACCCGTTTCGGCGGCGCGACTTCACCCTGCCCCTCTTCGGCGTCATAGTCGCCGGAGACCACATCGGAAAACCGGATTACCGGCGATGGGTTCCCCATTAAAACGGTTTGATCCGGCGCCGCAGATCGACCCTCAGGAGCTTTGATATCTGTAGCATCAACTGACTTATTCACGCTGGATTGAGCCATTTTCTTATCCAAATCGGCTGCGGAAGCCGCTTCGGGGTCGGACGCGTTTTCTTCAATCATGTCGGCTTTCATCGGGACTACCGAGGGTTTCATCCACAGGCGTCGTTGCCAACGGATGCTCACTGTGTTCAGACGCTTGAAAATCCTGGCTGGCCTGAATCGGAAATGTCACCGGCAAGTCGGTCAGATCAGCGTCACTTGCGCCGGACGCCCCCAAGACGGGCAACTGGTCCAGTGACCCGATACCAAGATCATCCAGAAACTGCCGGGTAGTCGCAAACAGCGCCGGGCGGCCGGCTGCTTCACGGTGACCTATGACTTCAATCCAGCCCCGGTCTTCCAGTTGCTTGATGATCAAAGAATTGATGGTCACGCCCCTAATGTCTTCCATTTCACCACGGGTCACTGGCTGCCGGTAAGCGATGATGGCCAGCGTCTCCAGAGTGGCCCGTGTGTACCGCGGTGGCTTTTCCGGATGCAGCCGGTCCAGAAAAGGTCGCAGTTCGGGGCGACTCTGAAACCTCCACCCGGATGCCACGCAAACCAGTTCCACCCCTCGCAGCGACCATTCCTGCTGCAGATCCGACAGCAGGCCCTTGATGGATTCACTGCCCAGTTCGTCCTGAAAAAGCGCACGCATTTCCCGCACCGACAGCGGCTGCTGCGAGCAGATCAATGCAGTTTCCAGGACGCGAATGGCGTCCGCCGTGTTCATGTTGGGTTCGTTCCGGAGAAAACGCGCACGAGGCGCAAAAAATCATCTGGCCGGTTCCGGTGGCGAGGGATCAAACACCCGCCACAGTTTGCTATGTGCCGGTTTCGATGGGTCAATCGCTTGCGACCGGCACAGCAGTAACTCTCGGGTCGATTTCATTGTATCTGAGCCCCCACTGGCGAACGGCTGACGCAAAATCCGCAGGCAGCGGGGAGTGGAATGCCATAAGTTGCCCGGTGACCGGGTGCTCGAACGCGAGCTGATACGCGTGCAAGGCCTGACGCGACATGCCTGCAGCATTTGCGCCGCCGTACACACCGTCGCCGACCAGAGGATGCCCAAGACTGGCCATGTGGACGCGAATCTGATGTGTGCGCCCTGTTTCGAGCGTGCACAGGACCAGACAGCCTTCATCGCAGCTATCCATCAATTCGAAACGGGTTGCGGCCTGTTTGCCCCCTTGAACGTTCAGGTCAACGATCGCCATGCGCAACCGGTTTCGGGGATCCCGCCCGATCGGCGCATCCACGCGACGCTTGCGCTCCCCCTGCCACGCGCGATGGCCCAGCGCCAGATACTCGCGACGGACTTCCCGCGCGGCGATGCGCTTGACCAGTTCGTCCATCGCAGATCGGGTGCGCGCGACCACCATCAGACCGCTGGTGTCCTTGTCCAGACGATGCACGATGCCGGCGCGCGGTACTTGCATCGCCGCGGGATACCGTGCGAGCAATCCGTTGAGCAAGGTCCCGCTCCAGTTGCCGGCAGCCGGATGAACGACCAGACCCGCCGGCTTGTTCAGAACCAGAAGTTCGGTGTCCTCATACACGACGTCGACCGGGATGGACTCGGGGCGAAACGAAGTGGTCTGGGGCGACGGCTGCAGTTCCACAGTCAGGGCATCACCAGCCCGGACCTTCGTCGATGATTTGGTCACGACCGCCTTGTTGACCAGCACCAGTCCTGCCGCAATAAGCTGCTGCAGATAGGAACGTGAAAATGCGTGCAGGTCACCCGCCAGCACCTGATCCAGCCGCTGGGCATGCTGGTCTGGCGCGACCTGCCAGTTCCGAATTTCTCCTGCATCCACGAACTCGGTGGTGTCGCTCAGCGGGTCATCTGCGCCGTCGGTCAAAGATGTGTCGGTCGATATAATGAATTTGCTCTCATTCAAGAAAGTTGCCATCGATGCCACGTGTTCGATTATCTGCTGTTCTGGCAAGCCTGATGGTGCTGACTGCGGCTTTGCTGGCCGGCTGTTCGACCACGGACGTTGCCGATCAGACGGCCGGCTGGAGTCCGAACAAGATCTATGCCGAAGCCAAGGATGAGATGAGTTCCGGTGCCTACGCAAAAGCCATCCCCCTGCTCGAAAAGCTCGAAGGCCGTGCCGCCGGGACCGTGCTTGCCCAGCAGGCGCAGCTTGACAAAGCCTATGCCCAGTACAGGAACAACGAGCGTCCGCAGGCCATTGCGACGCTTGACCGGTTCATGAAACTTCATCCGGCCAGCCCGGCGCTGGACTATGCGCTGTACCTCAAAGGACTGGTGAACTTCAACGACAACCTGGGCTTCCTGTCGTCGATCACCCTGCAGGATCTTTCCGAAAGAGATCAGAAGGCGGCCAAAGACTCCTTTGACGCGTTCAGGGAGGTCGTCGTTCGATTTCCCGACTCGCGGTATGCAGCCGACGCGCGCCAGCGGGTGGCTTACATCGTGAACTCCCTGGCAAAGTACGAGGTCCATGTGGCCCGTTACTACTTCAAGCGTGGCGCCTACCTGGCCGCGATCGGCCGCGCGCAGGTCGCCATTCTTGAATACCGGGATGTTCCGGCGCTGGAAGAAGCACTCTACATTCTGGTTCGTTCCTATGACGCGCTCGGATTGACGCAGCTCAGCGAGGACTCCAAGCGTGTGCTGCAAAAAAACTATCCGCAGAGCACGTATCTGACGCAAGGGTTCAAGACACCGGACAGCCCATGGTGGAAGTTCTGGTGAAAGTACCCAAGCCTTTGCCCTGGCAGAAAGCTCATCAGCTTTTTTCAGTCCGATCCGGCGTTACAGACTGTCACGTCAGGATTTGTCACGGTTCGGTGAATAATAGGGACCGATGACGGCACACCGAGTGTTGCAACACTCCTGATTGATTACCATGGCTACAGGTTACAGATTGCTCGCCTCCACCGGTATCCACAAGGGGGATCGAGATTATCAGCAGGATCAGGTGGGCATCTTCACCCATCCCCGGGTTTCGGGTTGCCTGCTGGCCGTGCTGGCCGATGGTATGGGTGGACGCAGTGGCGGACGCAAGGCATCTGATCAGGTGATGCTGACTGCCCGGCAGATTTTCGAACGCTTCTCGCCGGACACCGACGATGCGCCGTCAATGCTCAAGCAGATCGCCCACGAAGCCCACATCGTGATCCGCCTGACCGCCATTTCCGCCGAGCAGGAGCCTCACAGCACCATCGCGTTGTTTCTGATCAATCCGGAGTCCGATTCACACTGGCTGCATTCGGGTGACTCGCGCATCCATCACTTCTCCGGTGGCCGGATGGTCAAGCGCACCTATGACCACTCCTACGTACAGGCACTCGTCGATCGAGGCGAAATTACCGAAGAAGAGGCGCAGTCGCACCCCCAGTCCAACATCCTGATGGGGTGCCTGGGCACCGAGGACGACCCTCAGGTCAGCATTGAATACATCCCCACCCTGAAGTCTGGCGACGTGCTGATGTCATGCAGTGACGGCTTGTGGCACTACTTCACACCGGAAGAACTGGCATACGTCGTCAGTTCGTTGTCGCCCCGGGAAGCCAGCGAATTCCTGATCGAAAAGGCTCGCTCAAGGGCTAAGGGTGGTGGCGACAACATTTCCCTGGCGATCGTCCGAATAGAGGATATTTGATCCTCGGATGCCAGCGTACCTGGCGTTACACCCACACGACTTCGGCTGCAGAGCCCTTCAGGTCAGACCGGTATCGACCATCCGGTGCGCCAGCGCAAGATATTCCACCGATTGCATCTCGCTCAACCGCGACACGGTACGGGGGAATTCATGGGCCAGGGGCCCCTCGGTGTACAACTGGTCCGCAGGCTTTTCGGCGGAAACAATCAACTTGACGCGACGGTCATAAAGCACATCCACCAGCCAGGTAAAACGCCTGGCTTCGGAAGCCATGCGAACCGGCATTTGCGGGACGTCGCTGAGCAGCACCGTATGGAATTGGGAGGCGATTTCGAGGTAATCGTTCTGCGACCGGGGCCCGCCGCAAAGCGTGCGGAAATCGAACCAGACCACGCCTCCGGCTCTGCGCCTCGCCCGAATTTCCCTGGCTTCGATGTGCAAGACCGGGTCTTCGTCGGCACTGGAGGCCAGGCGATTGAACGCATCGCGCATTTCGGCGTCTGCTTCCGCGCCCAGCGGGACGTGATACAGGCGCAATTGTTCGAGCGTCTGCCGCCGGTAGTCGGTCCCGTTGTCAACATTGACAACCACGAGTCGATCATTCAGCAGGTCAATGGCGGGGAGGATGCGGTCACGGTGCAAACCGTCGGGGTACAGATCGGCAGGTTTGAAGTTCGACGTCGTCACAAAACCGACGCCGTTATCCATCAGCGCCACGAGCAAGCGGTGCAGGATCATTGCGTCAGTGATGTCTGCCACATGAAATTCGTCAAAACAGATCAGCCGGTACCGACGGGCGATCCGGCGACCCAATTCATCCAGCGGATTGACCGTTCCCTGCAGGCTCGCGAGTTCCCGGTGAACTTCTCGCATGAATTCATGAAAATGCAGCCGGGTTTTCCGGTGAAGCGGGACCACCGAATAGAAGCAGTCCATCAGAAAGCTCTTGCCCCTGCCGACGCCACCGTACATATAGACGCCACGCGGGACTTCGGGTCGGTTGACCAGCTTCTTCAACGGATTGGAGCGCTTGCGCTTGAACTCCTGCCATTGGGCCGTGCAACGCTCCAGTTCTTCGACCGCACGCAACTGAGCCGGGTCGCTGACATAACCCCGGGCCTTGAGTTCGGCCTCATAGGCCGCGCGAACCGGGCCGATGGCAGTCACGTTGCGGGCCCGGTCTCGCTGCTGGGGCTCAGAAATTCAGCGTGCGCTTGTCAACCGCAAGCGCTGCTTCCTTGGTCGCCTCGCTCAGCGACGGATGGGCGTGGCAGATTCTCGCAATGTCTTCGGCGCTCGCGCGGAACTCCATCGCCACGACGGCTTCCGCAATCAGTTCGCTCGCCATCGGCCCGACGATGTGGACACCCAGAATTTCATCGGTTGTCGCGTCGGCAAGAAACTTCACCATCCCCGTCGTGTCACCCAGCGCGCGGGCTCGGCCATTGGCCAGAAACGGGAACGTGCCAGCCTTGTAGGCGACGCCATCGGCCTTGAGCTGCTGTTCGGTGCGGCCCACCCAGGCGATCTCCGGGCTGGTGTAGATCACCCAAGGGATGGTGTTGAAATTCACGTGGCCATGCTGCCCGGCGATGCGCTCGGCAACCGCGACGCCTTCTTCTTCGGCTTTGTGTGCCAGCATCGGCCCGCGCACGACGTCACCGACCGCCCAGACACCCGGCAAATTGGTCTTGCATTCTTCATTGACAAGAATGGCGCCGCGTTCGTCGAGTTGAAGGCCGACGCCTTCGGCGTTCAGGCCGGTGGTGTTGGGAACCCGCCCGATGGAAACGATCAGTTTGTCGACTTCAAGCTTCTGGGCGGCGCCTTTGGCGTCGGTCCAGGCGATGGTGACACCCTTCTTGCTGATCTTGACATCACCGACGGTGACACCGAGTTCGATGTTCAGCCCCTGCTTGGTGAACGCCTTGTGCGCCTCCTTGGCAATCTGCTGGTCAACGGAGCCCAGGAATGTCGGCAGTCCTTCGAGAATGGTCACATCGGCCCCCAATCGCCGCCAGACCGACCCCATCTCCAGGCCGATCACGCCCGAACCGATCAATCCCAGCTTCTTCGGTACCGCGCCGATGCGCAACGCGCCGTCGTTGGAAAGAACCTTGTCTTCGTCAAAAGGTGCACCAGGCAATGCCCGGGCATTCGAACCGGTGGCTACAACGATCTGACGACCTGTCAGCACTTCAGCGGACTGACCTTCGACCCGGATTTCATACCCGCCATCGACGGCTTTGACAAAAGAACCGCGGCCGTGGAAAAAACTGACCTTGTTCTTCTTGAACAGGTACAGGATGCCGTCGTTGTTCTGCTTGACCACGCTGTCCTTGCGGGCAACCATCTTGCTGACGTCGATTGACAAACCGGAGACCCCGATGCCATGGTCCGCAAAATGATGACCGGCCTGCTCGAAGTGCTCAGACGACTGCAGCAAAGCCTTGGACGGAATACAACCCACGTTGGTGCAGGTTCCACCCGGCGCCGGTCCGCCTGTGTCGTTCTTCCACTCGTCGATGCAGGCTACCTGAAACCCCAGTTGCGCCGCCCGGATCGCTGCGATGTAGCCACCCGGGCCAGCACCGATGACGATCACATCAAAATTCTTGCTCATGAAATTACCCTGTCTGGAAAATGAAGTCCATCTTTGCAGGTGGACAGGGAGCATCGCCGGCGACTCAGCGCCCGATGCTCAGGCCGGTCAGATGTCGAACAGCAGCCGCGCCGGGTCTTCCAGCGCCTCTTTCATGGCGACCAATCCCAGCACGGCTTCACGCCCGTCAATGATGCGGTGGTCATACGACATGGCCAGGTAGTTGATCGGGCGGATCACGATCTGGCCGTTCTCCACAACCGCCCGATCCTTGGTCGCATGCACGCCGAGAATGGCCGATTGTGGTGGGTTGATAATCGGCGTCGACAGCATGGAGCCGAACACCCCACCGTTGGAAATGGAGAACGTTCCCCCGGTCATTTCCTCGATGCTGAGTTTGCCGTCGCGAGCCTTTGCGCCGAACTCGGCGATCTTCTTTTCAATGTCGGCAAAACCCATCTGGTCGGCATTGCGAAGAATCGGCACCACCAGACCGCGCGGCGAACCGACTGCGATCCCGATATCGAAGTAACCGTGATAGACGATGTCATTGCCGTCCACCGACGCATTCAGCACCGGATACTTCTTCAACGCGTGCACAGCCGCCTTCACGAAGAAGCTCATGAAGCCAATCTTGACGCCATGTTCCTTCTCGAATTTCTCCTGAAAACGCTTGCGCATTTCCATCACGGGCGCCATGTTGACTTCGTTGAAGGTCGTCAGGATGGCATTCGTCGACTGTGACTGCAGCAAGCGTTCGGCAACACGGGCCCGCAGACGCGTCATCGGAACCCGCTCTTCGGGCCGATCGCCCAAATCAACCGCTGGCAACAGAACCTGCGGCAGGCTGCGAACCGGAACGCCGGTGGGGATCGCGACCGGTGCAGCCACCGGTGCTGCCGGTTTGGAGGCAGAGGCCATTGCACCGATCACATCGCCCTTGGTGATTCGACCGTCTTTGCCGGTGCCGGGCACCGAACCAGGCGGCACACGGTTGTCGGCCATCATTTTCGCGGCCGCAGGCATGGCAATGCCGGCGGCGCTCGGCGGCGCCGCAGGAACCTTGGTGGCAGACGCTTCCAGCGCCCGGGCAGCGGCAACGGATGGTGGAACCGGCGCGGCGGCTGACGCTGTTGCCTCAGTATCGATCTTTGCGATCAACTGTTCGGCCGTGACCGTCGCACCACCGTCAACAATGATTTCGGCAAGGACGCCCGCGGCGGGTGCAGGCACTTCCAGTACCACCTTGTCGGTTTCGATCTCGATCAGGATTTCGTCAACAGCAACAGCTTCTCCGGGCTTCTTTTTCCACTGCAGCATGGTGGCTTCAGCCACGGATTCCGACAGCTGGGGCACTTTCACTTCTACGATAGCCATTTTGATTCTTTCGGTTTCGGATTGGGCAATGATCGGGATTACTTCGTCAGAACGAAGCCTTTGAGCTTGGCGAACGCGCCGTCAACCAGCGCTTTCTGCTGCTCCTGGTGCAGATGGGAATAGCCGACGGCTGGCGAAGCAGAGGCCGCCCGACCTGAGTAGCCCAGCTTCTGACCCTCGATCATGTTTTCATGGATGTAATGCTGCACAAAGAACCAGGCACCCTGGTTTTGTGGCTCGTCCTGGCACCACACCACTTCAGTCGCCGCCGGGTACTTCTTGAGTTCCGAACCAAAAGTCTTGTGCGGGAAGGGATACAGCTGCTCGACACGCAGGATCGCGACATCGTCGGCGCCCTTTTCTTCGCGCTTGCGCGCCAGGTCGTAATAGACCTTGCCCGAGCACACAATGATGCGGCGCACCTTGTCCGCCTTGCGGATGACATCCTCGTGGTTTTCCGGAATGATGGTCTGAAAACCACCCTTGGTGAACTCCGACAATGGCGATGCAGCGTCCTTGGCACGCAGCAGCGACTTGGGCGTCATGATGATCAGCGGCTTGCGCAGGCTGCGCACCATCTGTCGACGCAGCACATGGAAGATCTGGCTGGCCGTGGTCGGCTGAACCACCTGCATGTTGGTATCGGCCGACAACTGCATGAACCGCTCCAGCCGCGCCGAACTGTGCTCGGGTCCCTGCCCCTCATAACCGTGCGGCAGCATCAGCGTGATGCCGTTGACACGGCCCCACTTGACTTCACCCGACGCAATGAACTGGTCGATCACAACCTGCGCGCCGTTGGCAAAATCGCCGAACTGCGCTTCCCAGATCACCAGCGTGTTGGGATCGTTGGACGCATAGCCGTACTCGAAGCCCAGCACGGCCTCTTCGGACAGGATGGAATCGATGACGACGAACGGCGCCTGGTTGTCGGCGATGTTCTGCAATGGGATAAAAGTACCCTCGTCAAACTTCTCGCGCTTCTGGTCATGCAACACCGCGTGCCGGTGTGTAAACGTACCGCGACCGCAGTCTTCGCCGGACAGGCGAACCGGATAGCCACTGGCCACCAGTGACGCAAAGGCCATGTGCTCGCCCATGCCCCAGTCCACATTGATTTCGCCCCGACCCATGGCAGCGCGATCGTCCAGCACCTTGCGTACCAGCGAATGCACCGTGAAATTCTCGGGAACCTGGGTGACTTTCTCGGCCAGGCGCTTCCATTCGGCCATCGGAACGGCGGTATCGGCCGCGTCCGTCCATTTCTTGTTCAGGAATGGCGACCAGTCGACTGCATATTTGCTCTTGAAATTGGTCAGGACTGGATCGACCGTGTGGCGCCCCGCGTCCAGCGCCGCGCGGTAGTCACGGACCATGTCGTCGCCCAGCGTGTCGCCCAGGCCCTGCGCGGCCAGACGATCCGCGTACAGCTTGCGCGTACCCGGATGCGCCGCGATCTTCTTGTACATCAGCGGCTGGGTCAGTGAAGGCGTGTCCTGCTCGTTATGCCCCAGCTTGCGGAAGCAGATGATGTCGACCACCACATCCTTGTTGAACTCCATGCGGAACTCCAGCGCGAGCTGGGTTGCAAACACCACTGCTTCCGGATCGTCGCCGTTGACATGGAGGACGGGCGACTCGATCATTTTTACGACATCCGAACAATAGAGCGTCGAGCGGCTGTCGCGGGGGTCGGACGTGGTGAAGCCGATCTGGTTGTTGATCACCAGATGCACCGTCCCGCCGGTGTAGTAGCCGCGGGTTTCGGCCAGCGCCAGCGTTTCCATCACGACGCCCTGACCCGCAAAGGCCGCGTCGCCGTGAACCTGGACGGGCAGCACCTGTGCACCACGTGGATCGCCCCGGCGATCCATGCGGGCGCGCACCGAACCTTCGACCACCGGATTGACGATTTCGAGGTGTGACGGGTTGAACGCCAGCGTCAGGTGGACCGGTCCGCCCGGGGTGCTGACGTCGGAGCTGAAACCCTGGTGGTACTTGACATCACCGCTGGGCAGATCTTCCGGAGCGGTGTGATCAAACTCGGCAAACAGGTCCTTGGGCATTTTCCCCAAGGTATTGACCAGCACGTTCAAACGACCGCGGTGCGCCATACCGATGACGATTTCCTGCACCCCATGCGAGCCGGCGACCCGGATCAGCTCGTCCATCGACGCGATGAAACTTTCTCCGCCCTCCAGCGAAAAACGCTTCTGGCCGACGTATTTGGTGTGCAGGAAACGCTCCAGGCCCTCCGCAGCGGTAATGCGACCCAGAATGTGCTTTTTCTTTTCGGCGCTGAAATGCGGATTGGTGCGAGAGCTCTCCAGCCGCTGCTGCCACCAGCGCTTCTGGTTCTGGTCGGTGATGTACATGTACTCGGCACCGATGGTCCCGCAGTAAGTTTCGCGCAGCGCATTGAGCAGATCGCGCAGCGTCATCGTCTCCTTGCCGAAGAAGGTGTTGCTGGTGTTGAAAACCGCTTCCTGGTCGGCATCACTGAAACCGTAGAACGCCGGATCGAGCTCGGGAATGTGCGCACGCTCGGTGCGCTTGAGCGGATCCAGATTGGCCCACCGGGCCCCGACATTGCGATGGGCAGCAATCAGCTGCTGGACTGAGGTGCGCTTGCGCCCCATTTCGGTGTCCGCGCCTGCAATCATCACGACCTTCGCCGAGCCTTGCTTGGCCCGGTCGGCAAAAGCGTTGATCACCGGTTGATGCGGGACATCTCTCGACTCGCTGCCATCGACGGCAGGGACATGCTGCAGCGCATCAAAATACACGCGCCACGTTTCTGGGACGCTGCCCGGATTGGCAAGGTAACTTTCGTACAACTCTTCAACGTAGGGCGCATTGCCGCCGAAGAGATATGTGTTGCCGCTGTAGGCGGCATAGACTGACTTCGTCTCACTCATTTTTCGCTGACCTCAGTCCCCCTTCAGGGGACATTAGCTGGTTGAACTACCTCCCGCGACACGGCTGAACCGGTTGGCGGATGCGACTGTGGCTTAGGAAGGGCCTCGGTTAACAACGCATTTTGCCATTGTTTGACTTGTTCCTGGCTTACATGTCGTTGATTTCAGCAAGATGCTGAATGCGTCATCGGAGACATGTCCAATAATTGCATACTGGGCGTTGCAGAATGGGCAGCCATTTGCGGAACAGGTGATTTACAAGGCCAAAGGCTTGGCGCATCATTCGCTCGTCGCAGCAGGAGGTGGGATTCACCATGCCAAACAAAACCTTCCGGTTTTTTCATCACTTTGCTCCACTGGCAATAACCCTGTTGCCACTGCTCGGGTGGGCACAGTCAGATCCGATGGTGCAGCAGGCCCGTCAGATGATTGCCGCCGGGGAGTCTCAGAAGGCCTTCGACCTGCTGACTGGCAGCGAACTGGAAAAAGCCGGGGATCCCGACTATGACCTTTTGCTCGGCATAGCGGCCAATGAAGCTGGTAACCATTCCCGTGCGATTTTTGCGTTGCAACGGGTGCTGGCCGTCCAGCCCGACAACCCCAGGGCCAAAGCCGAGATGGGGCGGGCATTGTTCGCCGTCGGCGACATCGTTGCTGCTCGCAAGCTGTTGCTGGAGGTGAAGGCACAAGGTGCTCCGGATGCCGTGCTTGCCAATATCAACAAGCTGTTGCAGGCCACCGAACTGATCGAGTCGGAAACACGTTCGTCATGGGGCGGTTTTGTCGAAGCTGGCGCGGGCTACGACACCAACGCCAACAGTGCAACGGCCTACAGTTCGATCTACGTGCCGGCTTACGGCCCGTCAGCCCCGGTGACCTTATACCCCTCAGGCATCAAGATCGGTGGCGCATTTGCCTCGCTGCTGGCCTCCGTTTCAGGGCGACACATGATCGATCCGCGCTGGTCCCTCTTCGGCACCCTCAATGTCGGTGGCCAGGCCTACAACGGTTCTGCCAACCAGTTCGACAACAGCCAGATCGGACTGAATGCGGGCGTTGGCTACCGCGTCGAACGCAACGAGTTCCTGTTTTCGGCGCTGGCCATCAATTCAATGCTCAAGAGCGAATCGATCCGCCAGCAAACCGGTCTGGCGGCTGAATGGATCTACCGCGCCGACGCATTCAGCCAATGGGGCTTCTACGGGCAGGCCTCGCGGCTGGGCTATCCGCAGCAATCGATCCGGGACGTGGACCGGTACGTGATTGGCACGTCCTATGCCAGGCAGCTGAGTTCCGGTCTGCAGTACTCCGCAGGCGCCTACCTGGGCGAAGAGGACGAACGAAATGCCAGCGTGCCTTTCCTCGGCCACCGGCTTGCCGGCGTTCGGGCCGGATTCACCCAGCCCGTTTCCGCCAGTACCTCGGTTTTCGTGCAGGCGGCGTATGAAAAGCGCCGCTTCAGCGGTGTCGATCCGCAGTTTCTGGTGACACGCGAGGATTGGCAGGGCAATCTGAATCTGGGTCTGGTCTGGTTCCCGGTCAAGGCCTGGCGCATCACGCCACAACTGCTGTTCACCCGCACCGACTCCAACATCGTCATCAATGAATATCAGCGCACGGTGTTCTCCCTTACCGCGCGATACCAGTTCTGATTGGCTCAAGTGCGGTTTTCGGACCATCGAAAGCAAGAGGTACCCTCCATGAAATCTCATCTGCCAAATGGGCTGACCGTTGTCGCAGTCGCAATCGCTACGATGGCCACGCCGATCACTGCCATGGCTGCCGCAGGCGTGACGCAATTCGCAGCAGGTCCGGTCACCTTGAACCGGGCCAACATGGCGCCCGATGCGCTGACCAAGGGCAAGCCGGTTGAAAGCGGTGACGAAATCCAGACCGGGCCGAGCGGACAGGCTCAGGTGCGCTTCGGCGACGGCAGCCTGATATCGGTTCAGCAGAATTCCCGCGTGACCATCCGCAACTACGCCTACGGAGGAGAACCGAAGTCCGACAGCTTCTTGCTTGATCTGCTCCAGGGTGGCCTGCGTACCATCACCGGTCTGATCGGCAAGCGCAACCGTGAAAGCTACAAGGTCTTCACGGCGACAGCGACGGTTGGAATTCGCGGTTCTGCTTTCTATGTTCACTACAACCCGGATGGTAGCCTGTCGGTGTCGACCGAACAGGAAGCCATTGAAGTCTGCACCGGCGCAGGCTGCACCGGTCTGGCAGTCGGCGAATCGGTGCAGGTGGTGAGCGATAGCGTGCTTCCTGCAAGAACCTTTGTCAGGGCGAGCCTGCCGGTGCCCCCACCGGATCAGCCTGCCTATGTAGCGGGCAACCAGACCAACGCCGACGGCACCAGCAGCGAGATTCCGCCCCCGGCGACCGTGCCGCCACCGAATCCGCCGTCCGACGTGACGGTGAGCGGGCTGGCGGCCGTCTTTACCACCAGCGATGACCGCGTCGGCACGCCGACCGGCTCCAACCCCGAAACAGCGGGCGCTAACGCAAGCAGCATCGCCGCCAATTCCTCGACCCTTTCATCCGGGCAGCTGGTGCGCCAGCTTGACGCGGAGAACAATCTGGTCACGCAGAAAACCGGCACGTCCACCGGACAGCAAGGCGCTATCGGCAACCCGGAATCGGGCAACTACATCGGCTGGGGCTATTGGGCGCAGGGCAGCCGTACCCTGGGCGAGACCACGCAAGCGCTGCAGAACGTGCACTACGTGGTTGCGCGCCCTACCCCTGAGAACGCGATGCCCAAACTCGGGCAGGTTACCTACGGCCTGACCGGCGGCACCACCCCCACCGCCACCCAGGGCGGCGTCACCACCCAGGGCCAACTGATCAGCGGCAACCTGATCGCCGATTTCAGTGTCAGCCAGATCAACCTGAACCTGCTGACCCGGTTTGGAGCGACCGACGTGCCGATCACGGCCAACGGCAACGTCACCATCAACGGCGCCAGTTTCCAGGGGACCAGTTGCTGCACCTCGATCAAAGGCCTGTTTGCCGGCAGCCAGGCCGATTACGCCGGGCTGGTGTACAGCAAACAGTCAACACCGGTTGGCACCGTGAACGGCGCCGCCGTCTTTACCCGGTCGCCAACACCGTGACCCCCCGGGCCTTCTGAGAGAGAAATATTGGCAATATTGGCATCAACCCAGCTTCAAATGGGTCTTCGATGCTATTGTTTTTTAACTGCACTGACTGAGAGGGCCCAGGCTCCGCGAGCCCTGACGAGCGCGAGACTTGCCGCCATCGGCCAATATCAGGCGGTACTCAGTCGAGCCACTTTTGCAGAAACTGCGCCGAACCCATTGACGGGTCCAGCTGGTACCCATCAAAACCGCAGCGACGGTAAAGGTTCATCGCCGATCGGTTGCCTGCCAGCACCTCCAGCGTCAGTTTGCAGGCGCCTCGCGCTCGCGCCAGCGATTCGACCAGCGCCAGCATCTGCCGGCCCACGCCTTTGCCTCGCCAGGCCGGCATCACGGCCAGGTCATGCACATTCACCAGTGGCCGGCAGGCAAAGGTCGAGAATCCCTCCAGGCAATTCACCAGTCCCACGGGCGCTGCGTCGGCCTGCCCGCTTCGATCAAAGGCCAGGACGCTGAAAGCCTGCGGGCGCGCTGCCAGTTCCCGCACCAGATGGCTGCGGGTGAATTCGCTCAGACCCTGGCCCCCGCCGGCAGGATCCGCAGCGTAGGCATCGAGCAACTGGACCAGGGCCGCCGCGTGCGTGGCGTCAGCATAGTCCGCCGGGAGAACTTCAATTTCCATCGCTTCATCCGGTTCTTGCAGCCCAGCGCGCGCGTCAGCGATCAGGGCAATACCAGGGCGTCCGCCAGGCGACGGGCGCAATCGGCAGCCTGACTTGCATCGCGGGCTTCCACCATCACCCGCACCAGCGGCTCGGTGCCGCTGGGCCGGATCAACACCCTGCCGGCTTCACCCAGTTCCGCTTGCACGGCCGCACTTTCGCGTGCCAGTGCCGTGCTGGCGCGCCACTCGTGCCCCGCAGAGAGACGGACGTTGATCAGGGTTTGCGGATACAGACTGACATCCGCGAGCAGCTGCGCCAGCGTCTTGCCGCTGCCCACACAGGCCTGCAACACCTGCAGCGCGCTGACCAGCCCGTCGCCGGTCGTGTGCTTGTCCAGCACCAGGAGGTGGCCGGACCCTTCGCCCCCGAGGATCCAGCGGTGTTCGTGCAGCGCCTCCAGCACGTAGCGGTCGCCCACATTGGCCCGTACGAAGTGGATGCCCCGCTCTTTCAGCGCGACTTCCACCGCCATGTTGGTCATCAGCGTGCCGACCACACCGGGCACGTCTTCATCCCGGGCAATGCGGTCGGCCACCATCAGGTACAGCAGTTCGTCGCCGTTGTAGAGACGACCATCGGCATCGACCAGTTGCAGCCGGTCAGCGTCGCCATCCAGTGCGACGCCATAGTCGGCGCCGTGTGCACGAACCGCCTCGACCAGCGCCTCGGGGTGGGTCGCTCCCACTTCGTGATTGATGTTCAGGCCGTCTGGCGCGCAACCGATCGCGACCACATCGGCGCCCAGCTCGTGAAAAACCGTGGGCGCGATGTGATAGGCCGCGCCATTGGCCGCATCGACCACAATTTTCAGGCCGCGCAGCGTCAGATCACTGGCGAAGGTGCTCTTGCAGAACTCGATGTAACGGCCTGCCGCGTCATCGAGCCGCCGCGCCTTGCCCAGCGCCGCCGAATTCGCCCAGGCAGGCTGCTGCGCCAGCATGTCCTCGACCGCCCGCTCCCATTCGTCGGGCAGCTTGGTGCCCTGGGCGCTGAAAAACTTGATGCCGTTGTCGGCAAACGGGTTGTGGCTGGCGCTGATGACCACGCCCAGGCTGGCGCGCTGCGCCCGTGTGAGGTAGGCAACAGCCGGCGTCGGCACCGGCCCCAGCAGCACGACGTCCACGCCGGCAGAATTGAAGCCTGATTCCAGCGCGCTTTCCAGCATGTAGCCCGAGATGCGGGTGTCCTTGCCGATCAGGACCGTCGGATGCTCCTGCTGGCTTTTCAGGACGCGGCCAACCGCGTGGGCCAGCAGCAGCACGAAGTCGGGGGTGATCGGCGGTTGCCCCACCGTGCCCCGAATGCCGTCCGTTCCAAAGTATTTTCTTGTCATCCCAGCGTCTTTCCGTCGTTTTTTGCTACATCTTCAGGAGTCACCCTGCGCCGGCGCACGAGCCAGGCTGGCCGCCATCATGCATGGCCTGCCAGACAGCCAAAGCCTGCGCGGTTTCGCGCACGTCGTGCACCCGTACGATGGCAGCGCCCCGCTCCACGCTCAACAGCGCAGCAGCCAGGCTGGCCGGCAGCCGATCAGCTACTGACGGTACCACGCTGCCTCGCGCCGCCACGGCACCCAAGGACGATTTTCGTGACCAGCCCACCAGCAGCGGATAGCCCAGTTCAGTCAACTCGTGTTGCCGGGCCAGCAGGCTGAAATTCTGCGCCACCGTCTTGCCAAAACCGATGCCGGGGTCGAGCACGATGCGCTCCCGGGCAACACCCAGCGCTTGCAGACTTGCGGCCGCTTCAGCCAGAAACCGCCGCACCTCTGGCACCGCATCGCCCTGCATCGGCATCTGCTGCATCGTCCGGGGATCGCGGTGCATGTGCATCAGGCAAATGCCGCAACCGGGATGCGCGCTCACCAGATCGCGACACGCCGGATCTTGCAGGGCATTGACATCGTTGATCACGTCGACCCCGAGATCCAGCACCGTTCGCATCACCGCAGCCCGACGGGTATCGACCGATATCGGTACGCCCAGCGTCAGGGCATGCCGCACAACCGGCAGCACCCTGGACAATTCGACGTCAGCCGGGACGGCCGCCGCACCCGGCCGGGTCGATTCACCGCCGATGTCCAGCAGATCGGCCCCGTCGCGAAGCAACTGTTCACAGTGCCGCAGAGCCGAGTCCTGATCGGGATGCTGTCCGCCGTCCGAAAAGGAATCGGGCGTGACGTTGACAATGCCCATGATGCGTGGGCGGAACAGGTCCAGCCGGAATCGTGTGGTCTGCCAGATCATCTCGAATCCAAAAGAAAAACGGGGCGATGCGCCCCGTGGTTGCCGCTTTGACGCGGCGTCATGACGGCCGGTTCGCCGGCCCGGCTCAGGCCGCGGTCGGTGAAGGATCGGGCTTCACGGTCGGTTGCCCACCGCTGCTGCCACCGCCTGCGGGCGGGGTACGGGGCGTCCAGTCCTTCGGCGGGCGGGGCTCACGGCCGGCCATGATGTCGTCGAGTTGATCGGAGTCGATGGTTTCCCATTCGAGCAGCGCCTTGGCCATCATGTGCATCTTGTCGCTGTTCTCTTCGATCAGCTTGCGCGCCAGGGCATATTGATCGTCGATGATCTTGCGGACTTCGTCGTCCACCTTCTTCATCGTCGATTCGCTCATGTTGGTGGTCTTGGTCACCGAGCGACCCAGGAACACTTCACCTTCATTTTCCGCATAGACCATCGGGCCCAGCGCGTCGGTCATGCCGTAGCGGGTCACCATGTCGCGCGCAATGTGTGTGGCACGCTCAAAGTCGTTGCTGGCACCGGTCGTCATCTGGTTCATGAAGACTTCTTCGGCAATCCGACCGCCGAACAGCATGCTGATCTGGTTCAACATGTATTCCTTGTCGTAGCTGTAGCGATCCTGCGCCGGAAGACTCATCGTGACACCGAGCGCCCTGCCTCGCGGAATGATGGTCACCTTGTGCACCGGGTCGCACTTGGGCAGCAGTTTGCCGATCAGCGCATGGCCCGACTCGTGGTAGGCCGTGTTGCGGCGCTCCTCTTCGGGCATGACCATGCTCTTGCGCTCGGGGCCCATCAGGATCTTGTCCTTGGCTTTCTCGAAATCCTGCATTTCCACCACGCGCGCATTGCGGCGTGCGGCCATCAGGGCAGCTTCGTTGCACAGGTTGGCCAGATCGGCGCCGCTCATTCCGGGTGTGCCGCGGGCAATGGTCATTGCGCTGACATCCTGACCCAAAGGCACTTTGCGCATGTGCACATTCAGGATCTGCTCACGACCCCGAATGTCCGGCAGCGTGACGTAAACCTGGCGATCGAAACGGCCGGGCCGCAACAGCGCAGCATCCAGAATGTCAGGCCGGTTCGTGGCCGCTACCACGATCACGCCCACATTGGTATCAAAGCCGTCCATCTCGACCAGCATCTGATTGAGGGTCTGCTCGCGCTCGTCGTTGCCACCGCCCAGCCCTGCGCCCCGCTGGCGACCGACGGCGTCAATTTCGTCGATAAAGATGATGCAGGGCGCGTTCTTCTTGGCGTTCTCGAACATGTCGCGGACACGGGATGCACCCACGCCAACGAACATTTCGACAAAATCGGAGCCCGAAATCGAGAAGAAAGGCACTTTGGCTTCGCCGGCGATTGACTTGGCCAGCAGCGTCTTGCCGGTACCGGGCGGGCCGACCAGCAGCAGGCCACGAGGGATTCGGCCCCCGAGTTTCTGGAACTTGCTCGGGTCCTTGAGAAAGTCCACGACTTCCTTGACCTCTTCCTTGGCTTCGTCGCACCCGGCGACGTCTGCAAAAGTCACGGTATTTGTGTTTTCATCCAGCAGGCGGGCCTTGGACTTGCCGAAACTGAACGCACCGCCCTTGCCGCCGCCCTGCATCTGGCGCATGAAATAGACCCAAACGCCGATCAGCAGCAGCATCGGCCCCCAGCTGACCAGCAGCGTCATCAGCAGTGAACCTTCTTCGCGGGGCTTGACGTCGAATTTGACGTCGTTGGCGATGAGGTCGCCGACCAGGCCGCGGTCCAGATAGGTGGCTGTCGTGCGCACGCGGCGGTCATCGGTGGTCACCGCAACGATCTCGGTACCGCTCTGGCCTTCCTGGATCGTGGCCGACTTGATCCGGTTGTTCCGGACTTCCTGCAGGAAATCCGAATAGCCGACGTAGTTCGCGCCGGCACCCCCCCGCGTGTCAAACTGTTTGAACACGGTGAACAAGACCATGGCAATCACGAGCCAGACGGCGATTTTCGAGAACCACTGATTATTCAAGCAAGGCTCCTATCCCTGTAGCGACAGCAATGCGCTGTATATGGTTGGCATTTTAGGCGTTTCAAGGCGCGCGAACCAATTGACCCGGCCAGGCAGCCACAGGCGCGACAAGGATTAGCAACTGGGCCGGCGGCACCAACGCGTCAGGCTACCGGATTTTCAGGCCCCGCCCGACCAGAAAGGTCTCGGACGAGCGGTCACGCGAAGATTTGGGTTTGAAGGGTTTCACGACCCGGAAAGTCTCCCGGAAGAGCCGGACCAGGTCGTCGTAGCCACTGCCGTGAAACAGTTTGACCACCAGCGCCCCGTCGGGCTTCAGATGCGCCTTCGCAAACTCGACGGCCAACTCCACCAGATGGGCGATTCGCGCGGCATCGGCCGAGGCGATTCCGGAGAGGTTGGGCGCCATGTCGGAGACCACCAGGTCCGCCGGTCGGCCGGCGACCGCCTGCTCCAGACGCGACAGCGTGTCGGCCTCGCGAAAGTCCCCCTGCAGGAACACCACGCCATCGACCGGCTCCATCGGCAGAATGTCGAGCGCAATCACCGCAGCGCTGGTGACAGCGGCAGTGTCGCCCTGCCCCTTGTCGGCACTGGTAAGCAGTTTGCGGCGCAGATACTGGCTCCACGCGCCCGGCGCCGAGCCGAGGTCCACCACCAGCTGGCCCGGTTTGACCAGCCCGAACGAATCGTCCAGTTCCTGCAGCTTGAATGCGGCGCGCGCGCGGTAGCCTTCACGCTGGGCCTTGATCACGTACGGGTCATTGATGTGTTCATTGATCCAGGCACGGTTTACCTTGCTGTTTTTTGTTTGGGTCATCGTGGCCTTGATAATACGGGCATGTCTCAAATAGAACTCACCCCCGCCCAGCGCAAGGTTCACCGCGCCCTGGCCCATCATCTGGACCCGGTCGTGATGATCGGAGGTGACGGCCTGACGCCGGCCGTCGTTCGCGAAGCCGACGCCGCGCTGAAAGCCCACGGACTCATCAAGATCCGCGTGCTGGGCGACGACCGCGCCGCGCGCGAGCTGATGTACCAGACGCTCGCCGCCGACCTGAACGCTGCACCCATCCAGCACATCGGCAAATTGCTGGTGCTGTGGCGGCCGATCCCGGAAAAAGAGAAAGCGTTCGACGAAGACCGCATGCCCGGCCCGCGCGACTTCAAGGTGCTCAAGTACAGCAAGCGCGGGGGCCAGCGCCCCGAGATCAAGACCCTACGGGTACTGGGCAACCAACGGCTCGCGGCCGGAGGGCAGATCAAGCGGGCCAAACCGAAGCAAAAGTCGATCAAAAAGGGGCGCCACGATTGACCTCCACGGACATCGAGACCACCGCGCGGCGACACATCCTTTGCATGAAATGGGGCACCAAATATGGCCCCGAATACGTCAATCGCCTCTACGCGATGGTGCGCCGAAACCTGGGTGGCGAATTCAATTTTGTCTGTCTCACCGACGACGAACGCGGCATTCGACCGGAGGTGCAATGCCGGCCCATCCCGCGGCTCGACCTGGAACTGGCGCCCGGCGAACCGGACCGGGCCTGGAAAAAACTCACGACCTTCACGCAGGACCTCTATGGCCTGCAAGGCACGGCGCTTTTTCTGGACCTTGATGTGGTCGTGGTCGGTTTGCTCGACGATTTCTTTGAACTGCCGGGCGAATTCCTGATCATTCACGACTATCACCGGTTCTGGCGCATCGGACGTCGGCGCATCACGGGCAATTCGTCGGTGTACCGGTTCGAGATCGGCCGCCACGAGGATGTGCTGACGCACTTTCGCGCCAACATGGACGGTATGCGCGCCAGCTTCCGCAACGAACAGGCCTACCTGTCGGACTTCATGCACCGCAAGGGCCAATTGGCATACTGGCCCGAGGGCTGGTGCCCCAGCTTCAAGTACCACGTCATCCCGAGATGGCCGCTCAACTACTGGCAGGAACCGTCAATTCCGCCTGGTGCACGCATTGTCATCTTTCACGGCGAATGCAATCCGCCCGACGCGATGGCGGGCAAACGCAACCGGCGCCTGAGTTACATCCGGCCGGCGAGCTGGGTCGCACGGTTGTGGAGGGAGTAATCCCGCCGCTGGCACGGCCAGTGTGAAACCCGCTTTGCCCCGACCCTTGCGACGCCGGGCCCAACAGGCTCGTCCCTCAGCGCGCTGAACGCAAGCCGGTGCCCCGGCACCGATCAGCCCCTCCCTTGAGCGAATCGGGCATCCCGATTGATTCAAGCCCTGCGACGCTGCAGTCCGTCTGCCTTTTCGTCGCTCCGGTAAGCACCAGCAGGCCCGATTCGGTCTGCTTGCGACGGTTGCGCTCAGGGCCTACTGCCGCCCAGGCGCCAAAGCAGGCCGCCACAAAGCAGCCATTGCCCGAACAGCATGCCCGCGCCCAGGCGATGCCAGAGCGGCAGATTCTCGCGGGCGACGATATGCGGGGCCGCCCAGAACTCCACCAGCAAGGCGAGAGCCACCGCAATTGCTACAAAACGCATATCTGTAACCGACGATTTGACGCTGGTTTTTGCCAGTTTTGACAGAGAAAAACCGAAAAACAGCACCCCACCCACTGCTGCCACCCAGGTCTGCGCGCTGAACAATCGGGCCGCCATGGAGCCAGCCATCGCCGGGGTGGGCAGGCTTGCAAACAGCATCGGGACAACCATGAACAGCAGCCCGGTGAGGCTGCCCCACCAAAGCGCCGCCACCATGATTGCGAGCCGGTGCATCAGCTTCAGACGTCAGATATAGGAAACGGCAACGACTTCGTAGTGCCGCAGTCCGCCCGGCGCCTGGACTTCGGCCGTGTCGCCCTCTTCCTTGCCGATCAGCGCGCGGGCAATGGGACTGGAAATGTTGATCAGGCCCAGTTTCAGGTCCGCTTCATCTTCGCCGACGATCTGGTAACGCACCGTCGCGCCCGTGTCCTCGTCGCACAGTTCGACCGTTGCGCCGAAAACGACCCGTCCGCCCGCATCCAGCGCGGACGGATCGATGATCTGCGCTGCCGACAGCTTGCCTTCGATTTCCTGAATCCGGCCTTCAATGAAGCCCTGCCGGTCTTTGGCTGCCTCGTACTCGGCGTTTTCGCTCAGATCGCCTTGCGCACGCGCCTCGGCGATGGCGTTTATCACCCAGGGGCGGTCGACCGTCTTGAGCTTGTGCAATTCAGCTTTCAGTTTCTCAGCACCGCGTTTTGTAATCGGGATGGTTGCCACTGTCTTTCTCCGTCTTTCGTCTGGTCCAAAAGGAAACCGCCGGGCGTTGCCGCCAGGCGGTATCTGGTTGCCCTGATTATCCGCCAACGCGGATGGGGCCTCAAGCCCCGGTCAGGCAGCCAATTGGGCGTGCATTTCCTGCACCGAAATCACGTCAAGCTGATCGATGAACTTCATGCCTTCCACCGCCGCTTCGGCTGCCGCAATGGTGGTGAAGGTCGTCACGCGCGCCAGCAGGGCCGAGGTGCGAATCGCCCCTGAGTCAGCAATGGCGTTGCGGCGCTCTTCCACCGTGTTGACCACCATGGCGATCTCGTTGTTCTTGATCATGTCCACCACGTGCGGGCGCCCTTCGGTGACCTTGTTCACCGTTACCACGGCAATGCCGGCGGCTGCAATGGCCGCCGACGTGCCTTTGGTCGCGACGAGTTCAAACCCCATGGTAGCCAGTTCACGGGCGATCTCGACCGCCCGCGCCTTGTCGCCGTTCTTGACCGTGAGGAACACCTTCTTGACGTCGTCGGTCGGGCGCGGCAGCTTGGTGCCGGCACCGATCTGGCTCTTGATGAAGGCTTCGCCAAACGTCTTGCCGACTCCCATGACTTCACCGGTGGATTTCATCTCCGGACCCAGGATGGTGTCCACACCCGGGAACTTGACGAACGGGAACACGGCCTCTTTCACGCTGAAATAAGGCGGCGTCACCTCCCGGGTGATGCCCTGCGACGCCAGCGTCTGGCCGGCCATGCAACGTGCCGCCACCTTGGCCAGCTGGATACCCGTGGCCTTGCTGACAAACGGCACCGTGCGGCTGGCGCGGGGGTTCACCTCCAGCACGTAAATGATGTCCTTGCCATCGACCTCCTGAATCGCGAACTGCACGTTCATCAAACCGACCACGTTCAGCGCTTCGGCCATGGCAGCCGACTGACGCTTGAGCTCGTCCACCGTGGCCTTCGACAGGTAGTAAGGCGGCAGCGAACAGGCCGAGTCGCCGCTGTGCACGCCAGCCTGCTCGATGTGCTCCATCACGCCGCCGATAAAGGTCTTGCCGTCGGGGTCGCGAAGGCAGTCCACATCGCATTCGATGGCATCGTTCAAAAAGCGGTCCAGCAGCACCGGCGAATCGTGGCTGACCTTGACCGCCTCGCGCATGTAGCGCTCCAAGTCGCGTTGTTCGTGCACGATTTCCATGGCGCGGCCGCCCAGCACATAGCTGGGGCGCACCACCAGCGGGTAGCCCAGCGCAGCGGCTTTTTCAAGGGCCTCCGGCTCTGTACGGGCCGTGGCATTGGGCGGCTGCAGCAGTTTGAGCTCGTGCAGCAGCTTCTGGAAGCGCTCGCGGTCTTCGGCCGCATCGATCATGTCGGGGCTGGTGCCGATGATGGGCACACCGGCGGCTTCAAGACCCAGCGCCAGTTTGAGCGGGGTCTGGCCGCCGTACTGGACGATCACGCCGACGGGCTTTTCCTTGTCGACGATCTCCAGCACGTCTTCGAGCGTTACCGGTTCAAAGTACAAGCGGTCGGAAGTGTCGTAGTCGGTGGACACAGTCTCGGGGTTGCAGTTGACCATGATGGTCTCGTAGCCGTCTTCGCGCATGGCGAGGGCCGCGTGCACGCAGCAGTAGTCGAACTCGATGCCCTGACCGATGCGGTTGGGGCCGCCGCCCAGCACCATGATTTTCCTGTTGTTGGTGGGTTCGGCCTCGCACTCGTCTTCATAGGTCGAGTACATGTAGGCGGTATCGGTGGCGAATTCGGCCGCGCAGGTGTCGACCCGCTTGTAGACCGGGCGCACGCCCAGCGCATGGCGCTTCTCACGGATCACCTGCTCGGTGGTCTTGAGCTGGCGCGCCAGGCGGCGGTCGGAGAAGCCTTTTTTCTTGAGGGCACGCAGGGTCGGCTCGTCGATGTCGTCCAGCGTTTTGGTTTCCAGTTCCAGCTCGATTTTGACGATCTCTTCGATCTGCACCAGGAACCAGCGGTCAATCTTGGTGAGCTCGAACACCTCGTCCACCGAAAGGCCCATCGCAAAGGCGTCGCCCACATACCAGATGCGCTCGGGGCCGGGCTCGCCGAGCTCCTTCTCCAGCACTTCCCGGTCCTGCGTTTTCTCGTTCAGGCCGTCCACACCCACTTCAAGGCCGCGCAGGGCTTTTTGAAACGACTCCTGGAAAGTGCGGCCCATCGCCATGACTTCGCCCACCGATTTCATCTGGGTGGTCAGGCGGCTGTCGGCCTGCGGGAACTTTTCAAACGCAAAGCGCGGAATCTTGGTGACGACGTAGTCGATGCTGGGCTCGAAACTCGCCGGCGTGGCGCCACCGGTGATTTCGTTGCGCAGTTCGTCCAGTGTGTAGCCCACGGCCAGCTTGGCCGCGACCTTGGCAATCGGGAAACCCGTGGCCTTGGACGCCAGCGCCGATGAACGCGACACGCGCGGGTTCATCTCGATCACGATCATGCGCCCGTCTTTCGGGTTGACCGAGAACTGCACGTTGGAGCCGCCGGTGTCCACACCGATCTCGCGCAGCACGGCCAGACTGGCGTTGCGCATGATCTGGTATTCCTTGTCGGTCAGCGTCTGGGCCGGCGCCACCGTGATGGAGTCGCCGGTGTGCACGCCCATCGGGTCCAGGTTCTCGATCGAGCAGACGATGATGCAGTTGTCCGCCTTGTCGCGCACGACCTCCATCTCGTACTCTTTCCAGCCGAGCAGCGATTCTTCGATCAGCAGCTCGTTGGTGGGCGAGGCTTCGAGGCCACGCTTGCAGATGGTTTCGAATTCTTCCGGGTTGTAAGCAATGCCGCCGCCGGTGCCGCCCAGCGTGAAGCTGGGGCGGATCACCGTGGGGAAGCCCAGCGTTTTCTGCACCGCCCAGGCCTCGTCCATGCTGTGGGCGATGCCCGAGCGCGCCGAGCCCAGCCCGATACGGGTCATGGCGTCCTTGAACTTCAGCCGGTCTTCGGCCTTGTCGATCGCCTCAGGCGTGGCACCGATCAGTTCGACCTTGTATTTGTTCAGCACGCCGTTGTGCCACAGGTCCAGCGCGCAGTTGAGCGCGGTCTGGCCGCCCATGGTGGGCAGGATGGCGTCGGGGCGCTCCTTGGC
>JACSRS010000158.1 GCA_014879655.1 Burkholderiaceae bacterium
CCGTCACGTTGTTGACCGACGCATTGGTCATCGTCGCACTGGTCGCAGTGAGCGTTGAAGTGCTGATCCGTGTGGCCGTGATGTTGTCGATCGAGCCGTTGGTCGCGCTCAGGTTACTGACGTTGGCATTCGTGGAAGTCACGTTTGCAGCCGTCACACTCGACGCTGACAAATTGATCGTGCTGACATCCGTGGCCGTCACGCTTGTAGCAGACAGACTTGACGCCGACAGGTTGAGCGTATTGACGGATGTTGACGTTACATAACCAGCCGTCACGCTGGACGCCGAAAGATTGATCGTGCTGACATCCGTGGCCGTCACGCTCGTAGCTGACAGACTTGACGCCGACAGGTTGAGCGTATTGACGGATGTTGACGTTACATAGCCAGCCGTCACGCTGGACGCCGAGAGATTGATCGTGCTGACGTCCGTGGCCGTCACGCTCGTAGCTGACAGACTTGACGCCGACAGGTTGAGCGTGTTGACGGATGTTGACGTTACATAACCAGCCGTCACGCTGGACGCTGAGAGATTGATCGTGCTGAGGTCTGTGGCCGTGACGTTTTGAACCGAAGCGTTCGTCGCACTCAAATTGGTCGCGGTCGCGTTCACCGTCGACAGGTTCGTCAACGTCGCGTTGCTGATCGTGGCGTTGCTGATCGTCGCCCGGCTGGCCGTCAGGCGATCCGTTTCCACCCGGCCGGCGGTCAAACTGGTGATGCTGGCATCGGTCGCCGTCAGGTTGTTCGTACTAACCAGGCCACTCGTCAATCCGACGACAGAGGCGTTGGTCGCCTGCAAGGCGCTGATCGAACCTGACGTGGTGCTCAGATTGTCGATCGTGCCGTTGGAGGCTGAGATGTCCACCGTGGTGATCGAGGCCGCCGACAAACTCAGCGTCGTGGCTGAGACCGCGCTTACCAAAGTGGCTGAAACCGTCCCCGCCGTCAACGAGCCAGGAACACCCAGGTCATTGCTGGTGGAGTTCTGGACCCCCCCAGGGCCGGGGAGGGAATCCACGCGGATGACAAACCCATCCCCATCTACGACCTGCCCATACGCCAGCGGCAGCGTCATCACAAAACCCGCCCCCACCAGCAGTGAAGCCAGCACGCGGCTGATCTTGGTATTGACGGGCCGTTGGGTGGTCGTAATGCGTGACATGGATATCCCTTTGTCGGTTATTGCGACTGGCCACTCACTCGATCCACTCACGACCGGTCACATAAAAACTCTGCAACAAATGGACAGGCTTGTTTACACCTGTTCACAATTGAAGAGGGACCATAACACTTGACCTGTCGCAATTCAAGCGTTCTTGGCTATTTCTTCTTGCTTTTTTTTGCCCTTGCGTTTCGTGATTACAACAAAGGGTAATTCCCGTCGACCCACTACTTGATCCACAGCCGGATCGCATCCCAGGCGCGGCCCAGCACACCGGCTTCTTCGACGCCTTCCAGCGCCACCAGTGGCACCTCGGTCAGCGTTTGCTCTCCCAGCGTGACCTTCAGCGTTCCCACCTGCTGGCCCTGCTTGATCGGGGCCACCAGCGGGTCGGGCCGCACAACCTGGGTCTTGACCTGGCCGGCGCTGCCGGCCGGCACCGCCACCACGATGGCTTCGGGTCGGCCGAGCTTGACCACGTCGGCCTTGCCTTTCCAGACCTTGGGCGTGCTGACCGCCTGATTGGCGTCGAAAAGTTTGACCCCTTCAAAAGCGGTATAGCCCCAGTTCAGCAGCTTCTGCGACTCGTTCGCGCGGGCGGTTTCGCTGGCCGCGCCGAGCATCACCGACAGCAGGCGGCGGCCACCCAGATTGGGAAAGTCGCGCTTGGCCGTGGCGACCAGACAGTAGCCGGCCGCGTCGGTGTGGCCGGTTTTCAGGCCATCGACCGTGGGGTCGCGAAACAGCAGCATGTTGCGATTGCTGTCGTTGGCCGCCGGCGTGCCGGGATACCGGTATTTCTTGATCGAGTAGTAGCCCACGTATTCGGGAAAGTCGTGCATCAGCCGTGTCGCCAGCACGCTCAGGTCGCGCGCCGTGGTGGTGTGGCCGGCCTCGGTCAGGCCTTCCGGGTTCTTGTAGGTGGTGGCGTTCATGCCCAGCGCTTTGGCCTGCACGTTCATCAGGCGCACGAAGTTGTCCAGGCTGCCGCCTACGCCTTCGGCCAGCGCCATGGTGGCGTCATTGCCCGATTGCACGATCATGCCTTTGAGCAGATCTTCCACCGGCACCTGCATCTTGGGATCGATGAACATGCGCGAGCCGGGCATCTTCCAGGCACGCTCGCTCACGGGCAGCGTCTGCTTGAGGTCGATCTTTTTGGATTTCAGCGCGTCGAACACCAGATACGCCGTCATCAGCTTGGTCAGCGAGGCCGGCTCGACCGCCATGTCGATGTCCTTGGCGGCCAGGATCTGGTTGGCCGTCACGTCCATCAGCAGATAGGCACGGGCGGCAATTTCGGGTGGCTGTGGCGCCTGCGCGGCTGCGGCGAATGCGACAAGGAGCAGGGGGGCAGCGACCAGCGCACGAAGGGTTTGGAGCAGTTTGTTCATCAGGTTCGGGAAGTTGGAAAGAATGGCCATCAGGCCGACAGTGCATTGACGGCAGCGACCCGCTCGGGTTGGAGCGCGTTCGAGTTCAGGCGTTCAGGTGGCGCACCACCAGATGCTTCAAAAGGGTCAATTGTCCGTGAAAGAAATGTTCGACCCCTGGCACCACCGTCACCGGCAGCATTTGCGGCCGGGCCCAGTCCATGACCGACGCCAGCGGAACGGTGTCATCGGCCTCGCCATGCACCACCAGGGTGCGGTCGTGGGCCTCATGTGGCAGCGGCGGCACGGCAAAGCGCGAGGCCGCCGTACCAATCAGCACGATTTTCTCGGCCGGGCGCTGCGGCCACAGCGAAACCACGGCCTGGCTGGCAACAAAGGCGCCAAATGAAAACCCGGCCAGCGCCAGAGGCACACCGGCGGCGGCCACCTGATTCACGACAGCCAGCATGTCGGCGGCCTCGCCCTGGCCGTGGTCGTGCTCGCCGGCACTGGCACCGACGCCGCGGAAGTTGAAGCGCACCGCGCTCCAGCCGCACTGCACAAAGGAGCGCGCCAGCGTCTGTACCACCTTGTTGTTCATCGCGCCGCCAAAAAGCGGATGCGGGTGCGCGATGACCGCAACGCCGCGCGGCGCCGCGCCGGCGGGCAGGTGCGGATCGTCGCGCAGCGCCTCGATGGCGCCGGCGCCGCCCGTCAGGACAAAAGCTTGGGTATGCAGGTTCACGAAACGGTTCAATAGTGATAGCAAAAACTCACCATTTGACGCTGGGTTGATGCCAAAAACATTGCAAATTTGCCAAAAAAGGGCGGCAGGGGTCCTCCTTCAGCGACCCAGGTGCGGCGGCGTCTGCAGGCGCTCGACCACGCGGCCATTTTTGAGGTGCGATTCGACGATTTCGTCGATGTCGCTCTCGTCCACATAGGTGTACCAGACCGCCTCCGGGTAGACCACGGCCACTGGCCCGGCGGCGCAGCGGTCCAGGCAGCCCGCCTTGTTGACCCGCACCGCGCCTGGCCCAGCCAGACCGGCAGCCTTCACCTGCGATTTGCAGCGGTCAAACGCGGCCTGTGCGTTGTGCGTGGCGCAGCAGGCCTCGCCGTTGCGGCGCTCATTCAGGCAGAAAAAAATGTGGCGCTGGTAGTACGACAGGTTTTCGTTCATGCAGCCATTCTAGAAGCGGTGATTGGTCGCAACCGGGCAAGGCGGCGCGGGCAGTCCGGTGCAGCACATCCCGGAAGGAACACTTTTCGCTTGCTTTTGGATACATATCCGTGCAGATTCGGCTGAGCACAATTGATATCCATCAAATGCTATTCATATTGGGAGCGTTATGCCCGTCAGCCTCATTTCCAGCGTTACTCACAGTGGCAACCCGTACGTCGATGGCGTGCTGCACGGCACCAAATGGAACAAAACCACGGTCCCGACCATCACCTACAGCTTTCCTACGGACGCCGGAGCCTACAAGGATGACGCGTCTGCGTGGTACACCAGCAGCGGCTTCAGCGTCGTCTCCGATCAGCAGATCGTCGCGATGAAGGACATTTTGGGGGGTGCCACTGGCTACACGTCAATGTTCAGCTACGGGTCTTTCTCGTCCGTCATTGACTACGCCTTCGCCAACGTCGCATCGCCAACCGATGGCACGGAAGACACGGCGATCATCCGCATCGCCCAATCGAACCGTCCCGGGACGGCAGAAGTGTCCGACTTTCCGTCGGACAACCCGGACGGAGGCGATATCTGGTTCGGCACCGCGTACGCAGGCACCATCAACGACTTCCGCACCCCCACACTCGGCAGCTACGCCTGGTACACCGCCATTCATGAGGCCGGCCATGCGATGGGGTTGAAGCATGGTCACCAATCGTACCTGCCGGGCCATTCCAACGTGCCGCCTGACCGCAATGCCATGGAATTCACCATCATGACCTACGCCACGTATCTCGGCGACGTCACTTCGGGTGCGTCGAACGAGCGATACGGCTTCGCGCAGACGCTGATGATGTACGACATCGCGGCGTTGCAGTACATGTACGGTGCCAACTTCACCACGCACGCCGGCGCAAGTGTCTACCGGTGGGACCCGCTGACGGGCGAGATGTTCATCCGCGAGGACGGCGGCGCTTTCGTCGGCCAGGGACGCCCGGGCGGGCCGGATGCGCCCAACGACGGCACTGCCAACCGGGTGTTCCTGACGATCTGGGATGGCGATGGCATCGACACCTATGACATGTCGAACTACACCAACGGAGTGTCAATCGACCTGCGCCCCGGCCAGTGGAGCATCACCTCGGCCAGCCAGCTCGCCAATCTGAACGGTTACTACGCCAACAATCCTATCTATGCCCATGGCAACGTCTACAACGCGCTGCAATACGAAGGCGATACGCGGTCGCTGATCGAAAATGCCATTGGCGGCGCGGGCAATGACACCCTGATGGGCAACGATGCCGACAACACGCTTGACGGCGGCGCAGGCATTGACAGCATGGCCGGCGGCAATGGCAACGACACCTACATCGTGGACAACGTGCTGGACGAGGTCCTCGAGGCAGCAGACGCCGGCATCGACACCGTCAGGTCATCCGTGACCTACACGCTGACGACCAACGTGGAAGACTTGATCCTGATCGGGAAGGCCACCATCCATGGCACCGGCAACGCTCTGGACAACGTCATCACCGGAAATACCGCTGGCAACGTGCTCGACGGCGGTGATGGCAACGACACGCTGTATGGCGGCGGCGGCCTGGACACGCTGATCGGAGGCTTCGGCGACGACTGGCTGGACGGCGGCCTGTACACCGACAGCATGGTGGGCGGCGATGGCAATGACACCTACATCGTGGACAACTTCCTGGACAAGGTCATTGAAGCTGCAGGTGTTGGCAGCGGCATCGACACCGTCATGTCTTCTGTCACTTACACCCTGACAGCCAATGTGGAGAACCTGATCCTCATCGGCTCGGCCACCATCAACGGCACCGGCAACACGCTGGACAACGCCATCACCGGCAACGGCGCGACCAACCTGCTGCGCGGCGGCGATGGCAACGACACGATGGATGGCGCCGGCGGCAATGACTACCTCTACGGCGAGAACGACAGCGACAGCCTGGATGGCGGCAACGGCAATGACTTGCTGGACGGCGGCGCGGGCAATGACACGCTGGCCGGCGGCGCGGGGCTTGACACCCTCATCGGCGGCGAGGGCGACGATCGCCTGCTGGGCGAAGGCGGCAATGACAGCCTGACGGGCGGCAACGGCAATGACTTTCTCAACGGTGGCGCAGCCAGTGACTACCTCAATGGCGGCGCGGGTGATGACGAACTGAAGGGAGGCAACGGCAATGACACGCTGATCGGCGGTGCGGGCAATGACACGCTGGATGGTGGCGACGGCTCGGACCTGTTCGTCTTTGACACGACGCCGGGCGTCACCAATGTGGACCTGATCCTGAACTTCAACGCGGCTGAAGACACCATCCAGCTGCAGCGCTACTGGAGCTTTTCGGGCCTTTCAGGCACGGGCACGCTGGGCGCGGGGGCGTTCTGGTCAGGTGCAGGCTTGAGCGCCGCGCACGATGGGAACGACCGCATCGTCTTTGATACCAGCTCCGGGGCGCTGTACTACGACGCCGATGGCGCCGGAGGAACAGCTGCGGTGCAGTTCGCCACGGTTGACCTCATCACGCTGACGGGCGCCATCACCAACGTGGACTTTCTGGTGGTCTGAGCTCGACGCATCCAGCCCCGCTGAAACCGAAAGGACCGCGCTGCGGTCCTTTTTCATGGCTCGAGGCCGCCAGGATATGGAAGCCTCAGTGCATTCAAAGAACGAGCAGGCCGGCCCCCCGCCTAGCGGCACGGGCCACAAGTCACGGGCCATCCGGCTCTCGCCTCGACACCCGCGCCAGCACATAAACCAGCGCCACGTACGGCCAGAGCCAGCCGAGCCACTGCGCCAGGCCATGAAATCGAATGAAGCGACCCTGCTCCCAAGTCTGCAGTGTCAGCGCAAAGTAGGCCCCGGTGGGTGCGTTGTTCAGCAAACTCAGATGCAGCGCAAGTGCCAGCAGCAGCAGCGCGGCACAGGCTCGGCGCGGCAGCGGCAACAGCGCCAGCGCCATCACCAGTGCCGCCACCAGCCCGGCCTGCACCGGCAGCGTCAGCCAGGCCCATGCATGGCCCGGCCCATAGCTGAGCGCAGCCGACAGACCGGAGGCCGCCAAACCGGCCGCCAGCGCAGAAAGCGCAAACACCAGCCGATGCCCCAGCGTGCGCACGACTGAATAGCCAAGCAGGCAGGGGATCAGCGCACCGAGCATCACGCACAGCATCTCCACCCCTGGCAGCAGCGGCTGCAGCTCCGTCTGACGCACCGGCAGCCACTGCAGAAACGGCGTGTCGGCCAACCAGCCGGCCAGCCCGGCTTCGGCCCGCTCGAGTACCTGGCCAAGGCCGAATGGCACGGCTGCCGGGAACAGCAAGGCCATGGGCCACAGCGCCAGCAGCACCAGCGCGCCGCGCGAGTCGGCCACGAACCAACGCTCGCGAAACCGGCTCCAGCGGTCGATGGCGCCGGCTTTTTCCAGGCCGAACGCCGCGAGTGCGCCCAGCCAGCTGCCCGCGAGATTCAGCGCCAGATCGACGTTGGACGCCACCCGGCCGGGCAGGTAGGTCTGCAGCGACTCCATCAAGAACGACAGTGCGCCCCCCGCCAGCGTGGCCAGAAGCACCGCCTGTCCTTGTGGCCGCGAGCGCAGGACCGCCAGCGCCAGCAGAAAACCCAGCGGCGCGTAGCCCAGCAGGTTGGAGATGACGTCAAAACCTGTCCAGTAGCGCGGCAGCGGCACCAGCAGATAGGTCCAGGGCGCCAGCGCCAGCGGTCGCCAGTTCTCGAACGGGTAGAGGCTCGCGTAGACGATCAGCGCCGCGTAGGTCAGCGCAAGAGGCCAGGCCGTGGTCTTGTGCATGGCCGGCCGGCCTGGCCGTCAGAACGGCTTGACCACCACCAGCACCACCGCTGCCAGCAGCATCAGCACCGGTGCTTCGTTGAACCAGCGGTACCAGACATGGCCGCGCGTGGGGGCATGGGCCTCAAACCGCCGCAGCTGCCGCGCGCAGGCATGGTGGTAGATCAGCACCAGCACCACCACCGCAAGCTTGGCGTGCATCCAGCCGTTGCCCGGCCCCCAGCCAATGCCGTAGCCGATCCACAGCCACAGACCCAGCCCCACGGCGGGCACGGCCAGCAGCGTCGTGAAACGCAGCAGCTTGCGCGCCATCAGCAGCAGCCGCTCGCGCTCGGCCAGCGATCCCGGCGGCACCATCGCCAGATTCACAAAGATGCGCGGCAGGTAGAAAAGGCCCGCAAACCAGCTGGCAACGAACACGATGTGAAAGGACTTGATCCAGAGCATCGGGAAAGTGTATCCCCCGCAGATGGCGGCGGCCGGACCAATTCGGGCAAAAAAAACCCCAGCACGCGGGCTGGGGTGAGAAGCCTTTTTGCTGTCACACATCAAGGCCCCGCTCAGGGAGGAAAAGCGGGAGACGGCGAACCGCCCGAAGCCAATGTATCAAATTGAGTCAGTCTGTTCAAGGCATCCGCTAAGAAATTTCCTACACACTTTCGATTTAAGGGAAAACCCTTGGATCAAAACGCAACACACCTCAAACTCAGCGCCCGTCCGACACGCCTTCGGCAACAAAAGCCGCCGTTCAGGCAACTTCAGGCACAATTTTCTGCATGAACTTGCACGCCCCCTACCCCCTGGGTCGCCCGCGCCGGCTGCGCCGCGACGAATTCACCCGCAACCTCGTGCGCGAGAACGCGCTCTCCGTGAACGACCTGATTTACCCGGTCTTTGTGCTGGAAGGCCAGAACCGGCGCGAGGCAGTCGGGTCGATGCCGGGCGTGGAGCGGCTCAGTCTGGACCTGCTGCTGCCGGTGGCCGAAGACTGCGTGCGCCTGGGCATTCCGGTGATGGCGCTGTTCCCGGTGATACGCGCAGAGCTGAAAGACGCGGTGGGCAGTGAGGCCAGCAACCCCCAGGGGCTGGTGCCGACGGTGGTGCGTGCGCTGAAACAAGCCTTCCCCGAGCTGGGCATCATGACCGATGTGGCGCTGGACCCGTTCACCAGCCACGGCCAGGACGGCCTGCTCGACGACACCGGCTACATCCTGAATGACGAGACTGTCGACGTGCTTCAGCAGCAGGCGCTGACCCAGGCCGAAGCCGGCGTCGACATCGTGGCGCCCAGCGACATGATGGACGGGCGCATCGGCGCGATCCGCCAGGCGCTGGAGGCCAAGGGGCTGGTGCACACGCGCATCATGGCCTACAGCGCCAAGTACGCCAGCGCGTTCTACGGACCGTTCCGCGACGCGGTGGGGTCGGCCGCCAACCTGGGCAAGAGCAACAAGAAGGTCTACCAGATGGACCCCGGCAACAGCGACGAGGCACTGCGCGAGGTGGCGATGGATATTGCCGAGGGCGCCGACATGGTGATGGTCAAGCCCGGCATGCCGTACCTGGACATCGTGCGCCGGGTGAAAGACGAATTCCGGGTGCCCACTTTTGCCTATCAGGTGTCCGGCGAATATGCGATGCTCAAGGCTGCGGCACAGAATGGCTGGCTGGACCATGACCTGGTGATGATGGAGAGCCTGCTGGCCTTCAAGCGCGCCGGCGCCGATGGCGTGCTCACTTACTTCGCCCGAGACGCCGCCCGGCTGATCCTGAAAACATAGCTGAAAGTGACTGTTTGACGCTGGCTAATTGCCATTTTTACTGAAAAATCGCGTTCCGGCACCATCACCCCCCCTTGGCCATGCGCGTCTTTCACATCTGCGGCACCTGCGTCACCGAGACCGATACCCTGCCGGCGGCCCTGCCGGCCCAGGGCTTTGTCTGGATCGCCTGCGCCCGCCGCGAGTTCGAGGTCGAGCAAGCCCGCGTACAGGCCGCCCTGCTGTCGCTGACCGGCACGGCGCTGGTCGATCTGCACATCTCCGACCTGCTGAACAAGCAGCTGCCCTCGCACTATGACTTCACGTCGCGCTACGACTTGCTGGTGTTCCGGCGGCTGGCCAGCGGCAACAGCGAGAGTGACCTGTC
>JACSRS010000001.1 GCA_014879655.1 Burkholderiaceae bacterium
CCTGAAGAACCGGGAAGCGACGAAGGCGCGCAAGCTGGATACGCGGCGCAAGATCATTCTGGGCGGCGCGCTGGTCGATCTTGGGATGCGGGATTCCAATGCTGCCGCGATGATCGAGCGCCTGATCCGCAACCTCCCCCGCGAACAGGACCGCAAAGCTTTCGAAGGCTGGGATGCGAAGCAGCCCGCCCTCGCATCTTCACCCCCTGCCCCACCAGCTGGAACCCCAAGCAAAACTGACGAGGCGCAAGCCCCGGCATGAAGATGATCGGGACAGTTCTCATGACCCTGACGCGGATCGGGGTGTTTCTGATTGCCTCGCCCCTGATGCTGATCCAGCTGATCATGGGTCTGGGCGTTGCCACCCTGGGCGCGACCATGGCCAATATGCTGGTGCAGCTCTGGCTTGCAAACCTGCTCGGGGATGTTGGGGTGCTCGCAGGTATCATCCGCACGGGCGTCTTCGTCCTGCTCTATCTGGTGGCCTGGGTGGCGGTGACTGTGCTCTGGGCGCAAATGCACCGCCTGGACACGCTCTTCCGCAAAGACCGGGGCGATAGCCACGGCTCGGCGCGCTTCGCCTCCAAGGCAGAGCGCAAGACCTTCCAGTCAGAAGACGGCCTGCTGATCGGGCGCGACATCGGGACCGGCAAACTGATGCGCTATGACGGCCCGGCGCATCTGCTGACCCTTGCCCCGACACGGGCGGGCAAGGGCGTTGGCACGGTGATCCCGAACCTGCTGACGGTGCCGCGCTCGGTGCTGGTGATCGACCCGAAGGGCGAGAATGCGAAGATTGCGGGCGAGGCAAGGAAGCGGCTTGGCGCGGTTCATATCCTCGACCCCTTCGGCGTCACCGGCCTGCCCGCCTCGGCCTATAACCCCCTCGGGCGGCTATCACCGGAAAGCCTCGACCTGGGCGAAGATGCCGCCTCGTTGTCTGAAGCCCTCGTCATGGACCCGCCCGGCCAACAGTCGGATGCACATTGGAACGAAGAGGCCAAGGCGCTGCTGTCGGGGCTGATCATGTTCGCCGTCGCCCATGAGGATCAGGACCGCAAGACCCTCGCCACGGTGCGGGAATATCTGACCTTGCCGCCAGAAAAATTCCGCACTCTTCTGGAGCTGATGCAGGACAGTGCCGCCGCCGGGGGATTGATCGCCCGTGCTGCAAACCGCTTCCTTGGCAAATCCGACCGCGAAGCGGCCTCGGTGATGTCTTCGGCGCAGCGCCACACCCATTTCCTCGACAGCCCCCGCATCGTGGCTGCGACGGCACGCTCAGACTTCCAGTTCTCGGCCCTGCGGCATGATCTGACCTCGATCTTCCTTGTCCTTCCGCCGAACCGCCTCGATGCCTACAGCCGCTGGCTGCGGCTTCTGGTGGCACAAGCCCTTCAGGACATCGCAAGGGACGCAGAGGCGGCTCAGGCAGGTGCTATGGGGGTCTGATGCCGGAGGGGGCAGAATCCTACGCTAAGGCTTAATTTTTGGGGAATTTCGCTGCAGCGT